>JAKIYP010000050.1 GCA_022708505.1 Bacteroidota bacterium
AGAACGAGCAGGGAGTTAAGATTTCCGACATGGAAGCGCCCCTGGGTGAAAAAAGGATGAAATTGGGCTTTGTAACGAAAAGTTTACTGGATGAAGGTAAGATTCAAAAAATCAATGATTGCTATTTCCCATTATACGATTCAAAACACAACAATTTTAAATTGTTCAGAAATTTTATTTTTTAAGAAAAGGCTATTAATCAGTTTATGAAGTATTTATTCAACATATTGTTTTTATTCAATACCGTTACATTACTTGTAGCACAAAACACCTACACAGTTAGTGGAACTGTCGTTGATAAAAATAATGGTGAAACCCTGGCAGGAGCTTCAGTTGCAGTAGAAGAATTACCCGGCACCGGAATTTCAACTAATAATTATGGCTATTTCGCGCTTACTTTACCCGAAGGAACCTATACGCTCAAAGTATTTTATCTGGGATATCAAACCAATGTTCTTAACATTCATTTAACAGCTGACTATCGTCATCAATTCAGAATGACTGAGATGACTACCGAATTAAAAGAGATTGAAGTTTTACCATTCAGAAGAAATGACAATATTATATTAAAAAACATAGGTTCTGAAAAGTTATTGGTTAGTGAGATTAATAAAGTCCCTGTTTTCTTTGGAGAACAGGATATCATGAAAACCATATCACTTACCCCGGGAGTCACAGCAGTCAGGGATGGAAATAATGGTGTTTATGTAAGAGGTGGAAATAACGGGCAGAATCTTATTTTACTGGATGAGGCCATTGTTTACCATCCTAATCACTTACTGGGATTCTTTTCCACTTTCAACAGCGATGCTATCAAGGAAATGACACTTTATAAAGGCACAGCACCTGCAGCATATGGGGGTAGAATTTCTTCAGTGATGGATATCAGGATGAAAGATGGTAACAATCAATCTTTCGAAGTAAACGGGGGCTCGGACTAATCTCATCGAGACTTGCCATTGAAGGACCGCTTGCGAAAGATCGCGGATCATTCATTGTTGCTGGTAGAAGAACATACGTAGATATGTTGCTGAAACTTACAAATGACCCGGATTTAAGTAATAACACCCTGCATTTCTATGACTTGAATGTAAAAGCTAACTACAAAATCAACAATAAGGATCAGATTTTTCTGGCTGCATATACAGGACGTGATAATTTCGGAGTTCCGGGTCGCTTTGGACTGGAATGGGGAAACCGCACTGCCTCATTCAGGTGGAACCGCATCTGGCGTGACAGGTTGTTCAGTAATACATCCATAATTTATAGCAATTTCGACTATAAAGTAGATTTGGCTTTCGAACCTTCAGTATTCAGCATGCTTTCAGGCATTACAACCTATAACTTTAAACATGAATTCAACTATTTCCTCACAGAGAACAGTAGATTTATTCTTGGTTATGATTTTCTTGCACATAACATCACACCCGGGCAGTTGATTGCCGACGAAGATGCTATTGTACATCCGATAAGAATTCAGGATAGAAACGGAAGGGAAAACAGCTTGTATTTCAGTCACGAGTTCCATCCTTCATCCAGTTGGATAATCAATTACGGAATCAGGCTTAACACTTTTAGACTCTATGGTCCGGGCGACTTCTACAGGTATGAAAGCGGAATTCCAACAGATACTGTTACCCATGGTAAAAACAAAGTGGTTAAATCATATTTTTCACCAGAAAGAAGATTAAGTATAACCCATATAATCAACCGGTCTCAATCAGTAAAAATGGCCTATTCGACTCACACACAACATATCAACATGATAACAGCAAGCGAGAATGTTTCGTTGCCAGTTGATATCTGGATTATGTCGAGCAATAACGTTAGACCACAGAAAAGCGATCAGGCCTCACTCGGATTCTTCCAAAACAGCAAGGATGACCACTATCAGTTTTCTGCAGAAGCTTATTTTAAATGGTTGCACGAACAGGTTGACCTCAAAAACGGAGCAGACATCATGCTAAATCAGCACTTAGAAAGCCAGCTTCTGCAAGGCAATGGCAGATCATATGGTTTGGAACTAATGCTAAAGAAAAAACAAGGGAAACTTCATGGTTGGGCAAGTTATACTTTTTCCAGAACAGAATTAAATATCCCGGGAATCAACAACGGGGATTGGTATCCGGCCCGCCAGGATATTACCAATGATGTTTCAGTTGTCGGGATGTACGATATATCGCCAAGACTTACCTTTTCAGCAACGTGGATTTACCAAACCGGAAATGCTGTTTCTTTACCGACTGGCAGATACACCATCAATGGAGAAGTTAAGTATTACTATAATGAAAGAAACGGATACAGAATGCCGGATTATCACAGATTAGATCTGGGATTAACCTGGAATTTTAAAAGCAGGGGAAAATATAGCAGTAATCTGAATTTCTCAGTTTACAATGCTTATGCCCGCAAAAATGCATTTTCAATCAACTTTGAACAGGATTCCGTAGATCCAAACAGAACCAAGGCAGTTATGACCTATTTATTTTCAGCAATTCCATCATTGACATATAATTTCAACTTTTAAAAATATAAGGTTATGAAAACATCAACAAAAAACAGACAAATCAATGGATTATTAATTCCATTTCTGATGTTAGCAACCATCTTAACATCTTGTACCGAATCAATAGAGTTTGAATTTGATTCAGCCGCACCTCAATTGGTCGTAGAAGCAATGGTTCCTGAATCGCAGTTTGCAGAAGTGATTCTGTCAAAAACAATCGATTTTAATACCGAAAACAATAATAACACAGTCAGCCAGGCAACAGTTATGCTGGAAGATGAATCGGGCAATTCCGAAATTCTGCAGGAAGTATCACCGGGTCATTATCGCTCGACTAAAATAAAAGGAATTCCTGGTTCCAGTTACTCACTATCTGTTCAAACAAAAGAAAATTTAAGTCAGGTAAAATCTGTTGACAGGATGCCAAAGCCGGTATTTATTAAGAGATTAAGAGTAAGAGAGTCAATTATGCCGGAAGTAGAAGGTGTAAAAATGCCGGAATGGGAGGTGATAGTAGAATATAACGATCCCGCAGACGAAGTAAACTACTATCGGTTTATTGAGTACGTAAATGGAGAAGTGGTGGCATCATACGTTGAGAATGACAGGTTAAACAACGGGAAAGAAAACAAAAGTTTCTTAACGAATGTGGATCTGAAATTAAATAAGGGTGATACGTTAACAATAGAGATGCAATCCATTTCAAAAGCAGTATTTGAATACTTTTATGGATTCAGCACACTCAATAATATTACACAAGGTAGTAATACCACCAATCCGGTAAGCAATATTTCAGGAGCAAATCTCGGTTATTTCAGCGCCCATACGGTGCATCGCAGAAGCGTTGTAGTTGAATAACGCGAAGAAAGTGTTGTTTAATTCAGCTCCCCACCCCTGTTTACCCTAACCTGTAAACAGGGGTTTCCTTATTATTACTGTCTGCTGATTTGCCTCTTTCTAAAAATAAAGCTAACTTTGCATTAAACACAAAATAATTAATTTTCATATGTTACTGACTTATCTCCCACAAATCATAGGGACACTGATTACAATAGCAATTATCACGGCATTAAAATTTATTACAAAAAGGATTGTAATAAAATACAAACACATTAGCCTTAAATTTGAAGCGCGTATTAGTCAGGTTATAAGGATATTCAACATTTTTTTCAATCTGGCTGGTTTTATAACTTTGTTTGTCATTTGGGGAGTCGACACCAAAAACCTATTTGTAGCGCTATCATCTATTTTTGCTGTAATTGGAGTTGCACTCTTTGCCCAATGGTCTATTCTGAGTAACATCACCGCAGGTATCATTATTTATTTCTCAGCTCCTTTTAAGATTGGCGATTATATACGCATACTCGACAAAGATATGCCGATAGAAGCCAGGGTGGAAGATATTTTCACGTTCTACACACATCTTAAAACACGTGATGGTGGAATACATATTTTTCCGAACTCTCTGCTGTTACAAAAAGCCGTTTCTGTTATTGAAGAAGATGAATTTAAATCTAATGATGAGTTTCCAACATTCAATAACGCGTATTAAAGCAGTTCTTCCAACTTAGTTGTCCAGCAGTTCACTCATTTTACGATTGAGCTCATCTTCCATTTTTTTGCGTTTCGTAATATCGTTAACCAGTACATGACGGGCATTCCGGTTATCAAATAAAATGGGTGTTGAGGTTAATTCAACATAAATTATCTCTTCGTTTTTAGTCAAATGTCTCCTGCGGGTAAGATGGTCCTTCTTATCTTTAATATTGGCAATTGATTTTACAAATTCCGGAATATCATCGGGAGGACAAATATCGAAGAGTGTCATGGATAAAAACTCTTTTCTCGAGAATCCATAATGTTTAACTGCTGCATTATTCACTTCCAGAAAAGTAAGTGTATCAACATCATAGATCCACATCGACTGAGGATTATTTTCAAACAGGTAACGATATTTCTCTTCGCTTACCCGCATGGCTTTTTCGGTACCCAAACGGACAAGATATAATCCCACCTGACTTGAAAAGAGTTCGATAATTTCACTGTTCTTCATCTCTTTTCCTTTATTATAAATCAGAATAAAATCGCCCAGCACCTGATTATTGTTGCAGGTCGACACCACTACGATTTGACCTGTATTAAAAGTGTTTTCAATAATCTGTAATACTGACTTAGGCAATACCCTGCCGGCAATATCCTGTATACTATCGAATATCTCAATTGATGTTCTGTCTTTGTAACTATTGACAAAAGGATCGGCCTTCCATTTCTTTTCGAAAAGATTGAAACCCAATATATTGATTGAATTACGTACAAAGTCATTGATCCCACTGATACTTTTGGTCATATACTCAGTACCATTATTTAAATACTCGTTAAAAGCAACAAAACGGGCACCGGATATCTCTATCATCATATCCGTTAATTTATTGAAATTGATATTCCCGGATTGAGTCTGAATAAAGTCTGTACTTTCAACCAATACTTTTTTCAAAATATCTCTTTTTTCCTGCAGTTTGTCCTGCGCTATATTCTTTTCAGTTACATCGTTCACGAGGATGTGAATGGCCTTTTTACCATTCCAGTTGATTTGTGAACTGGTTAGTTCAACCTGGATAATCTCACCATTCTTTTTCAGGTGTCGTGCCGATAGTTTTAGCTGGTTTGTTTTCAACAATTTACCAATATTATCTTTGAGCATATCCTTATCCTCGGCTGGTCTCATTTCCTTAATCGACATCTTGAGAAACTCTTCACGGGAATAACCGTAATGTGTAATTGCGGCATCATTTACCTCCAGAAATCTCAAGGAATCGTAATCGAAAATAGCCATCGGTTCAGGATTATGTTCGAATAACAAACGGTACTTTTCTCCGCTCTGATGTAGTTCTTCTACATATTGGCGACGTTTGTAGATATTAACAAGCAACTGTGTGAAAACTTTAAAGAGTTGTTGTTCACTATCCGAATACACATGATTCTGACGAATCGAATCAAAACTAACATATCCCAGACATTTCCCATTGTCCATCATCGGGATAGCAATCACACTTTTAATCCCATATTTCAATACCGAATCGCGAACATTTGGCTGATCATATTGATTAAGATCATAAACATAAACAACTTCACCTTTTAAGTGTTTGGGTATCCAGTTGTCCATCTTTTCCATCGGGATAGTTTGATAAATAGCCTTACGGGGAGCAAAACCTTCATTACACCACTCATAATCGAGTGTAGCTATTTGATTTTTAAAATCATAATATATTATATAACTTTGATCTGCATTTACAAATTTTGAAATGTCTGCTAAGGATTCATGAACAGCATTTTCTACTTCTGATAATGGTAAATTGATAAACGAAGTTGATATATTCATCAACAGTTGTGTAAATTTCAACTGCTTTTGAATTAATTCATCAGCTTGCTTGAGTTTCATTTCATTCTCCACATCGTTGGAGACCCTTTTAATCACCTCCGGAAGGCGGGTCATCAACATGGAATCCTTAACAAGATAATCGCGTGCTCCCAGCTTCATCATCTCCACCGCTACACGCTCATCCCCCTGACCAGTTGACATGATGAAAGCAGGCACCGGGAGTTTAGCTTTAATTCTCCGTTGCAACCAGTCTCCGGCATTTTCTTCACCGGCTAATTTATAATCTATCAACATCAGTTTAACATCAACCTCCTCCAAAATACGCTCAGCATCGACAAAGGTATTTGCCCATACAGTTTCGTATCCGAGATCTTCCAGTTCAAACCGTACCAGTTCGGCTATTCCCGCATCATCCTCAATGATCAGAATTTTCATTTCACACCTTAATTATCTGTAAGAAAAAACCTAGTTTTTGTAATGTCTCTGCAAATTTAATAAATTCTACCGGTTTTGTAATATATACATTGCAACCAAGTTGATAACATTTTTCAATTTCGCGCGGATCATCGGTTGTTGTAAGCATGATAACCGGAATATTCTTCATATCATCACGATTTTTAATTCTTCTCAACACTTCCGTACCATCGACCAACGGCATATTAATGTCAAGCATCACCAGATACTCGGCGTTATTTTCAGTGCCACCTTCTTTATGAACGTCAACAAGATAATCCCATATATCACTCCCATTATCAAATCTGATGATTTGATTTTTCAAACCGGTTTCCCTGAGACCTTCCACAATCAATTCGGCATGCCCGTCATCATCTTCTGCGATTAAAATGATAATTTCTCTGTTGTAACTCATATCATTTGTTTTATATCATTAGTTTTCTGAAAAATTAAGAGCAGGAAGCTCAATAAAAAACGTGGTTCCATACCTTTCCGTAGATTCTACCCATATTTTTCCATGATGTTTCTCAACAATGCGTTTCACAACGCTTAATCCGATACCGTCACCCGGCACATGCCTGTTATCGACCCGGTAAAACACATACCAGATTTTTTCGAGATGTTCTTTGGGAATACCGATCCCGTTGTCCATAATCCGGTACAACACTTTTTTATACCTGCTTACTCCACTGATGCTTATTTTCAACTGTCTTTGATTGTCCCTGTACTTGACGGCATTGGTTATGATGTTCGAGAACAACTGATTCAACATGGCTTCATCGCCATAACAATCAGGCAGATCTTCAATATCGACCCGGGCATTGATTTCCTGTAACTGGTATTCAACAGCATGTATCACCTTTGACATCAGACCATACATTTTTATCTGTTGAATATTCATAGCGATCCTTCCGGTTCGGGAAATTTGCAGCAGGCTGTTCAGCATCCTTTCCATTTTTCCCACGCTGTTAAAAATATAATCGAGTGTGTGGGGAATCTTTTGTTTGATTAACTCATCGAGATTTTCTTTTGTTGTCTGATCTATTTCAGATGCCAATATTAATTCTCCAATCTTATCTGTATGCTTCCTGAGTCTTGTACTGAACCCCTGTATATTTACCAATGGAGAACGTAAATCATGAGAGGTGACGTACACATAGTTTTCAAGTTCTTTGTTTTTTTCAAGTAACACATCATTATAATGCATCAGTTCTGTAATATCAGATGCAATAATTGCAAAAATATCCTGCTGTATTGCAATAGCCGAGACCTTGAACCTCTTTTCCAAGGGTTCAAAATCGGCAACAAAGCTAAGATTTCGTCCTTCAGAAATCGCTTGCATCACTTCATTATAATAGGGAATACTATCTAACCTCAACACGTCACAAGGAGATTTTCCTATAATATCCAAGGGATTCCTGATACCTAACACCCTTATAAATGATTCGTTTAAATCAATGATACTTGTGTTTTTAACTTCACCCTTTTCATTCCTGTCGATACGACACAATACGGCCTGATCAGCCATTTCGTTGAACAACGCTCTGAATTTCCTCTCGCTGACGACAAGAGCTTCCTGTACTGTTTTTCTTTCGGTAATGTCCCGAATAAAACCCTCGAGATACATCAACTTACCTTTCTCATCAAAAACCCCAAACCCCTGTTCCCACACCCATCTTTCATCACCTGAAGCTGTAATGATCTTATATTCATGTTCAAATGATTTGTTTTTCTTCAGTATGATCTCCCAATCTTCGTGTAACTCTTTTTGATAAGCAGGATGTATGATGTCATTGAATGCGATTTTTCTGTTATACAAAAAATCATCGGGCTTGTAACCTGTAACTTTTTCACACACATCACTGATATAAAACATGGTCCAGTTTGCATCATTAGCGCAGCGGTAAACGAAACCCGGAAGGTTAGAAATTAAGCGTGAAAGTTGTTGATCAGTTTCAATAAATTGGTCTGTTGAAAAATCACGGACTGTTTGTTCACTCATAAGATATGTGTTAATTTCACCAAAAAATTGTATATGATATAAGGATTTAAACACTACAAAAGTATACATTTTAGGATTAAAGTATCCCATTACCTGTTCTTAATTTTTCTGTTATAAAACATAAAATATGTACTTTTTCATCATTATATTTGTAAAAAGTAAATATTCATACATTACCAAATTCATTTGAACTTTTATTAATGATTCATTGTTAAAATATCATTAGCAAAAGAATCAGACTATTTTCAAATTTATCTTTTTTATTATCTTTGGATAATTTCTTTAGATATATTGTTTAAATATACAATTTTTAAAGCCAGCACAGTTTAAAATTATAATTATTACATAAAATATGGTTTTTGATGCAGAAATGATCAGGAATGTATATCAATCATTACCTGAAAGAGTGAACAAGGCGAGAAAAATTTTAAATCGTCCGATGACGTTGACGGAGAAAATTTTGTATGCTCACCTCGATACAGGAGAGGCAATCAATACATTTAAAAGAGGTGTTGATTATGTTAACTTCTCTCCTGATCGGGTAGCCATGCAGGATGCAACGGCACAAATGGCTTTATTGCAGTTGATGAACTCTGGTCGTGAACGGGTGGCTGTTCCTTCAACGGTACATTGTGATCACCTGATCCAGGCGCACATAGCTGCCGGTCCTGACTTACAGACTGCCAATCAAAACAACAAAGAAGTATTTGAATTTCTGAGTAATGTCTCCAATAAATTCGGCATCGGTTTCTGGAAACCGGGAGCAGGTATTATTCATCAGGTTGTACTGGAAAATTATGCATTTCCCGGAGGAATGATGATTGGAACTGATTCTCACACCCCTAATGCCGGCGGGTTGAGCATGATTGCCATTGGCGTTGGTGGCGCTGATGCTGTGGACGTGATGGCCGGTATGCCCTGGGAACTGAAAATGCCTAAAATTATCGGTGTTAAACTAACAGGAAAAATGTCTGGTTGGACATCTCCGAAAGATGTAATTTTGAAACTTGCCGGCATACTGACTGTAAAAGGTGGAACCAACGCTGTAATCGAATATTTCGGAGAAGGCACAAAATCTATTTCGGCAACCGGAAAGGGAACTATTTGTAACATGGGTGCCGAAGTGGGTGCCACAACCTCAATATTCCCCTTTGATGAAAAATCGGCAGCTTATCTTAAAGCAACGGGCAGAGAAGAAGTTGCAGCACTGGCTCTGGAAAATACAGACTACCTGAAAGCAGATGCAGAAGTAACCGCTAACCCGGAACAGTATTACGACCGTCTGATTGAAATCAACCTGAGTGAACTGGAACCTTATGTAAACGGACCATTTACTCCGGATGCCGCTTATCCGCTTTCTGAATTTGCTAAAATTGTAAAAGAAAAGGCTTATCCGCAAAAAATGGAAGCCGGTCTTATTGGCTCATGTACCAACTCTTCCTACGAAGACCTTACACGTGCAGCTTCAATTGTAAAAAAAGCAAAAGAAGATGGACTTAAAGTCAAAGCACAGTTTATCATTAACCCGGGTTCGGAACAGGTTCGCTATACTGCCGAAAGGGATGGCGTGCTGGCTGAATTTGAGTCGGCCGGAGCCGTAATCATGGCCAATGCCTGCGGACCCTGTATCGGTCAGTGGAAACGCGAATTGGACGACCCGAACCGTCCCAACTCCATCATTACTTCTTTCAACAGGAACTTTGCAAAACGCAACGATGGAAATCCGAACACACATACCTTTATCGGTTCTCCCGAAGTGGTGGCTGCACTCACCATCGCGGGCGACTTGTGTTTCAACCCCCTGACTGACACGTTGGTTAACAATAAAGGCGAACAGATTAGATTACAGGAACCCAAAGGATATGAACTCCCGATAAATGGTTTCGACGTGAAAGATGCAGGTTATGTAGCTCCTGTGGCTGATGGCAGCAAAATTGAGATTAACATCGACCCGGCATCCAATCGCCTGCAAAAGCTGGAAGCTTTCAAACCCTGGGATGGTGAAGACTTAACGGCACTGCCACTCTTAATCAAGGCAAAAGGTAAATGTACCACCGACCACATATCCATGGCCGGACCGTGGTTACGTTTCCGTGGACATCTCGACAACATTTCCGATAACATGCTTATAGGAGCCGTAAATGCTTTTAACGACAAAACCAATGCTGTACTCGACCCTGAAACGGGTGAATACAGTGCAGTACCTGCATTAGCCAGAAAATTCAAGGCACAGGGTTTAGGCTCTGTTGTGGTGGCTGAAGAAAATTACGGAGAAGGCTCATCGCGCGAGCATGCAGCCATGGAGCCCCGTTTCCTGAATGTAAAAGCCATACTGGTAAAGTCATTCGCCCGCATCCACGAGACCAACCTGAAAAAACAGGGCATGCTGGCACTGACTTTTGCCAATAAGAATGACTATGATAAGGTGCGTGAAAATGACAAAATAAGCATCTCCGGTCTGAAAGATTTCGCTCCGGGTAAAAATCTGGTGGTGATACTGACACACGCTGACGGAACTACGGATACATTCGAAGCCTTACACACTTACAATGAACAGCAAATTGGCTGGTACAAAGCAGGCAGTGCATTGAACGCGATGAATAAATAATATTAGGAATAAATAAAACAATAATACAATGGGTAAAAAGAAGGATTTTCTGATTTATAAATTATCAGAGACAGTTAAAACTACCAGCCGCATTGATAAAGAGTTATTCACTCAGTTCAATGTGAAGCGTGGCTTGAGAAATGAAGACAATACAGGAGTATTGGTTGGTCTTACAAAAGTAGGTGATGTAGTGGGCTACGAAAGACTTCCTGAGGGAGGTTTAAAACCCATACCCGGAAAACTTTTCTATCGCGGTGTCGACCTCGAAGATTTGGTGCATGGATTAGAAGCTGAAAACCGCCTCGGATTTGAAGAAACTGCTTTTTTGCTTTTATCCGGTTATTTGCCTGACAAAGAAGAACTGAAAACGTTTTCGAGCATTTTAAATGAATCGATGGCGCTGGATACCAAGATGAAGATGAACATCCTGGAACTGGAAGGTCAGGACATTATGAACATCCTGGCACGTAGCGTACTGGAAATGTACACCTACGACCCACAGGCCGACGACATCACGAGAGATAACTTAGTACGTCAGTCAATCGACCTGATTGCTAAATTCCCGACTATCATCGCCTATGCTTATAATATTCTGCGGCACAGTCAGCAAGGTCGTTCTTTACACATCCGTCACCCGCTCGAAGGTGCTTCTTTGGCAGAGAACTTCCTGTACATGATTAAAGGTCCGAATAACTACACCGACCTGGATGTGAAATTACTTGACCTGTGTTTGATTTTACATGCCGAACACGGAGGAGGTAATAACTCTACCTTTACGGTTCGTGTAACCAGTTCAACACAAACTGATACTTATTCGTCGATTGCAGCCGGTATCGGTTCTTTGAAAGGTCCGTTACATGGTGGAGCCAACATCGAAGTAAAGGATATGTTCGACCACCTCAAGGAAGCTATCAAGGACTGGACAAACGTGAAAGAAATTGATACTTATCTAAACAAAATGCTTAATAAGGAAGCATACAACCGGAGTGGTCTGATTTATGGCATCGGTCATGCGGTTTATACTATTTCTGACCCACGTGCCATCCTTTTGAAGGAGCTTGCCCGTTCATTAGCAGAAGAAAAAGGAAGACAAAAAGAATTTGCTTTCATTGAACTGCTGGAGGAAAGAGCCATCAATGCATTTATGACTTTCAAGGGTTCTGACATCAACAAGCAGGTTTGTACCAATGTTGACTTTTACTCGGGATTTGTGTATGATGTGATGGGATTACCTACAGAAGTATACACACCCTTGTTTGCCATGTCGCGTGTTACCGGCTGGACTGCTCACCGCATCGAAGAGCTTAATTTTGCCAGCAAACGAATCATCCGTCCGGCATACAAAAATGTAGGAGAAAAGATGCCATTTGTGCCACTGAATAAAAGATAAATGTTAGCGAATAACGAATAGCGAATAACGACTTACTGAAATATACACCTCATTTTCGCTATTCGCTAATAGTTATTAGCTATTCGCTATATTAAATATTGATTATGCAAAAAATAAAAGTATTAAATCCCGTTGTTGAGTTGGACGGGGATGAAATGACCAGAATTATCTGGTCATTTATCAAAGAACAGCTTATACTACCCTATCTGGATATTGACATTAAATATTATGATCTGGGTATCGAAAACAGGGACGCTACAAATGATCAGGTAACTGTTGACGCAGCCAACGCTATCCTTCAGTATAATGTAGGAATTAAATGTGCGACCATCACCCCCGATGAAGCGCGTGTTGAGGAATTCGGACTGAAAAAAATGTGGAAATCCCCTAATGGTACACTGAGGAATATCATCGGCGGCACTGTTTTCCGTGAACCGATTATATGTAAGAATGTTCCCCGCTTAGTACCCGGATGGGATATGCCGATTGTAATCGGTCGTCATGCTTTCGGCGATCAGTATAAAGCTACCGATGTGGTAATCAAAGGTAAAGGCAAACTGAAAATGACTTTCACCAATGAAAACGGCGAAACACAGGAGTGGGAAGTCTATGATTTCAAAGGTGATGGTGTAGCCTTGTCGATGTACAACACCGATGAATCTATTTACGGATTTGCCCGTTCTTCATTCCAGGTAGCATTAGAAAAAAAATGGCCGCTTTACATGTCGACCAAAAACACCATCCTGAAAGCTTACGACGGACGTTTCAAAGACATCTTCCAGGAAGTGTATGAAACTGAATTTAAAGCAAAATTTGCTGAAGCAGGAATAAGCTACGAACACCGACTGATTGATGACATGGTGGCATCTGCCCTGAAATGGAACGGTGGTTTTGTTTGGGCATGTAAAAACTATGATGGCGATGTGCAATCGGATACCGTTGCACAGGGATTTGGTTCACTCGGCCTGATGTCATCGGTATTGGTTACACCTGATGGGAAAACAGTGGAAGCTGAAGCTGCCCATGGTACCGTGACACGTCACTACCGCCAGCACCAGCAAGGCAAAGAAACATCGACCAACCCGATTGCTTCCATTTTCGCCTGGACACGTGGATTGGCACACAGGGGTAAGTTAGACGGAAACGAATCGTTGATTAATTTCAGTAAAAAACTCGAAGAGGTCTGCATAAAAACGGTAGAAGGTGGTGAAATGACCAAAGATTTGGCTTTACTGGTATATGGTGATGGCGTAAAGAGAGAGAACTACCTGAACACACAGGATTTTCTGGCTGCCATAAAAACCAATCTGGACAAAGAGTTAAATTAAAGAGCCTCTCATGGGACTCGAACCCACGACCTAATCATTACGAATGATTTGCTCTACCAACTGAGCTAAAGAGGCTTGATTTTGAGCCGCAAATTTAGAAACAAAAATAATCATACGCAATAAGAAAAGCAGGAAATTGAAAGTTTCCTGCTTTTTCACTGAAGTTGTATGTTATAATTAAGTTTAGAATTAAGTTTAGAATCAGGTTTGGGACATATTATTATGTATTGATTCTATCACTACTATCTGTTCTTCAAATGTATCCGATATCTCTTCTCTATTCTTTTACTATCTTAACGCTGAATTTATCAATAGTAACAAGGTAAATACCGGCATCGAAGGATGAAAGGTTAATGACAGTATTGCCCTCTTCGGCAGTAAAGACTTTCTTTTGCTGCCCGTTAAGACTAGTAATATGAATACCTTGCCCGGATTTTGTTCCCGAGATAGTCAAACGATTGTTTGCCGGATTGGGAAAAATCTGTGTCTTCACTTCATATGAGGGAACATTATTCGATATCTCATGTTCAGAATAATGGTAGGTCGTCCGTTGAATTTCTATCCAGCCGTTTGAACTTTTCACTGAGGGTTCACCCTGGTTGAACACTGTTGGTTCTCCACCAGCCCAGTCATAAGTTATTCTGGCCATTTGCCTGCCTGCTTCATCGTAAACATTTTCTGATTTATATGTATAAGACCCAAGCCATTGACTTTGGGTGTTACCCCTATATAATTGTATCCGGTATAGTTCATGTCCGTATTTGTCATAGCCAAGTTCTATATATTGATAAACACGCCACTCACCCGATAGATTGTCCCACATACAACTTCCGATATTTTTGCTGACAAACCAATTATTTAGCCCCTCATCCCAGTCGTACCGGGAATATGAGGTTACATTGTTATTTTCGTCGTAATATGTTGCCTCCTTATACGTTTTTACAAAAGCATTTTCCACAAGCTTGTAGAAAACAACAAAATCTCCTTCTTTACCGGTTTTACTTACAGCCTGCCAGTTTTCCCCGGACCTGACATATTCGGCAGTAGCTATTTCATTGTTATTGCGGTCATACTCAATCTCAGTTTTGGCAGTCCAGTTCCGCACATCGTCGTTCCAGTAATAATATGCTATGAATTGGTAGTAGGATTCATCATCACTATTACCATAACCACTTTTACTGCTACCTTTCCAAACTTCAGTTTGAACATCCCAAACATAGTTACTAATTGTATAGTCGTATCCGTCATCATCATAAAGTTGTTCTACTTTTGAATCTGGCAACCACACACCCTCAGCACTGAAATAATATGTAGTCCTGTATTTGTAAATATTTGTATTTCCCTGAAGAACTGTTTCTTCTTTTGATGTGTAACTCAGACTTTGCGTTTCGCTATTCCAATCAAACCTAATTCTTACAAAAGTCTTATTGTTTTCCGAATCCACACTCCACTCAGTTTCAGTCCTATACGACACTTGCCATATTCCTGTTTCTGAATCCCATCTATAATAAGCAATGAGCGTACGGTCGTTGTTTGTATTATACTCGTACTCATACTTATCTGTATTTGTCCATTGCTGCGTTTCATTATTCAATACTTCGGTAAATATTCATTTAATAAATTAATAATCAAGCAGTTATCTAACAAAGTTTAACATAAAATAATTGGTTAAGTCGCTGGTATTCAGTATCTTTATAGTGATTCGAAGACTAATAA
>JAKIYP010000051.1 GCA_022708505.1 Bacteroidota bacterium
GGTGCAGCCGATGCAAACACCATTATAAAGAATTGTGCACTGATGGAAGCTCATCCCGTTTCATGGACTTCGGCTAACAACTTCTTACTTGAAGGTACAAACATAGGAGATACGCCAGATGCAAAATATCCCGCTTTCGTAAATCCTGAGAGTAATGATTTCCGCATTACGGCATCTTCTGCTTTACGCAATACAGGAGCTACGTTTGCTGATGTAGTAAATCTTAAAGACTTTTTCGGCACAACGCGTCCTGACGGAAGCAATCCTGAAATTGGGTACTTTGAATTTGACGAAACAACGACCGCCAATAGTACTATCAGAGCACTTGCTGTCAGAGTATTTTCGAATAACGGAATGCTGGTAATTGAAAACAACGAACAAACATCAGCTTTGGCCTATGTCTTCGATATCACAGGTAAATTAATGCATCAAAAACAATTGAATGCAAGCGAAATGATTAACTTTGACGTTCAAAAAGGAAGTTACCTGATAAAAATAAGTACTATCAATGGAGTAGAGAGTATAAAAACAATTATCCACTAAAACCTTTTATACGAAATACACAATATTATGAAAAAAAAATCTTTATTTGTTATTGCATTATTTGCAGTTCCATACCTTTTTTCTACTAATTACTTTGTGCAACCGGGAACAAGTGGTGCTGCCACATGGGATGCTTCGGTTGTCACAGCTAACTCTGGAACTTTGGTCGACCTCACTGCCGAGGCGAAATCTTTTCCTGCATGGTACAATGCTACTTTCACCTCATCACATGAGGAAGTAGACAGTATTTATGTCATCAAAGGAACTTATGTATTCACAACCAGAATCACTTATCAAAGTAAAACTCAGTTTTCCGGTGGTTACAACGGCACTTCTCTGAACCGTACCGTTGGCACAAACTTCTGGGATTTCGCAGATGAAACGATTTTTGACGGCAACAATAACACCACTCAATTTATCTATGCGGGAGGAGCGCGTTCGAACGTCATTTTTGATGGTTTAACATTGCGAAACGGGGGCGGCGGGGCGGCTGTCATTTTGAGGGGATCGGAAATAGTACGTAACTGTAAGCTAATCAACAATATCAATAATTCAGCCACAGGCACAGGAGCGGCAATGTATTTATACGGCGGTGGGAACGTATATAATTGTTACTTTGAAGGCAATAAGAATAATGGTGAAAAAGGATTCGGAGGCGACATAGGAATTACAAATACAGGAACCCGCGTGATTGATGGCAACATGTTCGTCAATTCTTACGCTTTAAACAAAGCAGCCGTGCTTAGCATTTCTGGAGGTTCCACCGTAACATTCTCCAATAACATCATCAGAGAAGCAACAGGGTCAGCGGCCATAGTAATTACCAGTTCAGTGTCTGTCATACCTACTGTAAATATCATCAACAATACTTTTGTCAATAATACCGTTCAATCAATTTATGTTAGCGGAGTAACGGGTGGCTATCCTAACCTGAAGATATACAACTGCGTGTTCTGGGCACCGTCTACTTTAGCGGGTGGGCTGGGCAAAGTCGGCGGTGCAGCCGATGCAAACACCATTATAAAGAATTGTGCACTGATGGAAGCTCATCCCGTTTCATGGACTTCGGCTAATAACTTCTTACTTGAAGGTACAAACATAGGAGATACGCCAGATGCAAAATATCCCGCTTTCGTAAATCCTGAGAGTAATGATTTCCGCATTACCTAAACTTCTTCTTTACTTGATGCAGGTGCTGTTTTTGAAGATTTACCGAATACCAAGGATTGCTTCGGAAAAACTCGTCCTCAAGGCGGCAAACCGGATATTGGCTGCCATGAATTTACAATATCAACGTCTGTTGATCAGATTCAACGTACTCTTGAAATCAGTTGCTACGCAACAAATGGCAAAATGATGATTGAAAACAAAGAACAAATGGCAGCATATACACGTGTTTTTAATACAACAGGTATGCTTATTCACAAACAGGTATTTAACCCGGGAGAAACAATATCGCTTGTTCTTTCAAAAGGAATATATCTTGTTAATATACAAAATACAGAAGGCATTAAGGTTATCAAAACTATTGTTCCATAAGCACTGCCTTCTTATCACTATAATTTATGTATAATGCGAATCTATAGTTATAAGTATATGATCGAAATTAGTTTATATTGTAGGTTGTGATTTTTCAATCTATTACACCGGAGGAGTTCCCGGTGTAATACTATTAAATAATTATGAACACCTACTTAATATCTATTATCTAGTAATTACACACAACAGACAAATGCAATCAAGCTTTCCTCGTATGGAGGCATGAAAAAAATTAAACTCATGATTCCTACAAATATAAATATCTAAAATGAAAACAATACACATAAACTGCAAAGGTTCCATTAAGAATTGTATACTGATTATTTTTTTTTACTTTCTTATCTCTCTACAATTATTTGCTCAAAGTCTGGATTTAATAAGTCTTTCATTAGAAGACAAAACATCAGAACCAAATAAAACAAATTTATACATTCCGGATATATTGGGATATAATACATTTAAATGTGATTTTCATTTACATACAGTTTTTTCGGATGGAGCAGTCTGGCCAACAGTTAGGGTCAATGAAGCCGTTCGAGATGGTCTGGATGTAATTGCTATCACTGATCATTTGCCGGGGAGGAAAAATAAAGAATACATTTCAGGCGATCATAACTCCTCGTATGACATTGCACTTCCCTCAGCAAAAAGTAAAGGAATCACTTTAATCAAAGGTGCCGAACTTACATTTAGCGCCAAAAACGGGCATTACAATGCCCTTTTTATTACAGATGCTAACGCAATTGCCGACTCAGTAAGTATTTTCAAGTGCATTGATGTTGCTGTTTCTCAAGGAGCTTTCATAACATGGAATCATCCCTGCTGGCGTCTTTCGAAAAATGATGTAAATCCTGAGATCCAAGGGAAACTAATATCAGAAGGAAAAATTAACGGAGTGGAGGTTTTTAATTCTAACAATATTTATCCCTTAGGACTATATCTTTGTGCTAACGAAAATTTTGTTTTTATGTCAGGTAGCGATGCTCATAATCCAATTCAAAAAACAGAAGGGCAATTTTCACGTCCTTTAACCTTGGTTTTTGCAGAAAACAAATCAGAAGCAGCAATCAAGAAAGCATTATTTGGAGGCAGAACGTTGGTTTTGTCTCATAATATATTTGCCGGAAGGGAATCATATTTAAGAGCAATGTTTGATGCATGTATTAAACTTTCATTCAGTTCAGGTAAGTGCATAATTACAAATGTCTCGGATATCCCTTTTAAATTACAGATAAATGAAGAATCGTCAGAAATGAACGTAAAAGAAAAAGCAAGTGTTACATATAAAATAAAAGGCGACAAGAAGAAACTGCACATAAAAGTTCTGAATATGCTTGTTAATAATGATAAATATCTGGTTTTTACTGAAGAATCAATATTATAATACTGCAATCGTAATATTAAAATCCCTTGGTGGATAATAGGAACAATTCTTTATTACTACTATTGTCCTTGTTAAATATAATAATTCACATGAGATTACACAGCACTTTCTTCCTTTTATTATTTTGCATAGCGGGACTTAACGCAGCACTTCCAAAGCCTGTTCTTCTTTCACGCGTGGCTGAAATTGCAACAATGATTCCTGATCATCCGCAAGCTATCAGTCCGACATATAAAGACCGGGCAGCATGGGAAAATATTGCGGATATGAAAGAAACCACAACATTTTTAAAAGAACTTCCCCAGCTTATTGCAGAAGGGCAAACTCCTTTTGTTGATTCAATTTACCTTGACTACAGCAAAACAGGTCGTCGTGAACTTGCTGATAAAATGATCGAATCCAGGGGAAATTATTTATTCAGATTAGTTTTTGCAGAGTGTATTGAAAATAAAGGCACTTACATCCCGGAGATTGAAAAAGCAATCATTTCATTATGCAAACAAACCCCCTGGACACTTTCGGCACACGATAAAGATTTAAAAACATATTATGGAAAGGAGATGTATGTCGATCTGGTTGTTGCAACATTTGGTTTTGGTTTGGCGGAATCACTGTTCATGCTCGACGATAAAATTTCTCCTCGCGTAAGAGAACTCGCCCTTTCCGCTCTTCACAATAAACTCTTTGCTCCTATACAAAATTGTATTACTACAGGAATACCTTTTAATTGGTTTACCTACAAAAACAACTGGAATTCTGTCTGCCTGGCTGGACTTGTAGGTGCTGCCAATGCTGTTATTCAGGATAAAAACGAACGTGCATTTTATATTGCGTTTGCCGAACAATATCACACCTACGGCATTGATGGCTACGAAGATGATGGTTATTGCAGCGAGGGTGTAGGTTACTACAATTATGGTTTTCGTTCTCTAATAACCCTGCGGGAATTAGTCTGTCGCAGCACAAGAGGAGAATTGGACTTCTTCACTAATCCTAAATTAAACCTCATCGCACAATACGGTTATAAAACCCACATTATCAATGATGTATACCCACTTTACTCGGACGCAAGACCAGGAGCCAGGCCGGGACAATTTGTCAAAGATTATTGTAACCATGCTCTGGGATATTCATCTGAACCAGAAAAAATATTATTTCCAGAGTTTAATAACTTCTCCCTGAACCTTATTCCTTCATTTCCAAACCAATCATGGCCTTTAAATGTAAGTGATTTTACTCAGTCCAAACCTGAATCATTAAGAAGTTTCTTCCCGCAATCAGGGGTTTATGTCGGCAGACCGGCAAAAAACGAAAAGGACAAAATAGGGGTATCGGCAAAAGGAGGAACTAATGGAGAAAATCATAATCACAATGACATAGGTTCATACGCAGTTGTTTTGGGAAATGAAACTATTTCGGGCGATCAGGGTTGTGCCATAACATATACAAGAGACTGGTTTGAAAACATAGCATATAAGAAATACAAAAGTAAAGGCTCATACGGTCATCCGGTGCCGTTTATAAATAACACAGCTCAAAAGGTAGGGAAAGAAGCAAGAGGAGTTGAGCTTACAAGTAAGTTCACGAATAATACGGACACTTATAAAATTGATATGTTATCAGCATACAATTTACCTGAATTGAGTCTTCTAACACGTACATTCATTTATGACAGGAAAAATAATACGTTTGTTGTTACTGACATTTTAAAAAGCAATGAAGAGGTTAGTTTTGAATGTGCAATTACTACCCGTGCCAATTGGAAAAAAATTAGCCCTAACACACTTTTATTAAATAAAGGAGGAGAAAAAGTCTACGTTCAGATTAGCTGTTCTGTTCCTTTTAAAATTAAAGATGAAGTAATTGAAGAAAACGCACCAGCTTATACTCGTATTGGAATAGTGTGTACTGATAAAGTCAGATCATTAAAATTAACTGTACAATATAGCACAAAAGCACCATGATTAGAATCTCAAATTCTTTTTGAGAAATAAGATAAAAGTTACTCATACTTTTTTCTTACTATTATATTCAGGTCTTTTCCCTGCACCAACAGCTTTTTATCCATCATAAACCTCAACACCTGCAACACCTTGTTTTCTTTGAAAGCTAAGCGGGTGGTGATTTGATTAATTGTCAGCTGTTCTTGTTGCAACAATTCCGATATTGCTTTGCTAATTTTCTCGAAATCAATCTCATCAACCTGCTTTTCCTTTTGCTTCAAGCAAATATCGCACTGACCGCAGGGTTTGGTGTTTTTTTCGCCGAAATAAGCTAACAAAATCTGACTGCGACAAATATTTTGCTCATTTGCATAGTCCAATACACTTTTTACACGGCTGATATAACGCTCCTTCCGGTCGTCGTAAGCTTCTTTGTCAAGATTTAATCTGTCGGGCGATTCTCTTTCAACCACGAAACTTACAAAAGGTGTTTTTTTGCGGGGAATATACTGGATGATATGTTCCTTTGATAATATAACTAATTCCTGATATACCTTATCTTTGTTCCAACCCAGCCGGGAAGCCATGATATCTTCACTGATATAAGCCGGATCGGTAAATAAACCCGTGTAGGAACGCAGTAAAATATGCACCAACTTATCCTGATCCGGCGTAAAACGAATTACATACAAGTCCTCCTTGCCAACGGTAAACAGTACACGGGAAGTATTATCCTGCTCGTCAGTCAACTCCAGATACCCTGCTTGTTGTAGAATTTTCAGGGAATTATACGCTACCAGCATCGGCAATTTAAATTTCGTGCAGAAATCAGCCAGATCGAACGGGAATACCGCATCTAATCCGTACCCTTCTGCAATCTCATAATAATCCCCGAGGGCTTTATACACTTTTCGGACCATGTCCTTTTCCGGAAAAGTATCGGCTACCCTTTTGCGCATTTTGGTCACATCGCTGTTATTGAAAAGCACCACCGCATAAGCCTTTTTCTCATCACGACCTGCCCTGCCAGCTTCCTGAAAATAAGCTTCTAAAGAATCCGGCAAATCGAGATGCACCACCGAACGCACTTCCGGTTTGTCAATCCCCATCCCAAAGGCATTGGTCGAAACTATCACCCTCGTTTCATCGTTTTTCCAACGCCGCTGTCTGGCGTCCTTGGTTTCATTTTTCAGTCCGGCATGAAAATGCTCAGCGCTGATGCCGTTTTGCACGAGAAAATCAGCTACTTCTTTTGTCTTTTTGCGATTGCGTACATACACCACAGATGTTCCCGGCACCTTACGGAGAATATTCAACAGTTGTTCATCCTTGTTTTCAGTCGTTCTGACGATATAAGCCAGGTTCGTGCGCAAAAAACTTTTTCTAAAAACATTTCTGGCTTTAAAATGCAGTTTCTCCTGAATATCATCCACGACTTCAGGGGTTGCGGTAGCGGTCAGCGCCAACACAGGTGCATCGGGTATAACTTCCCTAATATCCGCTATTTTAAGGTAAGAAGGACGAAAATCATATCCCCATTGCGAAATACAATGCGATTCATCTACCGCGATCAGGCAGACTTTAGTCTGCTTGATTTTCTCTATAAAGATAGGAGTTGCCAGGCGTTCGGGAGAAACATACAAAAACTTATAGGCCTCAAAGACACAATTATCTAAAGTAAGCAAGATATCCCCCTTCGACATGCCTGTATAAATCGCCGCGGCAGATATATTTCTTTTTTTCAGGTTCTCCACCTGATCTTTCATTAACGCGATCAAAGGCGTAACCACGATACAAACTCCCTCCATTGCCAGCGCTGGTACCTGAAAAGTCAGCGACTTACCGCCACCCGTAGGCATCAGTCCGAGCGTATCTTTCCCATCAGCAATACTCTGAATAATATCGCCCTGTAACGGCCGAAATTGGTCGTATCCCCAGTATTGTTTGAGTATGTCGAGATATTGTTGCATGTTTATTTTTCACAAAAGAAAGAATTGTTTACTGAATCAATTAACTGCATCTTTCCAAGAAACAACCTTCACCTGGTTTCTTTCATGATTGTCGGTTCCTCCGTAAACTAATGTTTTCGAGATCTCGCGTTTAGTTAAATTCCCGAAATAGGATAGTCCTTTAAATAAATCAGGTAAAACAGTCTGTGTCGCTTTAAATTCAATCGCATTTAATTTCGAACTCTCCTGAATAATTAAATCCACCTCATGACCTTCAGCATCACGCCAAAACCAAATATCCTGCATCATATTCCGGTGATACATCCGTTTTACATACTCCGCAATCATCATATTTTCAAATAAACTTCCTTTCAGAGGGTGAGTATGAATCTGGTCAGCATCATTTATCTTTAACAAATAACAAAGTAATCCGGTATCATAAAAATATAATTTTGGCGTTTTTACGATGCGTTTGCTAAAATTTTCATGATATGGATAAAGCTGAAAAACCACATAGCTATTTTCCAATGCCGACATCCATGCTTTAGCCGTTGGTTGGGATATTCCACATGCATTAGCTAACGCGTTCAGATTAAGCAATTGACCCGCGCGTGTAGCACATAATGCCAAAAAATTCTGAAACAACCGGATATCTTTTATTGCAATGAGTTCGCTTACATCCCTCTGAAGATAAGTTTGTACGTAATTAGCATAAAATATCTCTGAAGGAATATCCCTATTGTAAATAGCTGGATAAAAACCTTTGATTATATTTTCCAGGTAATTTTCATGAAGCAAATTTGCAGATGTCATCTCTCTGAAATCAAAGGGAAATAGTTTGAATATAGCGACTCTGCCTGCAAGACTTTGCGTAATGTTTTTCATTAAATGAAAATTTTGTGAACCAGACAAAATAAATTGTCCCATTAATCCACTTTCATCCGTCAAGGTCTGAAGATATGAAAATAACACCGGAACCCGTTGCGCTTCATCAATAATAACATATTTGTCGTATTTCTGCAAAAAACCATTTGTATCCGTTTCTGCAAAAGAACGATTATCAGGATTTTCGAGACTTACATATTGATAATCCTGAAAAATTGATTTCAATAAGGTTGTTTTTCCGGATTGACGAGGACCAGTAACAGCTAATATTGGATACTTTCGGGCTAAATTCTTTATAGCATCCGTAATTTCTCTATTTATCAACATAATATAGGCATAATTTTCAGCAAATATACGGATAATTTTGAAAATACGAACACCCTACTTTGAGATTTCGAATTCTCAATTTTGAAATTACAGAATCCTAACTTTGAAATTACAGAAATGCGATTTAATATATTTGTATACGTTACAGTTGCTTTCAACTATTGACTTCGTCGAGAATCTCCTGTATATCATCGATACAACTCCCACACACGGCGCCTGCTTCTATTGCATCGGCCACATCATCTGTTGTTTTACATCCATATTGGTTTATCGCCTCGATTATGTCGTTCTTGGTTAAATCGAGGCAAGTACATATTACCGGATCGTCTGCCATATTGTTTAATTGTTTTTGTTTTTAATTGACCAGACCTGTCAGGTTTTAAAAACCTCACAGGTCTATTGTATCATTTTTATTATTTAATTGCATAACAACATCTTCACTAAAAAGTTTATTCAAAGTCTTTTTAAATGATTCATGGTGCAAATTTATAGCACGTTCTTTTCTTTAGTTCCCTCGCTTCGCTCGGAATGACAATAATGCTGTTAGGTAAATTACCGTCGCACCATTTTTTACTGTTTGATTAAATTCATTTCAGCGACGGTTCGGGGATCTTAGCACCCGTCGCTGCAAAGATAAAATAGTTTTTACAGATTTTGGGCGACGGGTAATATTTATTAAGCAAAATTTGTCATCCCGAGCGAAGCGAGGGAACTAGTTTTTACAATGAGGATCTAATTCATTCCATTGAGGATTTTTCACGTTAACAAGATTAAGCTTTTTATCCCTAGAGTAACCTTTTATTTGTTTTTCACGTGCAATTGCATGTTCGATATAATCATATATTTCAAAGTAAATAAGTTTGTTCACATGATACTTTTTAGTAAATCCTTCACGTAAACCTTTTTTATGTTCATTTACTCGACGAACAAGATCATTTGTAACTCCCACATAAAGAACTTTATTGTTTTTAGTGGTTAAAATGTAAACATAATAGATGTGTATTTTCATAACTAAATCATGCATCCGTCGCAATGAGTACCAATACAATTATTACAATCTATTCCGACGGGTATTATTAAAACATTCTCATCTGTCATCTCGAGTGAAACGAGAGATCTGGTTCCCTCGATTCAGGATGACAATGATTCTCACTAGTTCCCTCGCTTCGCTCGGGATGACAACAATTCCGTTTGGTCAGATACCGTCGCACCATTTTTTACTGTTTGATTATATTCATTTCAGCGACGGTTCGGGAATCTTAGCACCCGTCGCTGCAAAGATAAAACAGTTTTTACAGACTTTGGGCGACGGGTAATATTTATTAAGCAAAATTTGTCATCCCGAACGTAGTGAGGGAACTAAGAATCCAACCAAATTTGTCATCCCGAGCGAAGCGAGGGAACTAGTGAGAATCATTGTCATCCTTAGCGAGGGAACTAAGAATCAAATATCTCAACATTTGAGATCAAATCTCACTCTCCCTGTTAATGTTGAATCAAATATTGTATATTTGCAGAGATAATTTCTTCTTCATGATTCAAAAGAAAAATCCCATACGAAAACAGGCAATAACAACCTTGCTGTTTTTTTTCTGTTTCACAAACTTTCTGTTTGCTGATTCTTACTACTTTTTCGTTCAGTTTAAAGATAAAAACAACACGCCCTATTCCCTTGATAATCCCGCTGCATATCTGAGTTCAAGATCCATTCAAAGAAGAAGTGAACAACAGATTGCAATTGACTCCACGGATTTACCTGTTAACACAAGTTACATCAGTCAGGTTATCAATCAGGGAGTATCTTTTCATTCCGCCAGCAAATGGATGAACGGAATTACCGTATTAACAGCAGATTCATCGTTGATGGGATCCATTCGCCCGCTCTCTTTTGTTCAAGAAGTTTCCTATACGGGTAAAATACTGACAGCACAACCGGTGCCTGCACGCTATACAAAACGCATAAACCCAGAGGATGAACAGGAGTTTGAACATGATGTTGAACCCGTTTATGAACTAAAATACGGATATGCCGCTGCACAACTAAATCAATTAAACGGAAAAGCATTGCACGACGCGGGTTATACAGGTAAAAACATCCTCATCGGGGTATTGGATGCGGGTTTCAGAAACGTGGACACCAACCCGGCTTTCGACAGTTTACGGATTCAAAACAGATTATCAGGCATTAAGAGTATCATTGACCCATCGGTTAATGTCTATCAGGAGGATACACATGGCGCGAATGTGTTGTCGATTATGGCAGGGAATCTGCCCGGACAATTTGTAGGTGTGGCACCCCATGCTTCTTACTGGTTAATACAAACAGAATATGTGCCTACTGAGTATATGTTCGAAGTGGATTTCTGGGTCAGGGGACTGGAATTTGCAGACAGTCTGGGCGTTGATGTGGTGAATTCATCATTGGGATATACCCAATTCGATGATGCAAGCATGAATTTCACCTATGCTGATATGAACGGACAGGTGTCGAGGGCTAGCCGTGCCGCTTATCTTGCTTCCCGGAAGGGTATTATTGTTTGTACCAGCGCCGGAAACGATGGCAATAAAACATGGAAATACATCAGTTCACCGGCTGATGCGGATGGCATCCTGACAGTGGGGGCAGTGAATACCAGCGGGACAATTGCCGCATTCTCATCGTTTGGTCCCACTGCCGACAGCAGAATCAAGCCGGAAGTCTGCGCCACCGGTTGGGGAACAACATTAGTTGACTTAAACGGCAACCTTGTTTTTAATGGCAACGGAACCTCCTACTCCTCTCCCATCATGGCCGGATTAACAGCCTGTTATTTGCAATATTGCATGGAGCAACTACCACAATCATACCGTGTTGACCTAATCAGACAACACATCATCAATTCGGCAGACCGCTTCAATTCTCCTGACAATCAATACGGCTATGGGATTCCGGATTTTCAACATGTATTGCATCAAACAGTAACAAATAACCGACGTGAACTTCAGACTGAGTTCCCTGTCAAACTGAAATATCTGGCAGAAACAGGAGAAGTCAGAATAATGAAACAACCTGCGTTTGAAACTCAGGGGCTGTTTTTTCAAATTATTACACCCACGGGGAAAATTATCCACCAACAATTACTTTCTGATATGGTGGATGCCGTGAATGTCAGCTACCTGCCAGCCGGATTTTACCTGGCTCGGATACGTTATCAGGGATATTCACAAGTATCGAAAATTTTGATTCCTTAAGCAAATATTCAATGGAAAAAGAAACATATAGCTTATCCCAACTCACGCGTTTTATCAACCAGGTTATCAAAGTTAATTTTGAGTCCCCGGTCTGGATTAGAGCAGAAATAAGCGAGCTTCGTGAAGCTTCCAACGGACATTGTTATCTCGAATTCATTGAAAAAGATCCGGACACCGACACGCTAATTGCCAAAATAAAAGCTAACATCTGGGCAAACACCTACCGCATGCTGAAGCCCTACTTCGAAAGCAGTACCGGTCAACAATTGCATGCTGGCATCAAAGTATTGGTTTCAGTCACCGTTGATTTTCATGATGTGTTTGGTTTAAGCCTGAACATCCGGGACATTGACCCTACCTATACCCTCGGAGAACTGGCTAAAAGACGTCAGGAAATCATCCGGCAGTTGGAAAAAGACGGGGTGATGGAAATGAATAAATCGCTGGAATTGGCTGTATTGCCAAACAGAATCGCCGTAATCTCCTCTCCTACGGCCGCCGGATACGATGATTTTTGCAACCAACTGGATAACAATCCCGATGGGTTTGTTTTTTATAAAAAATTATTTCCGGCAATCATGCAGGGAGATCAGGCAGCAGATTCCATCATCGAAGCGTTGGACAACATTTACGGACATGCTGATCTTTTCAATGTGGTTGTTATCATCCGGGGCGGAGGAGCTACCACCGACCTGGCTTGCTTCGATTCCTACGAACTGGCATTAAACTGCGCACAATTCCCTTTGCCCATTATCGCGGGTATCGGTCACCAACGGGACTTATCAATCGTGGATATGGTAACCCATACTTCTGTAAAAACTCCAACTGCTGCTGCAGCTTTACTAATCGAAATGATGGAAGAAGCACGAGACAGGATGACAGATGCATATACCGCAATTTACCAATTGCTCCTTCAAAGGGTACAAAGTCAACAACAAAAGTTAGCGGATATCAGTTGGAAAATCAGGCACGCCCTGATCAATAAAACTTCGGACAAGAAGCTGACCTTAGAACGACAGAAATCAAGACTGATTCAGGCTGTCAGACTGGCAATTAATACGCAAAAAAACAAATTAGCCATACTTGAAAACAGCATAGAACGACATTCTCCGGCATTTTTACTGAAATATGGTTACACGATTACGACAATCAATGGCAAAAGGCTTAGTTCAGTAAATGACGTGCAGGACGGTGATACAATAAAAACCTATGTGAGCGATGGGGAAGTAAAAAGTGTGGTTGAAAAATGAAAACTTTAGTTGCACCCCTCAATTGGGGTTTAGGTCATGCTACCCGATGCATACCCCTGATACAAGAACTGCTTTCGGAGGGTCATGAAATCATCATCGCATCCGACGGACATCCGATGGAACTACTCAAAGCAGTGTTTCCGGGCTTCTCATTTATTGAATTGCCCTCTTATCCTATCCGCTACAACAAGGGTAAATCGCAACTTACTGCCATGTTGCGGAGTATCCCTGTTATACTATGGGGCATCATCCGTGAACATCATCAATTAAAAAAAATCATCCGCGAACATCAAATAAAGCGGGTGATTTCTGACAATCGCTTCGGACTATGGAACAAACAGATTCATTCAACCTACATTACCCATCAGCTGATGATTAAAATGCCGAAAGGATTGGGATTTATGACTCCCGTTGTCTGGCTCGGGCACCGTTTTTTCATCAACAGGTTCGATGACTGTGTGATTCCTGATTATGAAGGAAAAGAAAACCTGAGTGGAGATTTATCCCACAAATATCCTTTGCCCCGCCATGCCCGGTTTATCGGTCCGCTTTCCCGGTTTGCTCAGATTTCAACTCAATCCCCAATAATTCCCGATTTGAGATTTGACACCGTTGCACTTGTTTCGGGTCCGGAGCCGCAACGCACAATTTTTGAACAACAACTGATCAAAAGATTTAAAAACACAGCTGAAAGGGTACTCATCATTCAGGGATTACCCGCTGATAAAACTTCCGGACAATTTGAAGAGACACACGAAAACCTGACTATCTTGCCTCACATCGACACAGATAAACTAACAAGCATACTTTTACAGGCAAAAGAAATTATTTGTCGCTCAGGGTATAGCACCCTCATGGATTTGCATGCACTTAACTGTTTGGATAAAGCCGAGTTAATCCCTACGCCGGGTCAGACTGAACAGGAATACTTAGCCCTTTATCATAAACAAAAAAAGAGAGCTGTCGAAACAGCTCTCCGCGTTAACTAAACCAATCTACTTGTACCTATCTTCTTCCTGAACTGTTATTTGATGAAGCGCTTCTGCTTGATCTGGAACTATTCGAGGAAGATTTTTCATTCGTCTTTTTAGTATCTCTTGAAGAGGTACTCACCTTAATTTCCCTTGATGAGGAAGGTTTGCTTTCAACTTTAGGTGTTACTTTTACTTCTTTAGCCGGAGGACTTACCTTTACTTCTCTCGAAGGTGTTGTCCTTACTTCTCTCGAAGGAGAAGGTGCACTTTCCCGTTGAGGTGTAACCCTGATTTCTCTCTGTTGTGCCGGCCGTTGAGGAGTTACCCTGACATCCCGTTGTGGGGTTGCCGGTCTTCTTTCCGATGGATTTACCCTGGTGTCGCGTTGTGGTACTCCTGCACCCGGGTTTGCTTGTCTCCTGTCGTTTTCAGAATAGGTGGATTTGCGTTCTCTCGGGTCTGGTTTTCTTCTTTCCTGGTTGTATTCAAACTGCCCCTTGTTTCTGTAATGTTGATTACGCATTTCAAAACGCCTGTCGTTATGATCCCTCCAGTAGTCATTGCGCCGGTGATGGCGAATTACATCCACATATACCGGGAATCTTAAACTGGTAGTATAGTGATAACGATGATGTACATCGACAAATACCCTCAGATGGTGGAAATAATGATGAATCGGAAGAATGGGTCTCAATCTGTAATAAGTAGGGTAATATCCCCAGTAATACCTCGATACATATACTACATGAGGTCTGTTCCAAAGTGAACTTAAAATTCTGGGGCGTTTGTGAAATATAGGTTCCAGGATATAATCGTTTCCATATAAATAGGGGTCACCGATAATCTGTATATAATCTCTGTTGTAAGCATCTCTACCGATAACAATGGTTGCAACATCCTGATAGTAATTATTTCCCAACACCGCCTGAATCAGAATCACATGGGCATCGCGGTCATACTGTTTAAGCAACCTCAGGTAATCCACATAACCGTCATTATTCAAATCCAGGTTTGAAACCTGATTTCTGTAGTCGTTCAATCTGTTTTCGAAATCATCGATTGATCTTGACTTGGCAAATACGGATGCAACAGCTTCGAGGTCAAGATAGTCGCTCACATCATAACGATAACTTCTATCCGGGGTATTGTAGCTTTGTGCTTTTGGTTGATTGATAAGGAACATTGTCATCAACACCACTGACAAGCCTGTGTATATACGTTTCATAACATGTATTTTTAAAAGGTAAGATAACTAAAAACTATTTTATCGTTGTGCACGATATGGGTATTTCAAAATACATGCCAGTTTTTTTTGAACCATA
>JAKIYP010000132.1 GCA_022708505.1 Bacteroidota bacterium
TCATCGAAAACCACACGGGCAAAGTAGCAATTAAAGATTACAACGGACTATATCAAACCAATCCAAAATTAAGTGCAATCATGATGTTTGCCTTATTCTCACTTGCTGGTATTCCTCCTTTTGCCGGTTTCTTCAGTAAGTTTTTCATTTTTGCGGCAGCCGCTGAACAAGGTTTTTACGTGTTGGTATTTATTGCATTGCTGAACACGATTATCTCCCTGTATTATTATTTACTGATTGTGAAGGCTATGTTCTTACGCAAATCAGACGAGCCTATCGAACGAATCGCAAGTGATATTCCGGCACGTATCAGTTTAGTGATTTGCCTATTGGCCATCGTTTTCGCGGGCTTACTAAGTGCTGTTTATCAACAAATAGCCACTTTTAGTTTCATATAAACACCTTTATATCCAACAACAAGCAGGTGTTATTTGTCATTTATATCCAGGTCACTCATGACAAGGTACTAAACACGATCTGATTGTATCAATTGTACTAACAAATCATCAAAAATTCTTTAAAATATTTTGTTTGTTTCAAATAAAACACTTTTCTTTGCGTTTGTTTAATAGACTTATTAAACCGTATTATTAAACAATGCAATTAATGAAAGAAGAAAAACTAAATCAACCCACAGAACAAGCCATTCTTGAAGCAGCAGAAAAGCTATTTCTGGAAAAAGGATTTGAAGCTACATCCACAACTCAGATTGCTAAAAAAGTTGGTTGTAACCAGGCACTCATTCATTATTATTTCCGTACAAAGGATAATCTGTTCAATACAATCTTCGAACAAAAGTTCAGATACTTTTTTCAACAGTTATTTAATATCGAAGGTGCTAAGTCAATGGGATTCGAGGATAAAATCCGTCATTTAATCACATCTCACTTTTCTCTCCTGGAAAACAATCCTCAGATTCCGCTCCTAATAATCAGGGAATTATCTCGAAGACCCGAACAAGTAGCTCTGTTACGGGAAAAACTACGGGAATTACCTGAGCAGCTTTTCGCGGCACTGAACGATGACCTGCAGGCAGAAATAAAAGCCGGCAGGGTTCGCCCGGTCAGTTTGATCGACATCATGATACCTGCTATTTCGATGAATGTGGCTTTGTTCGTGATGATGCCTGTAGTCGAACAGGTGATGCAAATGGACGAGGGACAAAAGAAAAATCTGATTGAGCACAGGAGAAATGCGAATGTGGATTTTATTTTACATAGCATCCGCGCATGAACGCTTGAGATACGCAATTATTAGTGGTTAGTGGACAGTGGTTAGTGGTTAATTCTAAGATTAATTTTACTTGATGTTATGAAAAGAAAAGTTTGGATAGGAAGTATCATTCTGATGCTCTGTTTTGCACCATTGAGCGGCATTACCCTCGATAGTTGCAGAATCAAGGCAAGAAATAATTATCCGTTGATAAAGCAATATGGCTTGATAGAAAAAACCCGCGATTATAATCTGTCGACCGTATCGAAAGCCTGGCTACCTCAGGTTAGTCTTGGTGTAAGGGCAACGTACCAGTCGGATGTGACCGAAATCCCGGCGGCGCTCTGCAATGCCATTTCTGCTATTACCGGACAACCTTTTAGTATGCCATCTCTGCATAAAGATCAGTATCAGGCGGTTGTGGAAGTCAATCAATTAATCTGGGATGGAGGCATCTTAAGTTCTCAAAAGAAAAGCATGGAAGCATCAGCCGAAATTGACAAACAAAAAACGGAGGTCGACTTATATGCGTTGAATGACAGAATACATCAGCTTTATTTTGGTATCTTGTTGTTAAAGGAACAAATAGTTCTGCAGGATATTTTGTTGAATGAACTGACTGTCAACCTCCAAAGAATGCAATCGCTCGTGGATAACGGAGTTGCAATGCCTTCCGACGCCGATGTCGTAAAAGTTGAAATGATTCAGGCCAGACAACGAATTTATGATTTGCGCAGTACGCAAAAGAACTATTGCATGATTTTGTCGGCATTTACCGGACTTGTAATCGATGAAAAAACACCATTGGAAAAACCGGTTGTTAACGAACCGGTTGAAGCAAACAACTACCGTCCGGAGTTAAAACTTTTTGCTGCTCAACAGTTATTACTATCTAATCAGGAAAAGGCTCTCCACGCATCTAATTTTCCAAAAATCAGCGCTTTCGTACAAGGTGGCTATGGACGTCCGGGCTTAAACATGTTTACTACTGATTTTTCTCCTTTTTATATCGGAGGGATCCGGTTGTCGTGGAACCTCAGCAACTTCTACTCCCTGAAATCAAACTTGGGAAAAATTGAGCTGAACAGACAGCAAATAGATGTCATGAAAGAAACTTTCCTGTTTAATAACACACTGGAAAGAAATCAATATCAGACAGAAGTAAACAAACTTAGGGAAAATCTGAAAAGTGATGATGAAATTATTTCCCTCAGAAGAAATATCAAACTGGCAGCAGAAGCCCGCTTATCAAACGGAACAATCACGGTTACCGATTTACTCAGGGAAATCAATTCGGAACACATTGCTCTCCAACAAAAAGCGCTACATGAAATTCAACTCCTGATGGCCATTTATCAATTAAAAATCAACGTAAATAATTTGTAAATACATTAGATATGAAAAAATATAAAATTTATATTTTGCTTACCCTGATTGCAGGATTCGCTTCTTGTAGGAATACTGATTCCGACTTCGATGCTTCGGGTACTTTTGAAACAACTGAAGTTATCGTTTCAGCTGAAGTGGCAGGTAAAATCATGGCATTCGACATCGTTGATGGTCAATCGCTAAAGGAGAATGAGACAATCGGTTACATCGACAGTACACAGCTCCACCTGAAAAAACAACAATTACTGGCATCTATTGACGCCTTGCTCAGCCGTCGACCTGATTTAAAGAAACAACTCGGAGTGCTGGAACAGCAACTTGCAACTGCCCGCAACGAGAAAAAGCGGGTGGAAAATTTACTCAAATCAAATGCGGCTACCACGAAACAACTTGACGACCTGAACGCCCAGATTGCTGTTCTGGAGCGACAACTTGCCGCGACAAAATCAACACTTGAATCATCCTTGCAAGGAATTTCGGGAGAAAAGGAAGCCCTTGAGATTCAGATTTTGCAACTGGAAGATCAGCTTCAGAAGTGTAATATTACCAGTCCAATCAATGGCACTGTGCTTGTAAAATATGCAGAAAAAGGAGAGTTGGCGACACCCGGTAAAGCTCTTTTCAAAATCGGAGATACCAACAACATGATTTTCAGAGCATATATCACAGCAGATCAACTCACGCGAGTAAAACTCGGTCAGCAGGTTCAGGTTTTTGCAGACTTTGGAAAAGATGAATACAAACCCTGTGATGGCACAATAACCTGGATCTCTTCAAA
>JAKIYP010000052.1 GCA_022708505.1 Bacteroidota bacterium
CCCAATATCTTTGCAGGAGGACATAATTTCCATGCCCGGTTCGAATATGTTCCGGTTCAATCCATGGAGAAAGCAACACAGGTTATTGTAACAATCGTAAAAAATTTGGCCAACTAAAATGAACTTCACACCTTTTATCAACATCCACAAAGCATTAGATGCCAAAATGCATGAATTTGCCGGGTACCTTATGCCGATTGAATACTCGGGTATCATCGATGAACATCTCACAGTACGGAATGCCGCAGGCGTATTCGACGTATCGCACATGGGCGAAATCTGGGTCAAAGGTCCGAAAGCCTTCGATTTTGTGCAGCGCATGACCACCAACGACGTAGCGGCATTACCTATCGGGAAAATACAATACTCCTGTCTCCCGAATGGCAAAGGGGGCATTGTAGACGACATCTTAGTGTATCATTACGAATACCAGAAATACCTGTTGGTCGTGAATGCCTCTAATCTGGAAAAGGACTGGAAATGGCTCAGCGACAACAACACCGAAGGCGCTGAAATGGACAACGCTTCCGAATGGATGGCTCAACTGGCTGTTCAGGGTCCCAAAGCCACACAGATTCTGCAAAAACTGACCAGCATCAATCTCTCCGATATAGCTTATTATCACTTCACCGTGGGTGATTTTGCAGGAGTTGATGAAGTAATCATTTCCAATACCGGCTATACGGGTGCAGGCGGTTTCGAATTGTATTTTCTGCCCGAACATGCCGAGAAAATATGGCACGCCATTTTCGAAGCAGGTAAAGAAGAAGGTATCAAACCCATCGGACTCGGTGCCCGTGACACCCTGCGATTGGAAAGTGGCTTTTGTCTGTACGGCAATGACATTGACGACACCACCTCTCCTATTGAAGCAGGTTTGGGGTGGATTACCAAATTTGTAGAAGGCAACAACTTCATCGACAGACCTTTGTTCGAGAAACAAAAAGCTGAAGGGGTGAGTCGCAAGCTGATTCGATTTGAACTGACCGACAGAGGCATTCCACGTCACGATTACGACATTGTAACTGAGCAAGGAGAAGTTATCGGCAAAGTCACTTCCGGCACCATCCTCCCCGGCACGAAAACCGGCATCGGCATGGGTTATGTGGCAACTCAATATGCTACAAAAGGAGCAACTATTTTCGTCGACATCAGGGGGAAAAAAATAAGCGGAGTAGTGAAATAACGACACCCGCTTATCTAAATAATTTAGTTTGAAATACCGTTGGACAATCTGTTTAGCGGTATTTCTGTTAACACATTCGCTTCAACGGCATATAATTTATCCTTGTGTATGAAGATTGTTTTGCCCACATTTAACTCTGCCACCACTTTGCCTGCACTGTTTATGACGAACAGTGTTTTATCATGATACAGAAAAGTATAAGATTGATGTGCCTCTTTGTAAACATACAATTCACTTAATTCAATTTTTCTTTCAAATTCCAGATTTCGGTTTAATTTAACGACATAGCCCTTGTTACTCATAAAGTATATAGCTCGGGGATCAAACTCATGTAAACTTTGAATGATAGAATCCGACTTGATATAGGTGGCAAATTTGCTAACGTCATACTCAAATTCACCCGTTTGTTCTGCATCATACAAAATAGTTTTATATTCATTGTTTTTCAAAGAATAACGAATTGACCGGTCTTTAAAAATCAATTCAAAACTATCTTTTCCGGCAACGTAACTTAGTAACGGATTCTTTTTCAGCCCGAATAATGACAATGCAAGTTCATAACCGCTGTTTTTATCGAAAATGGCCATATAAGGTTCCCCAAAGCTGCACTCCTTACCATTGTATCTGGCTTCTCCCCTGTTAATGAGATAGACCCTTGAACTATCAATCAACAAGGTCGAATGACTTGTCTCCTTAGGTAATTCCGTTCTCCATTTCACTCTGCCATCGTGAGACAAACAAGTTACGTAGTCTTTTGAAGCAAAATAGATATGAAGACTGTCGGTTACAACATTGGAGACCAGATTAGAAACCAGATCATGACCGGTAGAAATAACAAAACTCCCTGTGAGTAAACCCAGTACGGCCCCGGCAACGTTTGCCCCAACTGTTTTTGAATAGTCTTTCACACCAGTTTTAACCTCATAATCCCACCCTTTTCCGGTTTCCAAATTCAGGTGATGTAAACCGGATGCAACAAGCAGGATGGCAGTATCATTTAAGTTTACAACACCATCCCAACCATAACTTTTATCAATTTTCCTTTCCCAACGTACTTTTCCCGTTGTTAAATCAACACAGGAGAGTTTTTCTGAGAACGTTTGCGCGAAACTGTTGTACTTATAACCAAAAGCAATATTTAGACCCGGTATAGTAGAGTAAATCAGAACTTTTGAATTCCAAAGATCCTTTCCCGTTGTCATTTCGACACGGGTAGTTGAGCCATACCCGACATTATGAAAGAGCACACCATTGTATTGTTCTATTGATGCATTTCCAAAATACACCTCTCTTGTCCAGTTTATATCTTTTGAATTCAAATCAAATGAAGCTAAAACTCCTTTATTATTCAGATATTTGCCGTTTTTACTCAACCCCCGGAGTTGCAAAGTCAGAGTCCGGAAAGTAGTATCCGGTTGACAATCATAAATCCTCTCATTAAATTCGTAAGTAGTTCCCGTTATGCTTTCCCCGGTCATCAGGTCTGTTCCGACAATCACACCGGTGTTGCTTCTGACAGTTTGACCGGCAACCAGGATAGCATGCAACAACAGCAGAGTGATAAAAACCGTTTTATTCATATTGATAATAAATTTAGTGTTTGTTTATGCAGCGCAAACCAGATATTTCAATCCGTAAGATTAAAATTTATTCAATAAGTTTTATAGACAACGGCGCATAATTCATATTGCTGAAACCTACTAACCCATAAACCGTTTCACCCGGATTGATGTCGCGATACAGGATATCATACTGACTCAGTTCATTATAAAAATCTTTGTTTGCACTTCCTGCCGCGATCATATTTCCCCCGGAAATTGCAGGTCCAAGGATCAACCCAACAGGAAAAGGATCTGAACCATTAACACTCAACGTTAATGGAGACAATAGAAGATACAGCAAATGACTTGGAACAGATTGCTTCAGGGCATTTCTTGTTGTAAGGGCATCTAACGGGTAAAGAATTACATTCCCATTATAAAATGCAGCATTTTTACTGATATTCACAATCCTATCTGAATTGTTTTTAATTTTCACTGCAACTACCTTTACGTTATTTTTTCTTTCTTTTTTCGAAAATTTTGTATTCCCTTTTTCATTTAAAACATCGTAACGGTAACTCAGGATTATGTCCTGAATGTCCATAGAACTTGTATAACCAATGTTTGGGGGATTAATCGCACGATAACTCTGAGCACAACCAAAAAAGATAAAAAACAGAGCAAACAGAAAGCTAAATTGAATATATTTTCTCATTCTTTTTAAAAATTTAATTGTTATTTTTTGATCATTTTTTCTATATATTAGAGTTTATTTGAATTAATTTTTTATACAATTGATGTTCAACAATATTGATTTATATTTCTCGTTAATAATTCATATTCTTAACCAATATGAATCATGCAATACGACAAGATTAAAAAGCGACCAGTTCAGTTTTTAAGTATTACAGGACTGAATTTAGAAGATTTCAATTATTTGCTCCCCCATTTTAAAAGGGAATGGGACGAATATAATGACTATTTTACATTAGAGGGGAAACCGCGTCAGCGTCGCACATTTGCAAGAACTGATACTGTTTTACCCAAGGCTTGTGATAAACTTCTGTTTTTATTGGTTTATTTGAAAACCAACCCATTACAGGAACATCATGCCGCGAGTTTTGGCATGACACAATCACAGGCAAATTTACTGATTCACCTATTGTCGGGTCTTTTGCGTAAGACTTTAAAGAGATTAGGCGAACTTCCCGAGCGTAATGAGTTTCGAGTAATGCATATCATCAAATCATGCCAAGATGTGCTTATCGACGGGGTTGAACGTCCAATCCAACGACCGCAAGCGAGCGACCTTCAAACAGCTTGCTATAGCGGTAAAAAAAACTCATAGCGTGAAGAATAACGTGTTAACTACCCCGGAAAGACGAATTCTATGGCTTAGTAGGACTTGTGAGGGTAGTGTGCACGATAAAAAGATATGCGATAATCAACCCATTCGTTTTCCTTCGGGGATAACTTTGTGGCAAGATACCGGTTTTCTGGGTCATAAGCCCGAGAATGTGAACGTGATGATGCCTGTGAAGAAACCAAAAGGTAAAGAACTAACCCAGGAACAAAAGGAATCAAATCGTTCAATTTCTTCATTCCGGGTGCTGGTGGAACATGCCATTGGTGGTGCAAAAAGATGTCGTATTGTCAAAGATCGTTTCAGATGTCACAAGTTTGGTTTCGACGACTTGGTCATGGAACTTGCTTGTGGACTCCATAATTTGAGAGTTTCGCTGAATTACAGCGATATATAATATTAATCGAAATAATGTCTATTATTTATTTCATAGTCTTCATTTACTGTTGGTCTGTCAAAAGTATATTTATTTTGACTGCACAGAAAAGAATAATATGCTCTAAAAAATAAGGTTTAGCAATATCAGATTTAATTTCAGCAATATCCTGTAATCATTTATCAGGTTTAATACTTAGATTTCTCTCTTTGTTCGAAATGACAAAACCAATTATATAAACTTTACCAGACAACAACAATTAAAAACAAATACATTTCAGGATGTATAAACTACATTTTATGCCCAAAGATATATACAAAAAATAATATTTTGATAGGATTCTCAGATTTTTTTTAAATTACGCAATAAATCAGCTTACTTATCAAGATGTTCCAATAAGATAAATTCATAAATAATTATTTACATCTAATTATCTAAAACAACCTCAAAATCCACCTCCGGCATAAAACGCTTCTTCCTCCAGTAATATACAATGTGATTCTTTGTTTGTTGAACATCATCAGGACTGTAGGAAAAATGTTTTATTCTTATATCATCATTAACTGTTAACGTATAGATTGCCTTTTCCAAAGGCTTACCCCAGGATTGAGTTGATGTAAGGATATATTTGTTGTTAGTTGCGCTTCTTTGCCGGTAATAAATATGAATATCGACAGAATCTTTTGCCGGAAGCATAAAACTGAAGTGAACGGAACAATCCGACTTACGATAAAAAATCGGTTCGCGCGTATTCATATTTACAATGCTGACTGAGTCTATTTCAGCAGTTCTACAGGCAAACGGAAAGATAATACTCTGATTAACAGCTTTGTCGGATGCATTACAGAATGAATAAATCCCATTAATGCAAAAACAATTACTATCCAACGTAAAATCTATATATTCCTCGTAAAAAGACACTTGATTTTGCGCCCGGATATGCAAATTAGAGGAGAAGAAAAACAAACAAGTCCAAAACAGAAACTTTCCCATTATTTTGAAATAATTAACTTCTGGGTTGCATAATGTTTTTTCTTCACGAATAATCGAACGGTGTAATTACCTGCCGGTAAATTTGCAGGAAGATTGATCTTACCCGAATTTTCAAACAGATTAAAAAGGCCTACCTGCTGTCCATTTGCACTCATTAACTCCAAAAAACTTTCAGCAGATTTAACAGGAATGGATACCTCGTAATTAAACGAAGATGTTACAGCCGGATTAGGATAAATTTTCAAAACAGATGAAGAGCCATACTCAATAAGCTCCACATCTGAAAGAGGACTTTTTAAATAAATATCCATTTCGATGATTGAATCGGGGTTTCCCTCAACATGAATCGGTTTAATATTCAACCACTGGCCTTTGTTTTCTGAAGTATAATAAAACAAAGTTGTTATTGTATTCTTAAAACTATACATCCTGGCTGTGTATGATCCATCCGCTTTCGAATAAAAACCCGCCGGGCAATAATAAAATTCAAACTTTCCGCCTGGTATGTTCAACAATTCGTTGTTCATATCATATATGTTACCTTTCATCGTACAACACATACCCGTTGTGTCATTTTCAATCCCTATTGTCGGACTTTTATCCAGACTGTATAATCTGGAGTAATTAAAATGCGGCGGAACTCCGGCAATCGACTCCCCTGTTTTAGTTCCGCGAATTCTTGACCCGTCACAATTCCCGAACACGACAGAACTTGTGACAATAGGGTATGCGTAAAAGAAATATGTAACCTGAACACTATCACCCAGGGGATTTATATTCAACGGTGAAGTCAAACTATCGTTGCGAACAATGATAATATAGGGGGTCGTGTAATGGATATTTTTCAACAGGGATAAACCGGTTGAAGTTTCAATCTGAATACTGTCAATCATCATATAAGGACCACCATCAAAGGTTTGAAGTTCAAGAACCCAGTTGTTGTTAGCGTCAAATGCAATTTCAGACAGGACCACGCTTGGAGGAACCAGAGGATTTGCTTTTGCGAACACAAAAATCGCAAGAGCAGGAATGATTAGGAGCATTTTTCTCATGATATTATTAAGTTAAGTTTAACGAGGCCTGATGGACTTTCCTGTAAAATTTAATGCAGGTTTTCCTTGCTGTTTACACTTAGATATGGAGGTTTCTCATAAGTGCACAACAGCGGCGTTGCTTTCGATTTATGAATTATAACTCTGGAGACTAAATAATATGCTCCATGAGTATTTTCAATCCTATTCCAATTAAGAGCACTCCTCCCACAATTTCAATTTTTTTACCAGATTTTTTGTTGGAACTCTTCCCTATTAACATCCCTATCATGGCTGCCAGGAATGTTATAAAACCAATAATGACAATTGACTGCAATATCCTGATCTCAAAAAAAGCCAGGCTTACGCCAACAACCAAAGCATCCATACTGGTTGCTATTCCCATAAGGACAAGTACCCTGAATGACAAGGAATTGTTCTTTTTATCTTCTTCAGCTTTAAACGCTTCAATTATCATTTTTATCCCCACAACGGACAATAACCCGAAAGCAATCCAGTGGTCAATTTCGGAGATATACGATGCGACCTGAGTACCACCGAACCATCCAAGCAAGGGCATCAATGCCTGAAAAAACGCCAACACAACTGCAACCCTGACCCCTTGCCAAAAGCGAATTGAATTTTTCAACAAGCCGGTCGAAACCGATACTGCAAAAGTATCAAAAGACAAGCCTAAACCTAAAAAAATAATTTCAACAATCCCCATTTACAACTTCATTTTACCCTGTTTCGCAACATTATTTTGTTATTTATAACTCCTGTACTTTTTCATTCCATTCCCGCTGCTCATTTACCATGGCATCAAGTACTGCCACAGCCGTAATGTTGACTATGTCGCGAACAGAGCTTTCAACATCGACAATGTGGATGGGTTTGTTCAATCCCATCTGGATCGGACCGATGGTGTCGGCCAGGCCCATTTCGATGAGCATTTTGTAGGCTGTATTGGCTGAACTCAGGTTGGGAAAAATGAGCGTGTTCACTTTTTTACCTTTCAATTTGGAGAACGGAAATTTCTCATCGCGCAACTGCTGATTCAGGGCAAATGTCACCTGCATTTCACCATCCACACAGATTTCGGGGAACTGTTCGTGGAAAGTACGCACCACCTCGTGTACGCTGGCGGGACTTCCACTCTGCACCGAACCGAAGTTGGAGTACGACAACATGGCCATAACCGGCTCATGATTGAAGAACTTCACTGTATTATAAGTCAGTTTGGTGATATCTATCAGAGTTTCGGTGGTAGGGTGACGGTTAAATAAAGTATCTGCTAGGAAAAAGACTCCTTTCTTGGTATTCATGATGTGCATAGCACCGATGTGGTTGAGTCCGTCGCGAATACCCACCACTTCTTTGGCAGCTTTCACCGAATCGGCATAGCGGGAATACACACCGGTAATCAGCGCGTCAGCTTCTCCGGTTTCCACCATCATCATACCAAAATAGTTGCGTTCGTACATTTTCTCGTAAGCCTCGTCGAAGGTCATTCCTTCCCTGCCCCTTTTTGCTGCCAGATAACGGGCATAACGGATACGACGGGTTTCTTCCCGGTCGTGACGCAAATTAATGATTTCGATACCGGTCAGATCAATGTGGTTTTCGGCGGCAATATTGCCGATTTTCTCTTCATTACCCAGCAATACCGGATAACATATCTTTTCTGCCAGAGCTGCTTCGGCAGCTTTTAGCATATTCAGGTGATTCGATTCGGAGAACACTACCCGTTTAGGATTCTGACGGGCAATCTCATAGAAACGACGAAGCATCTTATTGTCACTTCCCATCAGATCGCGCAGGCGATCGTTGTAAGCATTCCAGTCTTCGATGTTTTTACGGGCAACTCCCGACTCCATGGCTGCTTTAGCTACAGCCGGAGCCACCGTCGTCAACAAACGAGGATCAAGGGGTTTGGGAATGATATACTCCGTTCCGAAAGTCAACCGTTTAATGTTATAAGCTGCATTCACCACGTCGGGTACCGCTTTTTTAGTAAGTTCGGCAATGGCGCGCACCGCGGCAATCTTCATTTCCTCGTTAATGCATTTTGCCCGTACATCAAGAGCGCCACGGAAAATATAAGGAAAACCAAGCACGTTGTTAATCTGGTTGGGATGGTCGGAACGACCCGTTGCAAAAATAATATCGGGACGGGCCGACATAGCATCTTCATAAGAAATTTCCGGATTCGGATTGGCCAGTGCAAACACAATTGGTTTATCATTCATCGACTTAACCATTTCTTTAGACAATACACCGGCTACCGACAGCCCCAGAAACACATCAGAACCAGCAACAGCTTCTGCGAGTGTAGAAATATCACGAGAAGTAGCAAATGGTTTCTTACGGCTATTCAGGTCGGTACGTTTGGTATTGACAACCCCTTTCGAATCCACCATAACGATATTCTCCAGTTTAGCGCCCAACATCATATACAATTGTGTACACGAATTTGCAGCGGCACCTGCACCGTTCACCACTATTTTTATCTCTTCTATTTTTTTACCGGTTAATTCCAGGGCATTGAGCAAACCTGCAGCCGAAATAATGGCCGTTCCATGCTGGTCGTCGTGCATGATTGGAATATCCAGCTCATTTTTCAGCCTCTCCTCAATCTCAAAACATTCCGGTGCTTTGATATCTTCCAGGTTGATTCCTCCGAAAGTAGGAGAAATGGCTTTAACTACCTGAATAAATTTTTCAGGATCTTTCTCATTGACTTCAATATCAAACACATCAATTCCGGCAAAAATCTTGAACAACAATCCTTTTCCTTCCATTACCGGTTTACCGGCCATGGCGCCGATGTCGCCAAGTCCCAACACAGCCGTACCATTCGAAATAACAGCCACCAGATTCCCTTTAGCGGTATATTCATAAGCTGTTTCCGGATTTTTTTCAATTTCCAGACAGGGTTCCGCCACTCCCGGTGAATAGGCCAATGATAAATCACGTTGAGAACTGTATGGTTTGGTGGGAACAACTTCTATCTTACCGGGCTTACCCTGTGAGTGATACTTCAATGCATCGTCTTTACTAAATTTAGCCATTTTTTTTATTTATTTTGTCGCCAGACTCCAGACTCCAGTCACCTGTCTTTGTCTGGATCAGGTGACCGACGTCAGGTGACCGACGTCAGGTGACATATTAATATTGTTGATAAGTTTTAGAAAATTGTCGCAAAGGTAGAAAAAATTACGCTATTTTTGTACAAAAAAGCAGCAATAAATATGTCATGAGACTGAAATCTCTTTCCATTATCAATTATAAAAACATCCCTGAAGCAACACTCGATTTTTCGGATAAAATCAATTGCTTTGTCGGCGATAATGGCATGGGAAAAACCAATGTACTGGATGCTGTTTATTATCTCTCATTTTGCAAAAGCCATTCGAACTCCATTGACTCACAAAACATCAATCACGAGGCGGAATTTTTTCTGATTCAGGGTGATTACATCAAAAATGACACACCGGAGCATATTTATTGCGGATTGAAACGCAGACAAAAAAAACAGTTCAAACGCAACAAAAAAGAATATGAAAAACTATCGGATCACATCGGGCTCATTCCGCTGGTCATGGTATCGCCCGATGACAGCCAGCTGATTTCAGAAGGAAGCGAGGAAAGGCGAAAGTTCATGGACGGGGTGATTTCGCAGTATAATAAACAATACCTGCAACAACTGCTTCATTACAACAACACGCTGAAACAACGCAATGCCCTGCTGAAGTCAGAAAACCCCATCGACGAAACCGTATTTGAGATTTTGGAAGAGCAAATGGATAGCACCGGAAGATACATCCACGAAGCCAGAACCTCATTTATTCAATCCTTCATCCCTGTTTTCCGTGAATTCCACAGCAAAATATCCGGAAACCGTGAGCAAGTTAGCCTGGAGTACAGTTCACAGTATCAACGCCATGAAGACCTGCGGGTCAGGATGGCTGAAACACGTGAACGCGACCGCATCCTGGGTTACTCGACTCAGGGCATCCACAAAGACGAACTGGAAATGACCCTCGACACCTACCCGATCAAAAAAGTGGGTTCTCAGGGACAAAATAAAACTTACCTCATTGCACTTAAATTCGCCCAGTTTGATTTCCTGAAAAAGATTCATCAGTGCGCTCCCCTGTTGCTGCTGGATGATATTTTCGACAAGCTGGATGCCGGGCGGGTGGAAGAAATTGTAAAACTGGTAGCCTCCGATATGTTCGGTCAAATATTCATTACCGACACCAACCGTGAAAATCTGGATAAGATATTACTCCGCCTGAAAAGCGAATCCAAAATCTTCCGGGTAACTGGCGGTGAGATACATGCTTAGTATAACAAGAATTATCCGCACAATATTTACTCCTTCAATCAATTAAATTTTCTTTTTGGAAAACTTTTCTCCATTTTAAAAATAATATCATACTCATTATCTTATCATTAGCAATTATTTTTGAAAACTTCACATTCTAAATAACAAATATTTTCAGACATTATGTTTGAAAACTGAAATTAATTGTCTAAACTTGTAGTCTGTTTTCAACAACAAATCATTAGTTGAACAACCCTCTGATTTACAATTTTAAAACTATAACTTTTTAAACAAATTTATTTATCGTGGAAACTAAAACCTACACACCTGAAGAAATTAAAGAAGCCTCTTTTAAATTTTTCCAGGGAGATGATTTGGCAACCAAAGTATGGACGACCAAATACGCCTTAAAAGATTCGTTTGGTAATATCTATGAACTGACACCTGATGACATGCACCGCCGTCTGGCAAGAGAAATCGCCAGAATTGAAAGCAACTATGCTAATCCGCTGGATGAAAACGAATTATTTGAACTGTTCCGCAATTTCCGTTACATCGTTCCGCAGGGAAGTCCCATGACCGGTATCGGAAATGATTTTCAGGTAGCCTCTTTGTCTAATTGTTTCGTGATTGGATTCGATGGTGATTCCGACTCTTACGGCGCCATCATTAAAATTGATGAAGAACAGGTACAACTGATGAAACGCCGCGGTGGTGTGGGACACGACCTTTCTCACATCCGTCCGAAAGGCTCACCGGTTAAGAACTCGGCACTGACATCCACCGGTATCGTGCCTTTTATGGAAAGATATTCGAACTCGACCCGTGAAGTGGCACAAGACGGAAGGCGTGGCGCACTGATGTTGAGTGTTTCTATCAAGCACCCAGATTCTGAATCGTTCATCGATGCTAAAATGGAATCAGGTAAGGTGACAGGCGCCAATGTTTCGGTTAAAATTCATGATGAATTCATGCGGGCTGCGCTTGAAAACCGTCCTTATACCCAACAATATCCGATATATTCCGAAGATCCTTGGTTCAAAAAAGATGTTAATGCCAATGCACTCTGGAAAAAAATCGTACACAACGCCTGGAAATCGGCCGAACCGGGTATCTTGTTTTGGGATACCATCATCCGCGAATCTGTGCCGGATTGTTATGCCGATCTCGGTTACAAAACGGTTTCGACCAACCCATGCGGAGAAATCCCTTTATGTCCTTACGACAGTTGCCGTTTGCTGGCCATTAACCTGTATTCATACGTGGTAAACCCGTTTAAACCGGATGCTTATTTCGATTTTGAATTGTTCCGCAAGCATGTGCAACTGGCACAACGCATCATGGACGATATCATCGATCTGGAAATGGAAAAAATTGAAAAAATCATCGAGAAAATCGGATCCGACCCGGAAGATGATGTGATTAAAAGAACAGAATTTCAGTTATGGGAGAAGATTAAACTCAAAACTTCACAGGGTCGTCGTACCGGTGTAGGCACAACTGGCGAAGGCGACATGCTGGCTGCGTTGGGTTATCGTTATGGAACCGATGAAGCTACCGATTTCTCGGAGCAGGTTCACAAAACACTGGCATTGGCAGCTTACCGTTCATCCGTGAACATGGCCAAAGAACGTGGTGCTTTCACTGTATACGAAGCAAAAAGAGAAGAAAACAACCCATTCGTCAACCGGCTGAAAGAAGCTGATCCGGAACTATACAAGGACATGGTTAAATACGGACGCAGGAACATCGCTTGTTTAACCATCGCACCTACCGGAACCACCAGTATCATGACACAAACTACGTCGGGTATCGAACCGGTTTTCATGCCTTACTATACCCGCCGCCGCAAGGTAAATCCGAACGACAGGAACGTTACAGTTGATTTCGTGGATGAGAACGGCGATTCATGGGAAGAATACTCTGTGTTCCACCATAAATTCGTGACCTGGATGGAAGCCAACGGTCACTCAACCACCAAGCACTACACACATGAAGAATTGGAGGAATTAGTGGCTCAATCTCCTTACTATAAGGCTACTGCAAACGATGTGGACTGGATGAAAAAGGTACAGATGCAGGGCAAAATTCAAAAGTGGGTTGATCACTCCATCTCGGTAACCATCAATCTGCCTGCTGATGCCACTGAAGAATTAGTGGGACAGTTATACGAAGAGGCATGGAAGTCAGGATGCAAGGGTGTTACCGTGTATCGCGACGGATCACGTTCGGGCGTATTGATTTCCAATAACGAAAAAAAGGATAAAGACGAAAAACAAGTCTGTTTCCCTTACGACGAAGACCGGTTGGTTCGTCCGAAAGAACTGAAATGTGATGTGGTTCGTTTCCAGAACAACCGCGACAAATGGATTGCCTTTGTAGGATTGAAAGACAATCGTCCTTACGAAATCTTTACCGGTATTGCCGATGATGAAGAAGGTATATTATTACCAAAGACAGTTACCGAAGGAAAAATCATCAAAACGACCGATGATGAAGGCAACAAACGATACGACTTCCAGTTCACCAACAAGAGAGGATTCAAAACAACAGTCGAGGGACTTTCGCACAAGTTCGACAAAGAATTCTGGAACTACGCGAAGCTCATCTCCGGTGTATTGCGTTATGGCATGCCACTCGATCAGGTAGTCAAACTGGTTTCCAGCCTGCAACTCGACAGCGAATCCATCAACACCTGGAAAGTCGGCGTGGAACGCGCCCTCAAAAAGTACATTCCGGATGGCACGCAAATTAACGAACAACCTTGTCCCAATTGCGGAGAGAAAGCCCTCGTATATCAGGAAGGCTGCCTGACCTGCAAAAGCTGCGGACACTCTAAATGCGGATGATACTATTTTAAAATCAAACCCGGATGTACCTATTGCTACGTCCGGGTTTTTAACTTTTAAATTTAAGGCTTATGACAAATTCAGTGGACGGATTATTTCAACCTTTGGTAAGTTTTCTAGATAGAATATTGTTTTGGGATCCGTTTGCTGCATTGGGCATTGCCTTGCCCGTCAAAATTCCTTTCATCATCATTTGGCTTATATTCGGAGCTGTATTCTTCACTATTTACCTGAAGTTCATCAACCTCAGGGGCATGAAACACGCCATCGAACTGGTAATCGGCAAATACGACAAGAAAAGTCACAGTGGAGAAATCTCCCATTTCCAGGCGCTTGCCACGGCTACGGCCTCCACAGTCGGACTGGGAAACATCGCCGGCGTAGCAGTAGCCATTACGATGGGCGGACCCGGAGCTACTTTCTGGCTGATTATTGCCGGCTTTCTGGGTATGACAACCAAATTCACCGAATGCACCTTAGGCGTTAAATACAGGAAAATCAATGCCGACGGCAGTATTTCAGGCGGACCGATGTATTATCTCCGCGATGGATTGGCTAAAAAAGGTCTGGTAAAAACAGGAAAAATACTGGCTGTAATTTTTGCATTATTTGCCAGCATCGGCGCTTTTGGCATCGGCAATATGTTTCAGTCGAATCAAATGGTGGCGCAGGTGATAACAACTTTCCCGTCACTCGATGGCAGTCAGATTTGGATAGGCATTGTACTGGCCATCCTTGTCGGCATGGTAATCATAGGTGGCATCAGAGGCATCGCGAAAGTCAACGACAAACTTTTCCCGCTGATGGCCGGCATTTACATCCTGTCGGCACTAACCGTTATCGCCATCAACTACCAACACCTTGGAGAAGCATTCCTTTTAATCTGGGATGGGGCCTTTACCCCCGACGGCATCAAAGGCGGTGTGATTGGCGTGATGCTCATCGGCTTCCGGAGGGCAGCTTTTTCAAACGAAGCCGGTATCGGTTCGGCAGCTATCGCGCACTCCACAGTAAAAACGAAAGAACCTGTTACTGAAGGATTCGTTGCACTGCTTGAACCCTTCATCGACACGGTGGTAATCTGCACCATGACCGCGTTGGTCATCATCATTACCGGTATGTATGCCAATCCTGAAAATTTAGCCGGTACGGCACTGACATCCGCTGCATTTGCAAGTGTTTCTTCCTGGTTCCCGTATATTGATTACCATCATACTTTTTGCTTTCACAACCATCATTTCCTGGTCGTATTACGGGGTAAAAAGCATTGATTTTTTATTAGGAGACATCATTGAAAAGAAATTCGGCAAACGCATCTTAGTTACACGCGTATATCAGGTAATATTTTTAGTGGTTACAGCTCTTGGTTCAGTACTTAGTTTGAACGCGGTGGTCGATTTTTCAGATATGCTGATATTAGCGATGGCAGTGCCCAACATCATCGGGTTATACATCCTGGCGCCTGAAGTAAAAAACATGCTGAAACAATACGTAAAAACACCTTAATCGGGAATATAA
>JAKIYP010000133.1 GCA_022708505.1 Bacteroidota bacterium
GCGATTTAAAAAAGTAAACGTGCGTTTGTGGAAACGCACGCTTGCTTTTTGTAAAACGTACGTTTGCTTTTTGTAAAATCCCCGCTTACTTTTTACCAAACGCCCGCTTGCTTTTTATTATGTGTCTATTTTGTCTTTTCGTATTTTAAATTGTTTAACATCTCTTTTAAATCAACACCGGGTCGGAAGGCAATTTTGTTGCCTCTAATCATGGTGTGGTTGAACTTGTCTTCGGTTTCAGCACCATCGCTCGAAAGGGTAACCTGAAAGGAGCCGAAATCTCCGAAACGGACAATCTGCCCCTCTGCTAAATGACGACGCAAGTACTTGGTCAGGTCATTTAGAACTGCCAATACATCGCTGTCGCTGACAGTCGTTGAACCTTCAGCTATTTCTTTACTTAATTTTTTTAGATTAACTTCTCCGTCAGATTTGGCATTCGCGTAAAACTTCTTAGGTTCTTCTGGTTTAGACGGGTTACCTTTTGGTATCAAAACATACTTAATTGACATTGTCGTAAATTTTTTAAAGTTATTTGATTTATATTTGGCGGGGTTTTTCCTTTTTCCTTTTAAGTTAAAATATTATTCTGTATTTTTGACGTCAAATTTACAGGTTTCAAATGAGACATTCAATATAGAGCGATGGCAGTTTTTTGGTTTTTTCGACCAAAATCGACCGGTGTAAATTCATATATACTCATAAAATCAATCAAGTGTTACTTTCAAAAATTACTCATATCCTCGGTTTCGGGGGCGATATTGCCGGAGACCGTGAAATCGGGTGGTTACTCACTGATAGCCGGTCGCTGACTTTTCCTGCTGAAAGTTTGTTTTTCGCGCTCGTGACTAACCGGAACAACGGACATCAGTATGTGCAGGAATTGTATAACCAGGGATTGCGCGCTTTTGTCATCAGTGAGGTACGTGACGAGTTTGAAACCATGCAGGATGCCCTGTTTTTATTGGTCGATGATACTCTCATGGCTTTGCAACAGATTGCGGCGGCACATCGCCGGGAGTTTTCAATTCCGATCATCGGGATTACCGGCAGCAATGGCAAAACAATCGTGAAGGAATGGCTTTTCCAGCTTTTGCACGAGGAATGTAAAATTGTGCGTTCGCCACGTAGCTATAATTCTCAGATTGGCGTTCCTCTGTCGGTTTGGCAGTTGAGACCCGATACGCAACTGGGTATTTTCGAAGCCGGTATTTCCATGCCGGGAGAGATGGCTAAGCTCGAACATGTTGTGCGTCCGACCATCGGGATTTTTACGAACATTGGCGATGCCCATCAGGAAAACTTTATCAGTCAGCAACAGAAAATAACAGAAAAACTGAAGCTCTTTACCCATGCTAAAGTTTTGATATATAATGAGGATAATCCGCATTTGGATGCTGAAATTAAGCAAGCTGGTTTAGATGCTGCGTTGTTGAGTTGGGGACAACAGCCCGACTGTTACCTGCAACTCCTGAGTATCAACAAATCAGCAACTCAAACGGAGTTGGTTGTTAAACGCCAATATGTACAATATACTTTTCAAATACCGTTTACAGATGATGCTTCGGTCGAGAATGCCATGCACTGTATTGCCTGTCTTATTTATCAGGGATATAATGTCGGGGATATTAATAGTAAACTGTCTCAGCTCGAACGAGTGGCAATGCGTCTGGAGGTGAAGCATGGAGTGCAGGACTGTTTGATTATCAACGATAGTTACAATGCTGATTTGAATGCACTGAACATTGCGCTCGATTTTCTTTCACAACAGTCGGTGTCGAAGCAATTGTCAAAAACCATTATCCTTTCGGATATTTTGCAAAGTGGATTTCAGCCCGATGTGCTGTATCAAAAGGTAGCAGAGCTTATCTTAGCCCGGAATTGCCATAGATTCATCGGGATAGGCGACGAGATAGGCAGACATGCAGCTGCTTTTTCGGCCATTGAATCCTATTTCTTCCCAACCACCGAATCGTTTCTCAACGATCCGATATCAGCTGGTTTCCGACATGAAGCCATCTTGTTGAAAGGCTCACGAAAATTCGGTTTTGAACAGATTTCTCATAAACTGGAGCTAATTGCGCATGAAACTGTGTTGGAAGTGAACCTGAATGCTTTGGTCGACAACCTGAATTATTTCAGGTCGAAACTGCGCAGAGAAACAAAAATCATGAGCATGGTGAAAGCGTTCGCTTATGGTAGCGGCTCGGTTGAAATCGCGAAAACCCTGCAACATCACCGCGTTGATTATCTGGCTGTGGCTGTTGCCGATGAAGGTGCTGAGTTACGTCGCGCCGGTATTCGTATCCCGATTGTGGTGATGAATCCGGAAAAGAGTGCTTTCGATGTGTTATTCGAAAATAATTTAGAACCGGAAATTTACAGCTTTAATTTGTTGAAAGCATTCATGGAGGCTGCCGGTAAACTGGCGCTGACTGATTATCCCATACACGTCAAGATTGATACAGGTATGCATCGCCTGGGATTTGATGCTGAAGAAGTAGATGGGTTGATTGAGTTACTGAAAAGCGAAAATCAGGTAAAGGTACGTTCCGTGTTTTCTCATCTGGCGGGAGCAGATGAACCGCGTCTGGATGACTTTACCCGGCAACAGGTGGGTGTGTTAAATACCTGTGCTGATAAATTTTCGAAAGCCTTTCCACACCGCATTTTGAAACATATCCTGAATTCTGCCGGAACAGAACGTTTTCCGGAATTTCAGTTTGATATGGTGCGACTGGGAATTGGCCATTATGGTATTTCGGCCTTGCCTGAAGTGAAGCTTCGACAAGTCTGCGCCCTGAAGACCATTGTCTTACAACTAAAACAGGTGAAAGCCGGTGAAACAGTGGGTTATAGTCGCAATGGGATAGCGACTGAAGACAAGCTGATTGCCATGTTACCGATTGGCTATGCCGATGGCTATAACCGCAAACTGGGCAACGGTCTGGGAGAAGTGCTTGTTAAAGGAAAACGTGCCAGGGTGTTCGGCAATGTCTCGATGGATTTGATTGCCATTGATGTAACCGGCATGGATGTACAGGAAGGTGATACAGTCGAAATTTTCGGCGATTACATCACCATTGCCGAAATGGCAGATAAATTAAATACGATACCCTACGAAATACTGACAGGCGTTTCGAGGAGGGTGAAGCGGGTTTATTTTAGCGAATAGCTAATAGCTAATAGCTAATAACAAATTTAGATTTGTAAATTTTAATGTCTAGTCCTGAAATAAGTTTACAAAAAAGTAAACAAAAATCAGGATTATGCGAAGAAAAGTAAACAGATTAACGGACGAGTTAAAATTGCAGGTAGTTTTAGAGTATATCAAC
>JAKIYP010000008.1 GCA_022708505.1 Bacteroidota bacterium
TTGTTGCGCATGACCTTGTACCGTGTGGTTGGGGATGGAACAAAACTGGAGTATCGTGTGCTCATTGATCAGGCAACCGGAACCGGAACCCGGATTCCGAGTGAGGGAAATGAAAAGAAACCGGGAGCAGTTAATACGGCATCTAATTACATCAGTCCGTATCACAAACCAAGACTGCCCGAAATCGATCCTCAATTGAATCCTTCCTACAATTTCAATAACCTGATTGAAGGAAAGAGTAATAAGTTGGCACGTACAGCCGGTATTAGCATTGCAAATGAACCGGGTAAAACTATTTTCAACCCTTTGTTCGTATACGGACAGTCGGGTGTGGGGAAAACGCACTTAGCCAATGCTATCGGCGTTATGACGAAGCAGTTGCATCCCGAGAAACGTGTGTTGTATGTTTCGGCCAATACTTTCCAGATTCAATATACGGATGCGGTCAGGAGTAATTCGGTAAATGATTTTCTGAATTTCTATCAGACTATTGATGTGCTGATTGTGGACGACATCCAGGAACTGGCCGGTAAAACAGCCACGCAGAATACTTTCTTCCATTTGTTTAATCACCTGCATCAAACCGGAAAACAGCTGGTGCTTACATCCGACCGTTCGCCGTTGGTATTGGTGGGACTCGAACAGCGTTTGTTGACGCGTTTCAAGTGGGGACTTTCAGCTGAAATTGAAAAGCCGGATTTTGAATTGAGAAAGGCCATTCTGGAGAATAAGATTTACCGTGACGGACTGGAAATTCCGGAAGAAGTGGTTAATTATATTGCTGAACATGTGACTGATAACGTGCGTGACCTGGAGGGTACGCTCGTATCGCTGCTTGCTCACTCAACCCTTGCCAGTATCGCCATCGACCTGAAATTGACAGAAAAGGTGGTTAGCCGTATTGTCAGCATTACGCCGAAAGTCAACACCGTGGAAAGAATCCGCGACATTGTCTGCGATCATTTCTCACTGTCGGTCGATGCCATTTCAACCAAAAGCAGAAAAAGAGAAGTGGTACAAGCCCGTCAGATTGCCATGTACCTGTCGAAACAAATGACCAAAAATTCTTTGTCATCCATCGGAAGCCTGATCGGTCAGCGTGACCATGCAACAGTACTGCACGCCTGCAAGATTGTGAGCGACCTGATGGAAATCGATAAAAACTTCCGCATCAGCGTGAGAGAGATTGAGGAGAAGCTGAAGGGGTGATTTTTAGCGGAAAGCGCAGAGCGAAAAACGGAAAGCGAATAGCTAATAGTGAAGAGCTTTTGATATATCTTTTAAAAGTATTAAGAACGAATAATCAGCAGTGGTTATTCGTTCTTCATTTTTTCCGCTCTCCGCCGTCATTGCGAGTGAAGCGAAGCAACCTCCGCTCTCCGCTATTCGTTATTAGCTATTCACTATTCGCTAAAAATATTGTTCTTATTTCGCCGAAATATATTATTTTTACATCGAAATTAAAAACACAATCCTATGGTTTATAAATTTACCTTACTTTCCGATGAAGCAGATAATTTTGTACGTGTAATTTCCATTGACTCAGAGGCAACGTTCCTGGATTTGCACCATGCCATTCTTGAATCGGCGAAATACGAGAAGAATCTTGTGACTACTTTCTTCATCTGTTCTGATGATTGGGAAAAAGGTCAGGAGGTTACCCTCATCGAAATGGAGTCCAGTTCAGAGTATGATAACCTGGTGATGGAAGACACCAAACTGGAAGAACTGCTTTCGGACGAAAAACAGAAATTGTTGTATGTTTTTGATTTGATGACAGAAAGGTCGTTTTTCATGGAGCTGACTGAAATTATTCCGGGTATCCGTATGAGTAAACCCGAATGTGTATTGTCGAAAGGTGAACCTCCTGTGCAAACTTTGTCGGAAGATGAAATGATAGGAGGCAGTAAACTGACTATTGATGAGAACTTCTACGGTGATGAGGATTTCGATTTGGATGAACTGGATGAAGAAGGTTTCGGAGATATGAATTTTGATGATAGCAGCTTGTTTAATGACGACAGATTCTGAAAGCTTAACAAAAAAATACCCTCATGGCAACACTTTGCTTGTTTTGCCCGGTCCCACCGGGGTGGGTAAAACAAGCATCAGCTTATCTTTAGCCCAATATTTTAAGGCGCCCATTATTTCTTCGGATTCCCGCCAGATCTACAAAGAATTAAAAATCGGGACTGCAGCTCCTACTGAACAGGAACTCGCTCAGGCTGAACACTTCTTTATTGGTACTCATTCTATCTTTGATGCTTACAATGCCGGTCAGTATGAACTGGATGTACTCGATTTGTTGAATGAACTATTCAAAAAACACCGTGTTGTATTGTTGGTGGGAGGTTCGATGATGTACATTGATGCTGTGTGCAACGGCTTGGATGATATCCCTACGGTGGATGAAGAAACCAGAAGGTACTGGCAGGATATTTATCGCGAGAAAGGATTAAGTTTCATTCAGGAAGAGCTGAAACGCTTAGACCCGCAACATGCAAGTGAAGTTGATATGCAGAATTATAAAAGGGTATTGCATGCCCTTGAAGTGTGCAGTATGACCGGCAGGCCTTATTCTGAATTAAGAACAGGTGAGAAGAAACAGCGCGATTTCAATATAATAAAGATAGGTTTGAATCGTCCCCGACCTGAATTGTATGAGCGGATCAATCAACGGGTTGAGCTTATGATGCAGGATGGCTTGCTGGAGGAAGCCCGTGCATATTATCCCTATAAACACCTGAATGCCCTCAATACGGTTGGTTATAAAGAGCTGTATGAGTATATGGATGGAAAATGCAGTCTCGAAGAAGCGGTGCAAAAGATAAAACAGGATTCGCGCAGGTATGCAAAACGTCAATTAACCTGGTTCAACCGCGATCAGGATATTCATTGGTTTCATCCGGATGATGAGAAAGAAATAATCGAATTTGTGAACAAAACCATTAAAGGTAATTATCCACTAACCACTAACCACTAACCACTATTCATGTCTGCCAGGTTAATCATATTAGGTGCAGGTTCCGCGTTACCGACCCGGAATAATTTCCCGACCTCGCAAATCCTGGAGTTGCGGGAAAAGCAATTCATGATTGACTGTGGCGAGGGAACCCAGATTCGCATGCGGCAGATGGGATTGAAAATCAACCGGCTGGGACATATCTTCATCTCGCATCTGCATGGTGATCATTGTTTTGGTCTGATTGGCCTCATTTCGTCCTTCGGTATGCTCAACCGCACGGCTGATTTATATGTACACGGACCCGCCGGAATAGCTGCCTTGTTTGAACCCCAACTTCGTTTTTTCTGTGAAGGCATGCCATTTAAGGTGATTTTTGAAGAATTTGACGCGAAAAAGCATGCGGTTATTTACGAAGACCGCTCTGTTGAGGTCACGACTATTCCACTTAAACACCGTGTTCCATGCAGTGGGTTTCTTTTTCGTGAGAAACCGGGAGAAAGACACATTATCCGCGATATGATTGATTTTTATCAGGTACCCATCGCCCAGCTAAATCTGATTAAGAAAGGGGCCGATTTTGTTACTTCTGAAGGCAATGTGATTCCCAATGAGGCGCTTACGACTCCTTCCGACAAAACGATTTCTTATGCTTATTGTTCTGATACCGCTTATTCGGAGAAAATAATCCCGCTGATCAACGGGGTTGATATGTTATATCATGAAGCCACTTTTGCCGAGTCGGAAAAAAGCAGGACTAAAACCACCATGCACAGTACCGCTGCACAGGCGGCCACCATTGCCCTGAAGGCCAATGTTTCCCGACTCATTCTCGGGCATTTCTCGGCCCGTTACAGTAATCAGCAAATCCTGCTGAATGAAGCCAAAGCCATTTTTGAAAATGCTATCCTCGCGGAGGATATGATGGTTTTTGAGATTTAAATGTCGCCAGATGCCGGTCGCCAGACTCCGGACTCCGGACTCCAGACTCCAGACTCCAGACTCCAGTCTCCAGACTCCAGACTCCAGACATCAGATATCAGACATCAGACGCTGTTTATATTAGATAGTACAGGTTTAAATAACCTTTAGAAAAATAATTAAAAAAAACGCTCAAGCAATGCTGTCCGAAGTCTGATGTCTGGAGTCCGGAGACTGGTGTCACTTATTTCAAACGTTTGCGCTTATCCCGATAGTTAAAATCAGTACAATAATATTGATAAACAAGGCTTTCACATATATTTGCAACTGTAAATAATTCAATCAGATAACTCAAAATCATTATTTAAGTATGAAAAAATCAATACTTTTATTCTTGTCGGGAGTACTGTCGTTTGCAGTTTCAGCCCAGATTATTGTTACCAATCCGGCCTTTGTTACCCGTGATTATACCGGGGTCATAGAAGTAATATATGATGCATCGTTGGGTCAAACCGCACTGAAAGACTATACCGGAGCCGATGGGATATATGCCCATACCGGTGTGATTACAACGGCCAGTTTGACCGATACTGACTGGAAACACGCTCCAACCTGGGGCGATAACGCCGCAAAATACAAACTGACATCCTTAGGAAATAACAAGTGGAAGTTGATGATAACGCCCGACATGGCTTCATATTACGGATTGACATCCGGAGAAGTAGTAACCAAACTGGCATTTGTTTTCAGGAATGGAACGCCAACCGGTACAATCTATAAAGAAGGGAAAGATACCGGAGGAAAAGATATTTTTGTGCCGGTGTATGAGGCCGGACTCAATGTGGCTTTTTCATCTCCAACAACCAATCAGAGTGTGGCAGCGGGAGCATCTATAAGTTTTTCAGTTGTGTCGTCCATTACAGCCGATTTAAGTCTGAAAGTAGATGAAACAACGGTTAAAACAGCAAATGCAGCTACCACGCTGACGCATACGCAGATTTTCAGTACGGCAAAAGATTATGTGGTGATTGCATCTGCTACTACAGGAGGAATAACCGTATACGACACGATTTTGGTTAATGTGCCTTCCCCTGTGACCAATGAAGCCCGTCCCGCCGGCGTAAAGAACGGCATCAATTACAATAGCAATACTTCTGTTACGCTGGTACTGCATGCTCCGAATAAAAGCAATGTGTTTTTAATCGGAGATATGAACGACTGGTCGAAATTAAATGCTTATCAGCTGAAAAAGGACGGAGAATACTGGTGGATTACCCTCAATGACCTTACGCCGGGTCGTTTATATGGATTTCAATACCTGGTGAATGGAACCATCAGGGTAAGTGATCCTTACACAGAACTTGTGTTGGATCCATGGGGTGATGCATGGATTAACGAACATCACAACCGTTTCCCGGATTTGAAACCTTATCCGACCGGGAAAACAGATGGACTGGTGGCTACCTTCCAGACCGCCAAAACACAATACAATTGGGAAGTTCCTAATTTCGTAATGCCTCCGCGTGAGAACATGGTTATTTACGAACTGTTGCTCCGGGATTTTACAACCGAGAAATCGCTTGAAGCAGCCATTGAAAAATTAGATTACCTGAAAACCCTGGGCGTTACGGCCATTGAGCTGATGCCTATTCATGAATTCGATGGAAATGAAAGTTGGGGCTATAATCCCAATCATTTCTTTGCTCCCGACAAAGCGTACGGCACGCCGGAAATGTATAAACGCTTCGTGGATGAATGTCACAAACGCGGCATGGCCGTGATAATCGATGTGGTATTTAACCATGCAACAGGCAATAGTCCGATGGCTGCTCTGTATTGGAATACTTCAACAACTAAAACTGCTTCTGATAATCCCTGGTTTAATGTGAACGCTCCTCATCCTTACAGTGTATTTCATGATTTTAACCATGAATATCAGGGGACAAGAGATTATTTCAAAAGGGTGTTGCAATACTGGATTCAGGAATACAAAATTGATGGATACAGGCTCGACCTGACCAAAGGATTCACACAAAATGTAAGCACAGAAAGCACTGCATCAAACAAAGACGATTCCAGAATAAATATTCTCACGGATTATTATAATGCGGCCAAATCGGTCAAAGAGGATGTCATGTTTATCCTGGAGCATTTTTGTAATTATGACGAAGAACTGGAATTGGCAAACCGGGGCATGTATTTGTGGCGTAAAATAAACAATGCTTTCTCTCAGGCAGCCATGGGCTTCCAATCGGATAGCGATTTTGGCGGATTGAATTCACTTCCCCGTGGTTGGGTTGGTTATGCAGAGAGTCACGACGAAGAACGTAACTTTTATAAAGCAAAAATGTGGGGTTCAGGAACGGTGAAAACAGATTCGGTTTACCGGATTACCCATCGGGTTCCATTGAACATTGCCTTTACAACCCTGGTTCCCGGTCCCAAAATGCTCTGGCAGTTCCAGGAAATCGGATTCGATTATTCTATCGATTCGTTTGGAGGTAGAACCAACAACAAACCTCCTGTATGGGATTGGCTGAATTTACCGCACAGAAAAGCAGCGTACGATACCTCAGCTAAGATTATCACCCTGCGCCGGATGTTCCCCGATGCATTTACCCAGGGTAATTTCTCGCTCCAGATTGGTAGTGTTGATTGGGAAAACGGACGCAGGATAGCCCTGACACACGGAAATTTGAATCTGGTAGTACTCGGTAACTTCAAGGCCGACGCTTCCATCACGGCTTCCCCGAATTTCTCTAAAACAGGTCTTTGGTATAATGTGCTGACAGGCGAACCGGTCAATGTAACCAATACCAGCATGACTGTTACGGTTCCCAAAGGACAGGTACTGATGTTTGCCGACAGGGTGATTACATTCCCACCAGGTATTGATAATCCGTCAGAAGATACCAATTCTAACTTCCTGTATCCGACCGTAACATCGGATAGGGTGTATGTCACAACAAATACTTATCAGCATAATATACAGGTTTACAATACACAGGGACAGTTGCTCAACACAATCGTAAACGAAAAGGAAATCGATTTGTCGACATACGCATCCGGTGTTTATTTTATCCGTCTGAACTCGGATAAAGGAACTGCCACCGGAAAGGTGGTGAGAAGGTAGGATTTGTTGTTCGTATTTTCAACCTTTTTTCTCACCATCCAATTTGAAATTGATTGGAAGTGTGTATTTTACCCGGACTGTTTGGCCACGTTGTTCACCTGGTGTCCAGTTGGGCATGGCACTGATTACACGAACGGCTTCGGCATCTAATGAGGGTGCAATGCTTCTTACAACCACGACTTCGGAAACTGATCCGTCACGGTTAATAACGAACTGACAGATTACCCGACCTTCAATATTTTGCTCTTTGGCATCGGATGGGTATTTGATGTTAGTAGCTAAATACTTAAATAGTTCTTCGTCACCTCCGGGATATTGTGGCATTTTTTCAACAACCATGAATATAACATCCTGGTCGCTGATTTCACCAACAGGCGGTGGCGGTGGCGGTGGTGGTGTCTGTTCGTTAACAGCTTTTCCGGCTGAGTTTAACATGCTTTCCGCATTGCTCGAAATTATGAGCGCCGATACGAGTGGTACAATCAACAGGTATTTCAGCATGCCTGTTTTCGGCGTTTTTTTCTGATTCATCATGGTAATTCTTTTTTTTAAGGGTGAAACATTAAAGTTGTTTGTGAGTTTGATTTCCGGTGTTTGATACGCTAAACGTATCAGGTGGTATTGATAATTTTTGGCATCAAAACCTGATTCTATAACCTGATTGTCAGCTAAAAATTCAAGATTTTGTCTGATTTCCCGTTTCAAAAGCCAGGCTGCCGGGTTTATCCAACAGATAATCGTCATCAATTCTCCAATCATTACATCGAAACTGTGTAATTGTCGTACGTGTGTGTGTTCATGAGCCAGTATTTCTTTGAGCTCACTCGAAGTGTGCATGGAAGGATTTAGATATATCTTATTGAAAAATGAAAATGGAGCAATTATTTTGTCCAGTTGCCTGATTTCTGTTTGCCCAATCCATGCTTTCTTACTTTGTAAATGTATGCTGAAAACAGAGATTAATTGTACAACTAACCTGATGAGAAGGAACACTGAAACCGATGCATACAACAAATAAAAGAATGTTGTGAAATTGTATGCTGATGATTCTTTTGCTGTAATGGTGATTTCCTTTAACAGGATGCTATAATTGCTAATCATCTCTTGTAGAGGTAAACTTTGTTTCATCCATTCCGTGATAGTTAAAAGTGGGTATGTAAATGAAATCAACACACTCCCCGCTAAATACATCCTCCGTAATTTCCAAAGCGTGTCGCCGGCAAAAAATAACAGGTAAAACGAGTAAAACAGGGCTATCGCGATGTTTACTTTGATAAAATAAATCATCAGGGTACTCATTTCTTCTCAATTAATTGTATGATTTCTTTTAATTCCTCTGCTGATATTTTTTGTTTTTCGACAAAGAAACTAACCATTTCTTTGTAGGAGTTCTCAAAATAATTCCGGACAACACCTGAAAGATATTTTGATTTGTACTCGCTTTCCTCCAGGGTGGGACTGTATTCGTAAGTGTTACCGTAAGCTTTTGCCGTGAGATAGCCTTTTCGCTTTAAATTCTTTACGATGGATGCTACCGTGGTGTAGGGCGGACGGGGTTCGGGCATCCTGTCAAGGAAATCTTTGATGAATCCTTTGCCGTGCTGAAAAATGATTAACATCATTTCTTCTTCCTGATGAGTGAGTTTTTCCATGTCTATGATTGAATGTTATTTCGTTTTTATTTAATGAATTACGAATGTGTCGCAATATTACGAAAAGTTCGTAATAAAGTATCATTCAAGCAATATTATTAACATAAATTATACTTTAAGCAGCCAGCAAGAAACTCTAAGTTCGGCGTTGATTAAATAAAACACTTTCCTCACATTTTCGAAACACCTTTGTAATGCACCCCTTATACTTTTGCAGCGATATTTCATGTCAAAAAATTAATTTGAAACAAAAATGAGAAAATTATTGCTGAATTTTGCTGTTGTATTGCTGAGTGCAATCACCGTATTTTCTTCGTGTGAAGAAAAAGTGGATCCGGATGCCGATTTGAAAGAAAACCCTTATGAGGCTATTATCAAAACAAAGATTACCGGTACCCGTAATTTCGTGAAAGATTCTGTTTATATCCTGATCGGACAAATCAACGTGGAGGGTGTATTGAATATCGAGCCGGGAACTATTATTAAAGGCGATAAGAAAACGAAAGGTACGTTGGTTGTTGTGCCTGGTGGACAAATATTTGCAGAAGGTACTCCAAGTCAACCCATTGTGTTTGCTTCGCGCATGAAGCCGGGCGAAAGGGCCGCAGGTGACTGGGGTGGTTTAATCCTGGTTGGAAAAGCACCGGTTAATCAGTCTAACGCGACAGTTGAAGGGTTGTCGAATCCGGTTGAGTATGGAACGGCTGCAATTCCGGAAAGAAATGAAAATGACAATTCAGGAGTGCTGAAATATGTGCGTATCGAATTCTCGGGTATAGCTTTGCAACCTGATAAAGAAACGAACGGTTTGACGATGTGTGCTGTGGGAAAAGGAACGGAGATTTCTCATGTTCAGGTTTCTTATGGTGGCGACGATTCATTCGAGTGGTTCGGTGGCAACGTGAATGCCAAATACCTGATTGCTTATCTCGGACTTGACGACGATTGGGATGTGGATTTCGGTTATTCCGGTAATGTGCAGTTTGGACTGAGCGTACGGAATCCCCGTGTGGCCGACGTATCGGCATCCAATGGTTTTGAATCGGATAATGATGGCAGTGGATCGGCAGCTTCCCCGAAAACATCAGCTGTTTTTTCTAACATGACAGTTATTGGTCCACTGAAAACCACAAGTGATAAAAATGTGAATGCCAACTATGGTGCAGCCATGCATTTGCGTCGTAATACATCTATCTCCATCTTTAACTCGGTATTTGCCGGATGGCACACAGGATTGTTGCTCGATGCAACTACCACTTATACAAATGCTACAAATGGTGATATGGCTTTACAGAATATAGCTGTTGTAGGTATCAAGGGCAAAGCGCTTGCAGGTGCTGCCGGTGTGACGGACGAGAATGCTACTGCTTTCTTTAACACGCAGGCTTTCAATAATTCAATCATAGCCACTGTGGCAGATGCAAAAATCTCAAATTCATTCTTCAATGCATCGAAAGAGGGTAGCGAAGCGATTCCATCTTCTTTCCTGCCGGAAACCGGTTCTCCGCTGTTAAATACCGGAGCTTTTGCTCATGCTAAGTTGCAAAATGTTTTCTTTGATAAAACAGCAACTTACAAAGGTGCTTTCGGTGCAACCGACTGGACAAAAGAAGCCTGGGTGAATTTTGATCCGCAAAATGCCGATTATCGTTAAATATTAGTGAGCGTTTCAAATATTGTAATCAATCAATAAACCTGTCAGGTTAGTAAAACCTGACAGGTTTGCATAGTTAAAACAATTTATATGAAAAAAGTACCAATTCTTATCTTGCTGTTAACCGTATCAGCCCTCTTTGCCCAGCAAAAATCCATAGTAATCAGCAATGGCATTTTCTTTACCGATGCTACACAAACAAAATTATATAGTGGTGAATATAAAGAGTTTTATGAAAATGGAGCATTGAAAGTGGAAATGAACATCCGCGACGGGAAACCCGAAGGGGCTTACATTGTTTATTTCCCGAATGGTCGTCCGAATGAAGTGAGGGCATACCGCAATGGTGAGTTTCATGGCATCTGGAGAACCTATAACGAAACAGGTATGCTGATAGCAGAAGCGGAATACCGAAACAACAAAAAACATGGTACCTGGCACGTGTGGGATGATACCGGCATTATGCGCTATGAAATGCAATACAGTAACGGAAAAAAATCCGGCATCTGGTATATGTGGGATGAAAAAGGTAAATTAATCTCCGAAAAACAATATTAAATTTGTAGAGACGCATGGCCGTGCGTCTCTACAATGGTTTATTTCACATTATTGTATAAACTCTGTCACATTTTTGTAATAATGTCGCCTTATTTTTGTATCGTAAAAATGTAAAACAACGATACAAAACATATCAAAATGAAAAAAGTAATTCTATTGGTTATCGCGACATTGTTGGCATTCAGCAATAGCAACGCAAAAGGAAAAATTGAACAGGATATGCTTGTTGAGGTTGCTGCTTCAGGAAGTAAATTGCATGGCGTGGTACTCGATAAGCAAACTAATGAAAGTCTGGCAGGTGTTGCTGTGTATGTTGACGGACAAAAAGTGTATACGGATTTTGATGGAAACTTCACATTTAACAATATCTCGAAAGGAAAATATGAAGTTAAAATAAGCATGATCTCTTATCAGGATCAAACTATAACAGTAGATACCAATAAAAACAAACCGCTTGAAATTCAGCTTAGTCAGCGTTAAGATATTATATTTAATTTAATTGAGGCTGTTTCGTGAAAAGAACGAAACAGCCTTTTTTGTTGTGGTTGGTATTGCTGTTTCTCAGTATTGTATTGATAATCATAGAAAATCATGTACATTTGTAATATGAATGTAATATCTATTACATGTTGTCGAAATATTAACGAACTAAATTTGTAACGGTTATTTATTCACGATTAATTTTTCAATATGAATCCTTACCGTATTTTAGTTGTAGATGATGAAGAAGATTTATGTGAGATTCTTCAGTTCAACCTTGAGACAGAAGGTTATGTCGTAGAAGTTGCATACAGTGCAGAAGAAGCCTTAAAACTGGATGTTTCATCCTTTCATCTGATATTACTGGATGTGATGATGGGCGAAATGTCAGGGTTTAAAATGGCCCGTTTGTTGCGCGACAACTCCCAAACAGCCAAGATTCCGATCATCTTCCTTACTGCCCGGGATACTGAGAATGACAAGTTGACCGGATTTAATATCGGTGCCGATGATTATATCCCTAAACCTTTTTCCATAAGAGAAGTTGTGGCAAGGGTAAAAGCTGTGATTCGCAGGTATGCTGTACCTGAAGAAGAAAAACCGGAAGACAAGTTGCTGATGTATGATGGCTTAGTTATGAATCTGGGTAATAAAAAGGTGGTCGTTGATGGGGAAGAAGTACAATTTACCAAGAAAGAGTTCGAAATTTTGAGGTTGTTTCTGGAGTACCGTAACCGGGTTTTTACACGTGATGAAATTTTATCACGCGTCTGGACGGAAGATGTAATTGTACTCGACCGTACAATAGATGTAAATATAACCCGTTTGAGAAAGAAAGTAGGCCAGTACGGAAAAAACATAGTAACTCGTCTGGGGTATGGTTACTGTTTTGAAAGCTGAAAAAGATTGAGATGTTTGTCCGGTAAAATTTTATCGGAAGACACGAATGAAAATTAAATGTATGAAACTGAACAGGAGGTTGTTTTTGTATTTTTTCTCGACCTTTTTTATCCTGATGATTGTGGTCGGATTTTTCCAGTATCAGCGGGAAAAGGCGTTTCGTACGGAGCAACTGGATCAACTGTTGTCGACTTATAACCAAACAATTTATAAATTCATCGAATTGAATCCATGGGACACAAAGTCTCTGTCTTCTTTTTTACAGGTCTTTCCCGACAGTAACCTCAGGGTGACAGTCATAGCGCCCGATGGTGGTGTTATGTACGATTCTTATGTGCCGGATGTCAGTCAACTTGAGAATCATATTGACCGGCCTGAAATTGCCGAAGCCATGGTCGATCCTTTAGGTAAAGGGGTATCTATACGAAAATCGACATCAACTAATATCGATTTTTACTATTTAGCGCATAAATTTGATCATTTTTATGTGCGCAGTGCTTTGCCTTATAACATAGGACTGATTGTGATGCTGAAAGCTAATATGCATTTCCTGTACTTTATGGTTCTGGTGCTGTTGTTGGCTTCTCTGATGTTGTCTGTTATTTCCAAGCGTATAACACGTTCTATCGATCGCCTTCAGCTATTTCTTTCCAGTATTGAGAATGAAAAAGCTGTCGATTCGGAAATTGTTTTCCCGGAAGATGAGTTGGGACAAATCAGCAGTAATATCGTAAAAACGTATAAAAAACTCTGGAAAACTAAATCGCAGGTAAAAAAAGAGCGTGAGAAGCTGATTCAGCATCTTCAGATATCGCAGGAAGGGTTGGGGATATTTTCTGATGAAAAAAAAGAAATTCTGGTCAATTCACACTTTATATTGTATTCCAGAATCCTGACCGACACAAATCTCTACTCGGTTGAAGCATTGTTTCTGATTCCTGAATTAGCTGAAATTAATGCTTTTGTTGATGAAGGGTTGCGAAGTAAAGAATTGAACCGCAAACGGATTACCATTGAGAAAAGCGGTAAAGTTTTTTTAATTCAATGTATTGTGTTTAAAGATGAAACTTTTGAAATTTCGATAAACGACATTACCGCTCAGGAACAGGAAAACCGGTTGAAACGACATTTGACTCAAAATATTTCTCACGAGTTGAAAACTCCGGTCAGCAGTATACTTGGATATATGGAAAGTATTGTCAGCAATCCAGATCTTACTCCGGAAAGACAACGGTTTTTTATTGAACGCTCCTTTCAGCAGGCGCAGCGTTTAACAGCTTTGTTACAAGATATTTCAACCTTGAATAAAATAGAAGAAAGTACAGCACTGTTTGAGAAAGAAATTGTAGATATTGCTGAAATTGTAAAAGATGTGTTGAATGATGTGCATCTACAACTTGAGGCTAAACGTTTTAAGGTGATAAATAATTTTCCTGATGAATTAAAGATCATGGGGAACCGCTCACTGATCTATTCTATTTTCAGAAATTTGACTGATAATGCTCTGGCTTATGCCGGAACGAATATAACCCTGGAAATGAGTTGTTATAGGGAAGATGAACAGTTTTATTATTTTTCTTTTTCTGATAACGGAAACGGTGTACCCGAAGAACATTTGGTTCGTATTTTCGAAAGATTTTACCGGGTGGATAAGGGACGAAGCCGTAAAATGGGTGGAACTGGCCTGGGGCTTGCTATCGTTAAGAATGCAGTAATCCACCATGGCGGAACCATCACGGCAAAAAATATCAGTACAGGCGGACTGAACTATATTTTCTCATTAAAGAAAAACTGAATTAGTTGCTGTAAGCAACACGGAAGCCTCTTGTGCTGTGATAACTGTCGGGGAATGCGTTTCTACGTAAGGCAGAACGCATATAAAAAGCATTTAAGTACCAACTTCCTCCTCGCAAAACCTTAAGAGTACCTAAAGATGGACCTTGAGGGTTGTCTTGTGCATTGGTAGGATAATCTGCATACCAATCACTACACCATTCCCACACATTCCCATGCATGTCATATAAGCCCCAAGCATTAGGTGGATAGGAGCCTACTATTACGGTGTTACCAGAAGGTGTGTTAATTATTGTATTTTTACAACTTCCATAAGGGTATCTCCAATCATAATTTGCCTCGGTGTTACTTATACAAGTCCCTGTGTTAAAAGGTGTTGTAGTGCCGGCTCTACATGCATATTCCCATTCTGCTTCAGTAGGAAGTCTTCCTCCTGCGTAACGGGCAAATTCATCTGCGCCATACCATGTTACATTGATAACTGGATGATTTTCCATGCCGCTTACCGGAATCCATCCTGTGGTAGGATTGAATGTGAGTCCTATCCTGGATTCAGCAAGAATTAATACCTGATCCGGATATCTTCCTGTGCTGAATTTTCCGTTACCCTTGACGTTATTTGTATTCAGAAATAGTGCAAATTGCTCATTGGTGATTTCATATTTGCTGAGTTTAAAGGCACTCAATGTCACCGTATGCTGGGTTTCATCATTGCTTCGTCCCGGCTCTGTACCCGGACTTCCCATAACAAATGTCCCTGCCGGAATGGATACTGTCGAAATTTCTGGTACATAAGTTGAAAAAGCTACTTCGTCTCCATATATGATTCCGTGCTCATTGATTGCATAAGCCCTAACATAATATCTCAAATTGGGTTCAAGACCTGTAATACTGGAAATGAAATTCCCGGCGCCCATTCCGTCGTTTGTATGGTTGTCGTTGATAGTCGGGTTTGGAGAGGTGCTCCAGCACACACCACGTCCTGTAATGGTTCCTTCGGCCCTGTTCTTGATGCTTCCGCCTGTGTTTACAGATGTGCGTATGCTACCTCCCGATTGGGCTGACTCAATGGTAATGTTTGAAATGGGTTTTGTTGCAATGTTGGTTAGGAAACGAGCATCAATAAACGATTCACAACCGCTTAGCAATACGACAATCAATACAGTTAAACTGTAGATTACGTTTTGTGATGTTAAACCTCTTTTTTTCATTGTAAAGTAACCGGTAAAATTGTTATTAAAACAGGTAAATACTTTCAAATATTTTTTTCATTTAATTGAATACAAAGATATTAAATTAGTATGGAAATTAACTTCATTTTAGAGTTGTGTTAACAATATTTCAGATGATAATTGCGTAATTAATAATTGTAAGAATTGCAACGGAATAATGTCTTATTTAAAACGTGTTTTTTAAATATTTTTTATCTTTGCAATAGCTTATTTTGCTGAAATGTCTTGTGTTTTAATTTTATAACTCATTATGCGCTATTTTATTACCGGTTGTACCGGCTTTATTGGAATTCATCTTTGCAGGAAGTTAATTGCTGAAGGGCATGAAGTATTCGGATTGGTTAGGAACCCCGGAAAAATTCCATCTGATCTGTTGGGTAGGTTGAAAGAAATCAAAGGAGGGGTAGAGATTTTTGAACGTGCAGATTTGATTTTACCCGAAGTAGATGTCGTGATACACCTTGCAGGTGTGACCACGGGTCGTAACAGCAAAGATTATGAGCGTATGAATTATGAACCCGTGCTTCATCTGCTCGATTGCCTGAACAGGCAGCAGTGGAAGCCGAAACGTTTTATCCTGGCTTCATCGCTTGCTGCAGCCGGACCTAACAGAAACAGCCTGAATTTACGGGAGTCGGACAAAGCGGCTCCGATTGAACCCTACGGTTTAGCCAAACTCAGGGCAGAGCAGTTGCTGAAGTCGCAACCATTTCCAACAACAGCCTTTCGTCCACCCGCGGTAATCGGGCCCGGTGATCCGGCTATGCTGACGCTTTTTAAAATGGTAAACAGGGGTTTTGCTCCGCTTCCATCGGGTAAGGTTCAGTTATTAAGTTATATTTATGTTGGTGATTTGGTGGAAGCCATTTACATCATGTCGAAAGAAATAAGTGAAGAGCATAAATTGTACTTTACTACTGCTGATGATGTAATTACCAACCATGATATAATCAGGGAGATTGCAGCTTCTTTAGAGAAAAAAGCATTGATTGTGCGTATCCCGAAAGCATTGATATGGTTGATTATGGTTTTATCCACAGCCATATCTTATGTGTTCCGGGTTCCCAATTTCTATGATTACCGGCAATATAAGCAAATGACCACCTCGTCATTTGTTTGTACAAGCGAATTGTTGACAGCTGAAACGGGATGGAAAGCAAAAACCGGATTGGCTGAAGCCATCCGGTTAAGTGCTTTGGGGTATAAGGAACTAAAGTGGTTGTGATAATTCCTTTTATTGTTTCATTTTTACCAATCTTTTCTGTGATTTCATCAGGTTGCCTGATTGTAGAGCAATGATTTTTGTTTCGTTCAGTAAGCTGAGGAACAGGATACTGTTGCGTGTTCCGGAATCTTTGGATTTTGCCCTTTTGATTTGATTTCGGGTGGCCAGCGCATAGTAGTCGGCAATGAGATGTCTCTTTTCGAGTAGATTGTCGAATCGGGAATAATCCCACGACTGAATCATCGATACGAAATCAGAGGCGACTTCAATGACCTGTTCGCTAAGCCTGGTGAGGTCGTTGATTTGTTCTTTTGTGAATCCCTCGTGGTTATCGTTGATGTACTTAAAGCTTGATTCAGTCATTACTTTCAGGGATTTGGATATTTCGTAGAAATAATCTATTACCTGAATGTAAAATTGTCCTACCTCAACCGGAGCGCTTTCAAGACGTTTAAGGGTTGGTACAACCTCATAATGACGGCGGTTTTTGTATTTACGATACAATAAATCAGCTTCTTTATTTAGTTGATTGAGTTTCTTTCTGTCTTCATTAAACAGTCCGTCCAAAGTCTCTCTGTAAATCCTGATTGTGGTCTCAATAGCTTCTTCCATCTCATTGGAACAAACATGAATTAGGTCTGTTTCGTTTTTGATTTCTAGAGTCGTTTCTTTGGCTTCTTCTTTTGCAACTCTTTTCTTGTGCACTAAGGTAAATTGGATAATCAGGAATACAACAAGAATGAGTAATCCGATGATAGCATATATACCACCATACATCAAAAGAAACGCAACGGTTGCAGAAGCTGTAAATGCAGCTACAGCCGTAAGAAACCATCCGCTGATAACTGTTAACACGCCGGTAATCCGGTACACCGCACTTTCACGCCCCCAGGCCCGATCGGCCAGTGAAGTACCCATGGCCACCATGAATGTTACATATGTAGTTGACAAAGGTAGTTTTAATGACGTCCCGAGTGAAATAAGCATGGCTGCGACGGTCAGGTTGACCGAAGCCCGGATAAGGTCGAAGGACGGATCGTTTGGTTCTTTCTTTTCAAGGGGTTTGAAGCGACTTTCGATAAAGTTCTTGACCTTTTGCGGAGTAATGTAATTGACAAACTTACCAATATTTAGTGCATTTCTGACCAATGAACGGGAGGCACTGGTTGAAGAGAATTGTTCAAGTCCTTCTCCCTGTCGGGAAAGATTTACTTCTGTCTTGGTTACGGAGCGGGATTTTTTGTTGAACCATAATGCCAGTACCATAACAACTCCTGAACCTAACAGGAACCGCCAATCGACATTTACAGCTTCAGACAGTCGTCCCATGTATAAATTATCTATGTTACCGCCCTGTGCTACAAATTCTCCGGCAAACTGATATGAACTCAGTCCGGCCATGAACACGCCAATAAAGTTTACCAGGTCATTTCCTGCAAACGATAATGCAAGGGCAGCTGTCCCCGTTAAAATGATAACTTTCAAAATTTTCACCTTGAAAAGATGCTGAAGTAAAGCCATCAGCCCGGTCATGCCCAGGAATGTGTACAGCAGGATGATTGCTGTATGATCATTGAGGTATTGAATGTTTTCTTTGGAAATCAGGGTTGTGCTTTTCAGTCCTTTCAGGATAGCAAAATAGGCAATAGCCGTAAGGGCGATGCCTCCCCAGATGGCGCCGACATATTGAAATGACTTGTGATAATTAAAAGAGAAAATGATGCGGGAAATATACATAACCACCGAACCTACAGCAAAGGAAATTAAAACCGAGACAAAAATGCCGGAGATGATTTTAAGCGCTTTGCCGGTGTTGATATATTGCGTCAGATCGACAACCTCGTTGTTCTGCCAGATGGTGAACAGGGAAACAGCTACGGCGGCTCCGAGTAATTCGAAAACAAGCGATACGGTTGTAGAGGTAGGTAGGCCGAAGGTGTTGAAAACATCTAAAAGTATTACATCGGTAATCATTACGGCTAAAAAGAGCATCATGATACTGGCAAAGGTAAATTTTTCAGGGTAAAACACCCCGCTTCGGGCAATTTCCATCATGCCGGTGGAGAAGAATGATCCCAGAATTACGCCGACCGAGGCGACGGTGAGAATGACCCATAAAGGTGCGACTCTGGAACCGACGCTGGAATTCAGGAAGTTCACGGCGTCGTTAGCTACACCAACCACCAGGTCGAGTGCCGCAAGTGCCAGTAAAACGATTACAATGACAATGTAAATGCTATCCATCCGAATTAATTTATTGATTAAACTGTGATTCTTGTTTTCGGTGCAAAGGAATGAAATACATGTTACAAAAATGTTACAAAAATATGTAGAGTGTGTAACAAAGTAAAATTATTTCAACGTCCAGTTAATTCCCAGCGACCATGTTCTACCTGTGTTGTAGCGTTTGTTGATAAGCGTAATTGTGTGTGCTGTATCATCTTGCTGGTATTCATAGACCTGCTGTGTGAGGTGATCCTGCGCCAGCAGATCTTTAATGCCGAATTTGAGTTCAATTTGCTTTCCCAGTTTCTTGTTGAAAGTAAAGTCGATGACATGACGGGGCATTTCGTAAATATCGGGGACTTCTACTACGCCCTGGTTTAGTTGTGCGGCAACCAGAATTCTTTTCCCGGTTACGTTATACATGAGAGAAGCAGACAAACCTTTATCTTCCGGTTGGTAATATAAACCAACATTGACTACATAGGGCGACTGACCCTGTAAAGCCCGGTTACGCTCGGTTTCCTGTTCTTCAAACTCAACCATGCTGGAGATTAAAGAAGCATTCAGGTTAATATTCATGTCTTTTAATCCCATAAATGCAAGTGATTTCTTTAGTTCGAGTTCGATTCCGATATTGGTGGCGCCTTTGGCATTGTCGAACGAGAAGAGAGAACCCTGACCGATACTGACCATTTCTATCGGGTTTCTGAAGTGCTTGTAAAATGCAGCTAAGGTAAATGTTTCGCCGGGAGTAGGGTAGTGTTCAAAACGTAAATCGACGTTTTGAATGCTTGCAACCTGTAGACCAGGGTTACCGACTACCGAATTTTTCTCGGTAAAGTCGTAATAGGTTATCGGGGCTATTTCCCTGAACTCCGGTCGGTTGATGCTGCGGGAATATGCAATCCTGAGTAAATTTTTTTCGTTAAGATTATAAGAAGTGTTCAGTGAAGGGAAGAAATCAATTGCCGGGTTGTCGACACTGACAGGGGCGCTCGCATGATAATATCCCTGTAGCATAAGGCGGTTGAACTCAGCTCTTACTCCCGCGTTGATATTGAAATTACCTATGGGCAAAACAAGCGCGAGGTAACCTGCCGATAACCAGTTTTGGGCTGTATACGCGTTGGCAATATTGGTTTGTTCGTCGGCACTGATTACTTTGCCGGCACCCAGATAAGGTTCTGTAAACAGCGATTCAAAAGGTAACTGGTTGATTTCGGCTGTACTCAGGTTGCCGTAAGCATTCCGGTAGGTGATACTCCTTTCCCTGAAATTCCTGGTTTTGAATTCGTTGTAAAGTCCGGCTTTTGCAGTGGATTGCTGGCCGATCAGGTTGAATTTCTTTTCCCGGTTCAGCGCAGCGGTAAGTACATATTCGTGGTTAGTCATATACAAACGACCCAGTTCGTTGATGCTGGGTACGTCGGGCAGGACATACTGGTATACGCCGGGAGATACTTCCTTGTTGCTGCGGTTTTGACGGTCGGGCTCTATCCGGTTGGCATAGGCCAAACCGATATTCCAGTCTAACAGGTTGCCATCGAGATTCTTAATCTTGTGATTGCCGCTAAACTGACCAGAATAGGTAGTACGTGAAGAATACTGATTGCTGAAATATTTAAAATTACTCATCCTGTAGTTGTTCCATCCTTCAGCATTGGCTGTTTTATCGATGCCAATCTGGTTTAACAGGTTTTTAAATTCCAACCTTGTTCCTTCCGCATTTTGATAGAACCAATTGTGTAGTATGCCAATTTTAAAGTCACGGGAATAGATATCTGATGTATACCGATACAAATAGATAGGTGTGTCATTTACTTCATCATATCTTTCGTACATGTAATTCAACATGTTGTCGCGGGTGCTGTAAGAATTGCTATAGCTTACCGATGTCATGGTCCCGATTCGGGCGCCAAGGTCTAAATTCCATTTCTTACCCATTGAAAACGAAAGTTTCTGATTGGGAAGTGCAATGAGTGGTTGAGCAACCCACCGGGACGGCAATTGTAATGCGGCAGCATCCCGTTTGGTTAGGGAGATTTCATTCAGGTTGGCCGGAAAATCAGCTGGCAAAGCACGGGAGAGCGAACCAAGACCCAATAAATCCATTGGCATTAAATCAGGCAATAGTATTTCTTTAAAAGTGGTTACATCATTATAGGCAATCCCGTATTCTACCTGCATAAAATCATCATCGGGAATGTTTTTGGTTGTAATTTTGATGAATCCACCGGTAGCTTCAGCAGCATGCTCTGCCGCGCCGGTTTTGTATATCAATAGATTATCAATCATATTGCTGGGTATGGCATCAAAGGAAAAAGCCTTAACATCCGTCTCACTACTGGGTGTTGCGGCATTGTTAAGCCAAACGTTGTTATAGCGTTGGTTTAATCCCCTGACAATGATGAACCGATTATCCTGAATAGTTACGCCGGGTACCCTTTTTACGACTTCAGAAGCATCCCGGTCGAGTGTTCGTCCTATTTGTTGAGATGAGATGCCGCTAACTACCTGAAGCGAAGTCCGTACACTCCTGATCATTGACAGGTCGGTGTCGGTTTTCATCCTGGCCACCACCTGTACGCTTTCAAGTTCCATGGAAGCTTCTTCCATATCAATATTAAGTATCACAGGTTGATTCTTCGAAACAGTTACATCGGTAATTTTTCGTGTAGTATAGGAAACGTAAGAAACAATCAGGGTGTATTTCCCGGGTGCAACTTTAATTTCAAAATTACCGTCAATATCCGCGGTGGTACCCGTCGTGGTTCCTTCAACCAGGATGGCGGCGCCGGTGAGCGGTTCGTTGTATTTCCGGTCGGTGACAGTTCCCCTGATTACAGACTGAGCCTGCACAGAAAAAAAAATTGAAAAGAAAAACAGGATGATAGATAAATAAAGAAATTGACCTTTCGTCATTGCAGTATCGTGTTTGAAATTTTGCTGCAAAACTACGAAACGTGTATTTCAGATATGAGAAGAAGATGTTACAATCAGGCTACAAGGATAGCGAGCCTGGGAGTCAATTGTTGTAAGGGGACTTTTCTGTTTTGATACCGTTGAAGATAAACTCGATGATGTTGTATTTGTTTTCTTCAAAAGCCTTAGTGAGCGTTTTGCGGATATAAGGTACTTCCAGGCCTTTGATGGCATGAAATACAACCACAGAAGACAAATCCAAATCCATTTTTTTGAAGATTTTTTGCTCAATCCCTTCTTCAAGAATATCCCGAATCATTTTGATTTCAGCCATGTCGATTTTTCTCCGGGCACGTTCTACTTCATAAATATCACGAAAGAAGTCGGCGCTAAGCGAGCCGTTGCGGTTCACAATATATTTGACTGCATCCAGGTGCGTGATGGCAATGTTCCGCAGTTTGGTGTCGGGAGCATAGGCCTCTTGTGAAACCCTGGTTAGTTCTTCCAACAGGAAAGTAAGTTCTTTGTCGATAACTGCCTTAAAGATTTCTTCTTTATTATTGAAATAAGTATAAAGCGTACGTCTCCCTTTTTTAGATGCTTCTGCAATATCATTCATGGTAATATTACGCTTACCGTGGGTGGCAAACAAGTCGCGGGCGACTTCAATCAGCATTTTCTTGGTTTTGGAGATTTTTTTCGACATATTGATTCAGTTAAAGCTGTGCGAATATACTATAATTGCTCAGATTAACAAATTTTGTGTTGAAAAAATCAAAAATATAAATAATGCAGCCCGAATTGTTTAGGATGATTGTTGTTTGTTGTTTTGCCGATACTCTTTCGGGGTCATGTGGAATTCTTCGGCGAAGCATTTAGAAAAATAGGAACGGTTTGAGAATCCTACGCTATACATGATTTCAGAAATATTCAGGTCAGATTCACTCAATAGCTGTGCAGCTCTTTTTAAACGAACAGTCCGGATAAATTCATTCACGGTTTGTCCGGTAAGTGCCTTGATTTTCCGATACACCTGTTGATGCGTAATGTTGAGTTGCTGGCACAATAATTCTATATTGAGATCATAATTGTCAATGTGTTTGTCGATTGCTTTGACCAGTAGCTGGATGAATTTTTCATTGCTTGATTCTACCGGAATATGTTGAGGGTTAGCCAGCATACTCAGTCTGAAATGCTCTCTTAGTTTTTCGTTTTTTTCTATGAGTTTCTCAATGCGGATTTTCAGCAGTTTCATGCTGAAAGGTTTTGTGATGTAATCATCTGCCCCAAACGAGAAACCTTCATAAGCAGTTTCTTCATTCACTTTTGCAGTTAAGATAATCAGTGGTATGTGACTGGTAACCATATTCGATTTAACTTTTTCACAAAGTTCCAATCCATTCATATTGGGCATCATTAAGTCGGAAACGATGATATCCGGAATATTTTTCTGTATACTTTCCATTCCTTCAACTCCATCCGATGCTTCGAATATTTCATAACAATCTTCCAGGTTCCTCCGGAGATAAGTCCGCATTTCCACATTATCCTCGATGATTAATAACTTTGCTTTTTCCTTTGCAGAACTTTGATATACCTGTTCTTGTTCTGTATCAACATCCTCCTCAACAGGATTAATTTCTTCGTTAACAATGGGTAGCAGAACAACAAAGACAGAGCCCCGGTGCGTGTTGTTTTTGACAAATATCTCGCCGTCATGTAGTTCAATAAATTCTTTTGATAAAGTTAAGCCAATCCCGGTACCTTCTGTGTTACCAGCTGGATTGCCTTTGACCTGATGGAACCTTTCAAAAATAAGTTGTTTTTCATTGTCCTGAATTCCTATGCCATTATCAGTGATTTCGAATTCAATATACTCCTTTTTATCTTTCGTTACGCGATTGACTGAGACGTTAATATAACCATTGTCAGGGGTGAATTTGAATGCATTAGATAGTAAATTATAGAGTACCTTCTCAATTTTATCGTTATCGAAGGACATAACACAAACATGGCATGAACTATCGAATACATATTCGATGTTACGTTTTGCAGCATGTTCTTTAAACATGCTGTAAATTGATTTGGTAAATGAAATAATGTCAAGGTTAATCAGGTTTAATTCCATTTTTTTATTTTCAATCTTTCTGAAATCCATGATTTGATTAATCAACCTTAACAGTCTTTCTGCATTTGTTTTCATGATATTCAGCTGTTCCTGTACAGAGCTATCAGTAAACTTCTCCATCAGGGTTTCTATTGGTCCCAGGATGAGGGTAAGCGGTGTCCTGAATTCGTGAGAGATATTGGTGAAGAAACGTAGTTTGATTGTGTTTATTTCCTCTGTTTTTTCCCTTTCGAGTTTTTCCCGTTTTAGTTGTTGTGCCAGTATAAACTTAGAATGGGCAGTTTTGTATATGAAAAATAACAACAGGATGATTGCAATAGTATAAATTGAATACGCCCACCAACTCAACCACCAGGGAGGTGTAATCACGACTTTTAACTGTGTTGTATCTTTGCTCCAGAATCCGTCAGGATTTGCAGCTTTAAGCTGAAAGGTATATTTGCCGGGAGGAAGATTGGAGTAGGAGGCGTAATTTTGGGAACCGCTGGTGTAAATCCATTGCTTATCAACGCCTTCCAGTAGGTATGCGTATTTGTTGTTGGAAGGAGAACTATAGTCGAGCAGTGAGAATTGGATTTTGATGAAGTTTTGATTGTGTTTTAATGTTACAGTCTCAACAGGATTAATATGCCTGTTCGACTTCTTTTCCCAGGTCACATCTTGCTCAAAAACACTTATATTAGTAATCAAGGCTGGTTTTACAATAGAATCAATGACTGAGGAAGTGATTTTCCTGGGAATGAATGTTACATACCGGTCGTAACCTCCCAGGTATATTTTGCCATTTTTGTCTTTAAATATTGAATTTGTTACAAATCCCTTGTTTCTCAGTTCATGTGTAAAATCAAATGAAATGGTGGTTTGATTTTTTACGTTATAATAAAGCAGATGCAGGAATGATGTCAGCCAGATATTGCCCTGCTGATCTGCAATGCCATTTTGAAGGGAATAACGATAGTAGTTGTCTACATGTATCTCACTGAAATTATTTGATTGTTTATTATATTTGCAAAGTCCCCGGTCAGTAATCACATATACCGTATGGTTCGTGTCAGAGAAAATACTGATAATGGAGTTGCTGTTTATACTGTTTGGGTTTCCCGGATCAAAGTGGAAGTGGGAGATTTTATCCTTAGTTACATCATAATTATACAAGCCTTCGTTTGAAATGCCGAACCAGATGATCCCTTTTTGATCACTATAAATACAGGAGATTTCGCTGTTCTGATTTTGAATGATTTTATCATCAACAAATATAACCTTATAGGAAAAGTCGCTCAATTCACCAGATTGATTCCAGTTTGGGCTGATTTTACAAAGACCGTTGTTTACGTTTGTCCATATATTTCCATATTCATCTTCTGTAATACTGAAGATATATTTTAACAATAACGGAGCATCTTTAATAATTACCCGTTCAAATTTTTGTTTTTTCCTGTTCCAGTAAATCAGTCCATTGTTGGTTCCTGCCCAGAGATTTCCTTTTTTATCAACATAAATACGTTTACTGTATTTGTTGGTACTCAGTTTTGAGTCGAACAAGTATTGATTTGTTTTATTTGTAGCAGGATTTTTATGAATAATTCCATCGAAAGTGGCAAACCACAAATCATTATCCGGGTCAGTTGCAATACTGTTGATGATTGCTTCTCCTACCGTTATATCAACCGTGTTGATTTCAAAGTTTTTGCGATGGGTATTGTGTTTGGCAATTCCATTGTGTGTTGCAAACCATACAATTCCCGACGAATCTTTATAGATATCCCAAACTACATTGTCAGAGATGGATAAATTATCGTATTTATTGTGAAAGAAAGCACGAGCAGTATTGGTACGGGTATCAAAAAGATTTAATCCATAATCAGTTGCCAATAAAAACTCGAATCTGTTTAGTGGTTCTATATGCTTGATTGTGCTGTTGGACAGACCTGTTCGCTTGTCATCGGCATGAAAAATCTCAAAACTGTAATCTGCTTTGTTGAATTTACACAAGCCGGTTTCCGTTCCCACCCACAGGAAGGTCGGGTCATTGTTCGAGCCACAGATATAAGTAATCAGGTTGTTCGGTAAACCGGAGGAGTTTTTGTGTTTTAAAATAAAGTGTTCAGAATTTTTTTGAAGAGGATTGAGTTTGAACAATCCATCGAAAGTGCCGATCCACATAGACCCCTCTTCATCTTCGTAAATAGATCTGATGATGTTGAGATGACCATTTTTATTTGCCTGTTTGAATAAAAATGGTTCAATAACGTTCTCCTTTCTGTTGTATTTGAATAATCCGTTTTGTGTGCCTACCCACAGATTGTTTTTGGTGTCTTCATATAATACCCTGATGCGTTGGGTAGCAAGTTCTCCATTTTTGTCATTTTTTGGTTTTGGGATGCTAAATGTTTCATTTGTTGGATTATAGATGTTTAGTCCTTTGTCGGTGCCAAACCATAAAGTATTATCTTTTGTTTTATAGCAACAATTTATAGTAGAGTTGCTGAGGCTGTTTTTGTTAAACGGATCTTTCTTGAACACCTTGAAATTGTAGCCATCAAATCTGTTCAACCCGTCGATAGTACCTATCCATAAAAAACCAGTTTGGTCCTGTGTAATCGAAAAAACGGTCCGGCTCGACAATCCTCTCTCAATAGAAATATTTTCAAAAAAAAATGAATTTGTCGCATGGATATGCAGAATGGAAAACAACAACAGAAGATATGTGATTGTTTTTCTATGCGTGTTGGTTGTAACCGGATATTGTTTCATAATATTTCGATAAAAATGTTACCATGCAAATATACTGATATTTTTGAAGTAAAGACCGGGATATCATGAAACCGCTAATTGAATTCTGATTAGGCCATACATAATTAGCTTGTATTCAAAATACTGTGTTTTATTACAGTTTAACTTTGTCGAAAAAGTGATACATTTTGATTAAATAAGAGCCATACGTTCTGCTGAAAACAAATACCTTTGTTTCCTGTGTATTTAATGGCTGTTGTTAATCCAATAATCAGTTAAGTTGGCAAGCTTAATTCTAATTTATTACTATTGATAAAATGCGTGTAAATCATTTAACTCCGGTTTCACTATTTCTGATATCTCCATTACTTACAGCAACTTCAGTTCCGGAACGTCTCAATATTATTTACACCAGGTAAATTTACAGAAGTTCCCCGATAAAGGAGCGATTATATCGGATCGGAAGCTAATGATTGTTAAATGTGTATTGACAATCGATTGCAAAAGGTCAATGTTCAGGGTATGATTTTTACATTCCTTTTGATAAGTGTAAATCAGGACTTTTTTTTATTGAAACAACAGGAAAAAACAATGAAAAAAATGCTCAACAAATAATAGTTTGGTAGTATGGCAAAAGGATTAAGCTTATTTATTGTGTGTGTGTTGTTACACTTTTGGGGACAGTTCCAGAGCACAATGGCGCAAACAATTGATTTGTCCGGAGCCTGGAAAGTAAAACAAGAGACTAAACAGACAACTCAACAGGAAATGTTTTTAACTGCCGGTTTTGAGGAGACTGTTATCTTGCCGGGATGTCTTCATGCACAGGGTATTGGTAATGATGTGACACCTGAAACGAAATGGTACCTGGGAGGTTTATCAACATTGTGGCACAACCATCCTATGTACGAGCAGTTCAGACAACCGGGAAACGTCAGGATTTTTGATTTTTTACAACCGGCTAAACATTATGTTGGCGCTGCGTGGTATAAACGTACTTTTAACATACCACATCCGGTTGAACACAAAGAGTTCTTTCTTTATCTGGAACGTGTACACTGGGAAAGTACGTTGTACATAAACGGGCGAAAAGCGGGTGTCAACCGGGGACTGGGTACCGCACATGAATATAATATTACATCATTCATAGAAGAGGGTGAGAATGAAATAGCTATCCGGATTGATAATTCGGCGATAGTTGATGTAGGGAGGATTCCGCATAGTGTGTCGGAACAAACCATGGCGGCCTGGAACGGAATTATCGGAGAGATGAAAATTGATGTAAAAGAGAAGATCTGGATCGATGAAGTGCAGGTTTTTCCGGATGTTGACCGCGGTGTCGCGGTAGTTAAATTGACAGTTGGAAGTCGTTTAAATGAACAGGAAAGCGTGAAAATAAAACTCGGCGCTGAGTTGTATAACACAAAACATACTTATAAAGAGAAAAGTACATCGAAAAATGTTGCCGTAACCCCACATGGTTTGACTACTTTTACAATCGAATATCCCTTTTCCGGGGAGATGCAATGTTGGGATGAATTTAGCCCGGCGCTATACAGGTTGGATATTTCCCTGGAGTCTTCCCGTGCCGGAGACCAATATTCAACATCTTTCGCCTTCAGAAAACCTGAACTGAACGGACGCAGATTCATGCTGAACGGCAAAACAATTTCCATCAGGGGCAATCTGAATTGCGGAGAGTTTCCGGTGGATGGATTACCTTCCATGGATGTTGCCTGGTGGAAGAAGATATTTTATTTGCATAAGTCATGGGGGCATAACATGGTAAGGTTTCATTCCTGGTGTCCGCCTAAAGCTGCATTTATCGCTGCCGATGAAGTGGGGATTTATTTGCAGCCCGAAGCAAGTGAATGGGGGGTAATCCTTTCTCCTGAACAGGAACAGTTTATTGTCGAGGAAACCGATAGAATGATCCGGCAATACGGGAACCACGCTTCCTGGTTGTTTTTTGCCATGGGGAACGAATTGCGTGCGGATACCGCGATTATGATTCGTTTTATTGAGAAAGCAAAACAGGATTCGCGCCGTTTTGTTTCCGGAAAGATCAACGGACGACCAGTGTTGGATAGTTTCGATTTTGCTGTATCTCACAGTGTAAACAAAAAACGTGTCCGTCATCACATGGGGTGGCCTCCAAAACCTGAGACTAATTTATTGTTTCATATGCAACCGAATACTGCATATGATTATAATGATGCTATCAGAGAGTTTCCGAAACCTTTTTTGTCACACGAAATCGGGCAGTATTGTGTATTTCCCGATTATGAACATGAAATACCAAAATATACCGGTAGTTTGTATCCGGGTGTATTGGATATTCAAAAAACACTTATGGCTGAACGGGGAATGACAAAGCTCGCTCCTCAATTTACCGAAGCCACAGGTAAATGGCAGGTTGAGTTGTTAAAAGCTGAGTATGAAGCTGTTTTGCGTACTAAAGACATCGCCGGCTTTCATTCTCTTTCACTGCAGGATTTTCCCGGTCAGGGACATGCGCCGGTAGGTGTTTTTGATGCTTTCTGGGATGTAAAGAAACATGTTACAAGAAGTGAATTTACACGATTTTGCAATGAAACCGTCCTACTGGCGCGTATACCCTCGTTGATTCTGCAACAAAAAGATACATTTCAGGCTACAGTTGAATTATACAATTTTGCAGAGAAACCCATTCTTCAAAAGCAGGTAGTCTATCAAATTACAGATGAATCAGGTAAGGTAATTCATCAGGGCAAATTTAATAAGATGAACTATCCCACAAGAGAAAATAACATGCATATAGGAACAGTTTCCCTGAACTTAAGTAAACTCCATTCACCAACGAAGTATACATTCACACTACAAATGGAAGGAACCGACATCAGGAACAGGTGGAGTTTCTGGGTCTTCCCCGATGATATTGAATCTTACTCGGGAGACGTTAGAATAGTTCGTGAACTGAATGATGAGGTTATAAAAGATTTAAATCAGGGAGCAAAAGTTTTGTGGCTGACCGACCGTTCGAAGCTTAAAGGGAATCTGCCCACTTGTTTCGCATCTATATACTGGACAGCATTTGGGTTAAATGAAGGCGAAACGATGTGTAACAGTATATTGTGTAATCCTGAGCATCCTGTTTTCGGGCAATTTCCAACCGAAATGCATACCAACTGGCAATGGTGGGATGTGTTGAAGTATTCCGTACCGATGATATTGGATGAACATGGAGCTGAAAATGCTTTTCCCAAAGAATATCAGCCTTTGCTACAGGCTATTGATTCCTGGAAGGTGAACAGGAAACTGGCATTGTTGGCTGAATGTAAGGTTGGCAGGGGCAAGCTGATGATTTCGAGTGTTGATTTTGAGACAGACATGGACAAACGCACAGCCACTCGTCAGTTGTATAAGAGTTTGCTTAACTACATGAATTCAGGTGAATTTAATCCGGAATTCAGTCTGAATAAGGAGACAATCTTATCAATATATGGTGTGACAGTAGAAGATGAGAAAAAAGAAAGTGTGCCGAATGCTGTGTTGCCTACAGAGGGGTGAAGCATATAATTTCATTTTTTTGTTTTGGTCTCATTTATTTGTTATATTGCGCTTTATAGGCGCAGGTGTTAAATAATCATTAATATATTTATTATGAGGAAATCATTCGTTTTTTTATTGTTTTATTTTTCAGTGTTTCTGGTTGCTTTTTCTCAAAAAACGGAACGGGTTGTTGTTGAGAGGGATAAAGTATTAGCTCCTGTCAGCAAAGATTTTTGGGGAAGTAATTTTTTATACTGGATAGAAGATGATGCTTCGCTTGCTGATGGTAAGTTAGCTCAATTACTGAAAGAAAATAATTGTCCCGTACTGCGTTATCCGGGGGGAACCGTAGCGGATAATTTTCACTGGAAAACAGCTACGCTGGATAATCCTTTTATGTTTCCGTATGAAAGCGGAGAAGCTGAATCTGATTTCGAGGAGTTTATGGCGTTTTGCCGGAAAGTAGGCGCTGAGCCGATGCTGGTCGTCAATACACAGTCGTGGTTTCTGGATGGGAAAGTGGAAGAGGGTGCCCGGTATGCTGCCGATTGGGTTCAATATTGTAAAGATAAAGGTTACCAGGTGCGTTACTGGGAAATTGGAAATGAAACCTACTGGCATCACGTGATGACAGCTCGTGAATACGGAGCTTTGGTTGTTAAATATGCTGAGGCTATGAGAAAAGTCAATCCGGATATCATCATCAGTGCAAACGGTCATTGGGATATCAATATGGTAGGAACAAAAGAGAGAACAGACAAGCAGTTTCTCGCCACTTTTAACGAAAAGATGGAAAAAGCCGATCAGGAGGGAAAAGCTAAGTTGATGAAGGAGGGAAAACAGATGCTGGCAGAGAAAAAAATAACCAAAGGAGAAGACAAGTGGTGGGATAATGTCCTCGATGAATGTGGAGAACATATTGATATGATTTCGATTCACTGGTATTATCATGAAAACAGGTTGTTTGATATAGAGCCGAAACTGAATGAACTGAAGGCATTTGTTACGAAAAAAATGAATGGAAAGCAATATAAGTGGGCCATGACAGAATACAATTGTAATTCGGATGATGATGCTCAACGCTTAGCTGGTTTTGCAGAAGGTATCGGGAAGTTTCTGAATTTCGGATTTGATGTGGCCACTCACTGGCCGATGCGCATTGGTGGTATGGAACATCGTTCAATGTTTTCTCTGAAGGAAATTAAACCTCAATATCCGTATCAGATTTTCAAACTTTTCAGTAACGAATTGAGGGGTAATATGGTTAAATGTACTTCAACAGAGGATGTTTTTGCTTTTGCGTCGGTTTCAGAAAGTCAGATTAGCATTGTGTTGTCGGGAACGGGCGTAGAATCAAAAAAAATGGTTGCAGTTGAAGTTCCCGGAGTGAAATTGGCATCGAAAAAGATTCAGGCAATAAACTGCGCTGCTGAAATTACAGGTAAAAGAACGGTTACACTTGGAGAAAAACAAATAGCAGTTGAAATATCTGAAAATTGTTTGCAGGTTCCCGTTGAACCGGATTGTTTTGTTCTTATCACCCTCAAAACCAGGTAAAAAATCAATCCGTGACAGCACTATCATACTAAGCGATCAGAAACGTGTTACAAAATGATGAATTTGTGATACAAAGAGTCTCTGAAACATCTCTACCTTTGTCAAGGTAAATAGCAAAAGATAACTGAGAGAAAAACTCAATTAATAATAACCTTAAATAATCTTATGTTAAACATCAGATCTATTAGAAGAAATGCATATTTCTTTTCAATGCTTGTTTGTCTTTTTTGTCTTCCGGTAAAAAGTGCAGGGCAGGAAAATAATGAAAATGCAGAGGAGAAGAAGTCAGCTGCGGGTGTGCAGCAATTCGGGAAACTCACCGACCCAGCTTTGTATGTGGGATCAGCAGCCGTGTTATCCGGAAAGACAATTGAGAAAACCGCTTTTAATAACACGAAAAATGCGCTTGCAGGTTATATCCCCGGACTTTATGTTTCGCAGGGAGGAGGAGAACCTGGTGCAGAATGGAGTACCATGTTTATTCGGGGCAAACGTACTACTTCAAATGGTTCAAATGATCCATTGATACTCGTAGATGGTTTTGAGCGAGACATGAACTTTATGGACCCAAATGAAATAGAGAGTATTACAGTGTTGAAAGACGCCGCAGGAACAGCAATCTATGGACTTAAAGGAGCGTCAGGTGTAATAGAAGTAAGAACTAAAAGAGGAAGAGAAGGCAAAACAAATGTTACATTTGACACACAGTTAACTTTAAAGTCTGCCATGAATGTTCCGAAAGCACTCGGATCAGTTGATTATATGACTTATTATAATCAAGCACGGGTTAATGATGGTTACGCTCCTGATTTTTATGCTCCGGAATTAATTGAAAAGTATAGGAATAACAATAATCCATATCAATATCCGGATGTTAACTGGTTAGATAATTATTTCAACCCTCATTCTTATAAGCATCGATATTCTTTATCCATTGATGGAGGATCAAAAATTGCAAAATATTATGTATTGTTTTCATATGTCGGAGACAAGGGTAATATTGTGACAGATCCATCAATTAACAGATATTCGACTCAGAATAAGTGGGATAAATATTCTATTCGAACTAATATTGATGTTCAGATTACCAGTAAATTAAACTTAGAGGCGGGTGTGTCTTCCATGTTCAGTTTTGTGAATAATCCAAGTAATACTTCTGGTGTCGGATTGTATAGATTATTGATGGACTACAATCCCAATGTGCATCCGGTATTAAATGCGGATAAATCGATTGCCGGAACTCAAATGTATACAAATAATCCATATAAGGTTAGTAATTATAGTGGTTATTCCGAGTCTTTTAACAGATATGTTACGGCGACTACTCGCTTAAACTTTGATTTAAATACAATCACCAGAGGCTTGTCAATGTATGGCGCATTTGCCTTCGACAATAATTATACTCATATATCAAGAAGAATAAAAGAAACTCCTGTTTATGAATTGCAGATTGATCCTGTTACAGGTCTGCCAAGAGAAAACAATGGAGCATATATTTACAGGCAATGGGGTTTAAGTACTCCCCTTAGTCTTACCGGATCATCAGGAACCTATTACCGGAAAATGAATTACGAGCTAGGACTGAATTATCAGAGAAGAATACGTAAACACGATATTTTTGCAAGAGTATTTGGGTTCAATTATGATTATCAGGATGATGTAAGGCTCCCAACTGCCAGAGCGGGAATTAATGGTGGTGTTAATTATGTGTTTGACAATCGATATTTGGTTGATATCTCGGCAAGCTGGAGTGGGACTGAGCAGTTTCCCCCGGAAAACAGAATGTATTTATATCCTGCTTTAGGATTAGGTTGGGTAGCAACAAATGAATTGTTTTTAAAAGATTCACCTGTATTGAGTTATTTCAAGTTACGCGGTTCATATGGTATAACAGGAAGTGATAATATTACGAACAATGGTTCAAATTTGTATTATTATTATATTATTTCGCTTGCAAGGGGTGGAACGGCATTTTTTGGAGAGGGAAATCCTGCTTCAATAACAGCCGGAAATTTTTCTACCGGCTATCTTGAAGGAACTATTGCAAATCCCATATTACGTCCTGAATCAACTGAGAAAATAAATGCAGGTTTTGATGCCAGATTTTTAAATGATAGATTGTCAGCCAGTTTTGACTACTTTAACGAATACACCAAGCACATTCTTGCCGTAAGTAAGTCGATGCCGGGTATTATGGGAGTTCCAAATGCCAGGATGATGCTTGAGAATATTGGAGAAGTTTCAAATAAAGGAATTGAATTGCAAGTTGGATGGTCAGACAAAATTGGGGCATTTAATTATTTCATCAATGCAAATGCAACCTATTCAAAAAACAAGGTAGAGTACCTTGATGAAGAGCCAGGTCTTGCAGAACCACAAACAGGCTATCCTTTAGATGCATATTGGGGTTTTTTGTCAGATGGTTTTTTTCAGACGAATGAAGAAGTCGCTTTATGGGCGGATCAGTCAAGTGTAGGCAACACAACAAAAGGAGATCTCAGATTTATTAACCAGAATCCTGAGGAAGACAATATCATAAATGAGTATGATCGGGTATATCTTGGCACGGTTGGAATTCCTGATTGGTTTTATGGTATTACACTTGGAGGAAGTTATAAGAGATGGGAAGTATCTGTTTTATTTCAGGGAGTCTCTGGAATGAATAAAATTTTCAGGGATGGAATCAACAGACCATTTAGCAATTCAGGTAACATATATGATTTCCATGTTGGGAATTTCTGGACAGAAGAGAATTCCATTCATGCAAAATATCCTCGATTAACGATAGATGGGAGTAGTAGCACCAAAGCCAAGGCTGATTTTTGGATGAAAGACGCTTCATATCTACGATTAAAGAATCTTGAAGTATCATATACATTTCCAACAAAATGGATTTCCAATACTTCTAACATGAGATTTTACTTGTCGGGGACTAATCTGCTTTGTTGGGATAAATTAGACGGAATTGCAGATCCCGACATATCTGCTGATGGCAGGTCATATCCTGTAAATCGCATGTTTACTGCTGGATTCCGTGTTAATTTATAATATCCATTAACCTTATAATTAAATAATATATGAAACAATTCAAATATATATTAATTTTCATTAGTGTCCGGTAAAGATAAAAAGAAATAGCAAAAAAAAGAGGGAACCTCCGAAGAAATCCCCTCTGATGTTTTAATTTTGTTTTGCAACTCAAAATTAAACATCATGGGCAAAGATACAAATTTTATCGGACAGCCGATCTTGGGACAGTTATTAAGTTTTTTGGATAAAGGAAAAATAAGGAAAGCCTCCAAGGCGTTGAAGGCAGACAGATATGTAAAGCGATTTGATAGCTATACGCATGTAGTTGTGATGTTGTTTGCTGTTTTCGAGGGATACCATTCCATACGCGACACAGTGTTGGGCTTGTTATCTAATACAGTAAAGCTGCAACATTTAGGGCTGGATTATGTTGTTCGTCGTTCAACCTTCTCAGATGCCAATCATCGTCGGCCTCATAAGCTGTTTGAACAAGTGTATTATCAAACATACGATGCACATAAGCATGTTTTATCGGACAGCCAACTGAGCAAAAAGGATATGAGGCGTTTGTATATCATGGATTCAACCACCATTACCCTGTTCAAGGATATTCTTAAGGGTGTTGGACGGAATCCTGAGAACGGGAAGAAAAAGGGTGGTATCAAGGCACATACGATCATTAATTCACAGGACAGTATGCCGTGTTTTGTCCGTTATACCGAATCAGCCCGGCATGACCATGTATTATTGAAGGATGTAGATTTGCCTGAGCATTCGTTCATCTGCTTTGATAAGGGTTATGTTGACTATGCACAGTATGATGTGTTCACATCGCGAAAGATATGGTATGTAACCCGTTTGAAGGATAATGCACTTTATCAGGCAAAACAAGAATTTGACATTCCCGATGATGTCCACGCGGGTGTATTAAAAGATGAAGAGATAGAGTTGTTTTATGGTGAGAACAAGCAACAGATACACAGAGCCAGAAGAATTGCATTTTGGGATGATGAAAATAATCGGGTATTTGAGTTTATCACCAATAATTTTGAATTGTCAGCCGATGAGATAGCGCTGATCTACAAGAAAAGATGGCAAATTGAACTTCTGTTTAAACAATTAAAGCAGAACTTTCCGTTGAAATATTTTTTCGGTGACAATGAAAATGCGATTATCATACAAATATGGTCGGCTATGATTGCCAATCTGCTGCTAACCATATTACGAAGTAAAATAAAGAAAAAATGGGCGTTTTCAAACATGATGTCTATCGTAAGATATCAACTGATGAGTTATATTAACGTATATGCTTTCTTTGAAGATCCGGAAAAAGCCTGGAGAAAGAAAATTGCTGAAGAAAAGGAACGTGAGAAATACAGGCAGGCTGATCCACAGCAATCTCTTTTCCCTTTACAGGGGGCTTGCTTTTGAAAATTAAAGAAAAACGGGCATCAATTGCCCTGTTTATGTTAGAATAAAAATAAATACCGGTTTTACCGGACAACAATGATATGTTATATATGCAAAGCAAATTATTTTATCTTATTATTTTCGTATGCTCCTTGTTGTTTACCGGTTGTGTTCGCAATTCGACACAGGAAGATAAGGAAGATGTTCAACAACAAACATCAGAAGAAAATACAGTATCAGGAGAAGGTGTTAAGTCAGAAGTTGTTACAATTGATTCCCTTGCTTATCAGGAAAAAATAACGGCTTTGGCAAACGGAGACACCACCGGGATGTGGCCGGTTAAAAATCAGCCTTATCCATTGGCCGGAGCAATTTTACCGTTTAAAAGAATTGTGGCTTATTACGGTAATCTTTATTCTAAAAAAATGGGTGCGTTGGGTGAATATCCACCTAACGAAATGTGGGAGAGACTGAATGCTGAGGTACAGGCCTGGGAAACGGCAGACCCTAATACTCCCGTTCAACCGGCAGTTCATTACATTGCCGTGGTGGCGCAGGGTATCCCCATGTCTGATGGGACTTACTGCAAACGCATGCCGGATGCACAGATTGATTCCGCTTTGTCAATTGCGAGGATGGGTGATGCCATCGTTTTTTTAGATATACAGGTCGGACTGAGTACTTTGCAACATGAAGTGCCATTATTAGAAAAGTATCTGAAAATGTCCAATGTACATTTGGGTATCGATCCCGAGTTTTCGATGAAAGACGGGAGTATCCCGGGTAAGAAAATAGGTTGGTACGATGCTGACGATATCAATTTTTGCTCGGAATACCTCGCTAAATTAGTGCAGGAGAATAACCTTCCTCCAAAAATGCTGATTGTGCATCGCTTTACGCAGGGTATGGTGAAAAATTACAAAAACATCAAACTTCATCCGGAAGTGCAACTTGTCATGCACATGGATGGATGGGGTGAACCGGTGCTGAAAAACAGTACCTATAATCGCTATATTTATCGGGAACCGGTGCAATTTACAGGCTTCAAATTGTTTTACAAAAATGATTTGAAGAAGTCGCCAAATCGTATGTTAACTCCTCCGGAGTTGTTAAAATTAAAGCCGCAACCCATTTATATTCAGTATCAGTAACATGTTTTAAGTGTTGTTTCGTTTGTAGAATGAAACTAAATTAATTACTTTTGTGAAATTTTGATTAGTAAATAGAAGCCCATGAAAAAGACCGCCATATTTAATCCCCTCTCGATGCCTACTTATGTGATGGCAAAGCCGGCAGGTTCAATCTGCAACCTGAATTGCAGCTATTGTTATTATCTTGAAAAAGAAAATTTATACAAAGGGAAACAAAGCTACCACATGAGTGATGAGATTCTCGAAAAATACATCGAGAGTTACATTCAGGCACAACCGGTTCCAGAAGTTTTATTCACCTGGCATGGTGGAGAAACCTTGCTGCGTGATAAATTGTTTTACAACAAAGCCCTGGCGTATCAGAAAAAGCATGGACGTGGCAGACAGATTGACAACAGTCTGCAAACCAATGGCGTTTTGTTGACGGATGACTGGTGTAAGTTCTTCAAAGATAATAATTTCTTAATCGGCATCTCGATTGATGGCCCGGAACATTGTCACGATGTATATCGTAAAAACAAGGGAGGAAATGGGACATTCAAACAGGTGATGCGCGGCATTGAATTACTCCAGAAACATGGCGTTGAGTTCAATACACTTTCGGTTATCAACGACTACAATGTTGACTATCCGCTGGAGGTATATAATTTCTTCAAAGAAATAGGTAGCCGTTACATGCAGTTTTCACCGATTGTGGAGCGTATCCATAAGAACGATGTGCCCAGTGGGTTGAAACTGATGGGACCAGAGGATGACAGTGATTATGTGATTGCACCCTGGACTGTGGATGCCCGCAAATTCGGGAAATTCTACATTAAAATTTTTGATGAGTGGGTACGCAATGATGTAGGACAATATTTTGTGCAGATTTTCGATGCTACCCTGGCAAATACGGTTGGAGAGCAACCCGGTTCCTGCATTTATGCTGAAAAATGTGGTCATGCTTCGGTTATGGAGTTCAATGGTGATGTATATGCCTGCGACCATTACGTTTTTCCTGAATATAAGTTAGGCAACATCAAACACAAAACAATTTTTGAAATGATGTTTTCTGAGGAACAACTTCGTTTTGGATCCGACAAGCGGGATAAACTGCCGACACAGTGTAAACAATGCGAGTTTTTGAAGCTTTGCAACGGCGAATGTCCGAAAAATCGCATTATTAAAACTCCGACAGGTGAGCCGGGTTTGAACTACCTCTGTGCAGGGTTCAAGATGTATTACCGTCACACCAAACCCTATATGGAGTTCATGGCGAACGAATTGTTTTTTAAGCGGTCGCCGGCCAATGTGATGGAGTGGGCAAGAAGCCGGAAGTGACTTATATGGTTTATAATAAAATCTGCCCAACTTCCGGGAAACGATATTCAAACCCTGCTTCGATAAGCTTTTTAGGTTCCACCCTGCTCCCTTTTAGCAGGATGTCAGCCATTTCTCCGAAAAGAATTCTCAGCACGAAAGCTGGTACGGCAGGAAACCAGAAAGGTTTTTTCAGTATTTTCGACAGCGTTTTCATCATTTCCCTGTTGGTGATGTGTTGAGGCGCTACGGCATTGTAAGCTCCTGTAAAGGATTTGTTTTCAATGGATTTCAGGTAGATTTCGCATAAATCGTCGATGTGGATCCAGGGTATGTATTGTTTGCCACTGCCAAGCGGACTCCCCAGTCCCATTTTAATCGGCATCAACATCTTTTTTACGGCCGGGGCATCGTTGCTCAACACGACACCTGTTCGGATTTTCACGGTACGGATACCAAGCTCCAGAAACCGGTCGGCTGCAGTTTCCCATTGAAAACACACATTCCCCAGAAAATCGTGAGCAGCAGGTGCTTCCTCATCGAAAACTGTGTCACTGGTTACTGTGCCATAGAAACCTGTTGCAGAAGCTGTGATGAAGGCTTTTAACGGAACCTTATATAACTGTACTTTTTCAAAAAGAAAACGGGTTGTGTTGATACGGCTGTCTAAAATTTCCTGTTTTCGTTTTTTAGTCCATCGACCTGCCCCGATATTGGTTCCTGCCAAATGAATGATGTAATCTACAGAATCAAAGGCTTTCCGGTTGATGTCCTGATTTTCCGGATTCCAGTAAAAGCAATCCTCTACATTAGATTTCAGCATGTTTGTAGTGAGTGTCCGAACCTGATAACCCTGTATTTTGAGTTTTTGCTGAAGATGTCCGCTGATGTATCCGGATGCTCCGGTAATGAGTACTGTTCGTTTTTTTGCCATGATCTTTTTTTTTTTACCTATCGAAGCCTAAAGTTAAGCATATCCGGCATGAATTCCAAATTATGATGGTTATTTGTGTGTTTTATTTAAACAGGGATTTACATCTGGTCATACAATTGAGAGGCTGCCACATTCCTGTAACAGCCTCTCCGGGATTTAGTTCAAAGTTAAGATGTAATATGCGAATTCTGTCAGTATTTCAAAATCCTTCTTTGTTGTACCACCTGATCTTTTTCAATGAAGTTCAGGATGTAAATACCTTTGGATATGCCAGGTTGTCTGAAATTACTTTCATTAGATTCAAGCATTTCTTTCAGAACAATCTGCCCGGTAATGTTGTACATCTCTATCCTCATTTCAGAACCACTCTCAGGTGATTTTACCACGAGCATATCCTGACTGAAGTATGCATTGTACCTGTTGTCTGATACCAAATCGACACCACTGGTGTTGTTCAGGTTTACAATCACCCTCATGCTGTAAGTCTTGCCTCCCTTGTCACGTGTCTGAATCCGGATATTAAAGGCTTGTTTCTGTTCGTAAATAAGCACTTCATTTGTCAACAGACTGTCATTCCGGATAGTAAAGTACGCGTTATCAGCATCACCTTCACCTTCAATCAAACTGTAGGTATGGTAATCCATCCGGTCTTCATCGAAAGTGATGATTTTACTAACAAAGCTGAGTCCCGGTAACTTTTCATCTACCGTGGTGTTGGTCAGATACATGGCATACGGATCTTCATTGATGTCGTTCACCAGCAGTAACATCAGTTTGCTGTAGGTGGCGCCTACTTCATCCGTTGTTTCAACACGGGTAAAATATAGAGAACGACTCTCAAAATCGAATGTTGTTTTTGCAAACAGAGAGTCATTCGAAATACTGAAAAGTTTGTTGTCGTAATCACCATCCCCCGTTACAAAATTGTAGCTGAAATTTGACCCGATACCTCCAACTGTACTGAGCTTCCCTAAGAAAACAGAGGGTTCGTTGTTTTCATCCACACTGTGATTGGTGAGTCTGATGTCGGTGATTGGTACCGGATTTTCATCAATATCTAAAATCACGATGGTGAAACTCCGGCTGAAGCTGGCACCTCTGCTATCAGTTACTTTTATCCGGATAAAATAGGTGTTCTTCTTCTCGAAATCAAACTTCTCGTCAGACAATAAACTATCTCCTGAAAGGATGAAACTCGCATTATCAATGTCATTCTCACCAGCAGTAAATGCGTAGGTGAAAGTTTCATCTTCATCTGGATCGGTCGTTGTGAATTTCCCGATAAAATTCCTAACCGATAAGTTTTCACTAATCTGATAGTTTGATATGCTGATGGCTGTCGGGGGACGGTTTCCTTCTTTGATGCCAAGTTCAAGCACGTAAATGCTATCGCAACCGAGTTTTGAAACAAAGTTCTCATGATAATTACCAGCTTCTTTATAGAAATTTCCACGCCATTCGAGCGAATCACCCACTACTACATTGGTTTTGGTAATTTCCATGAAAGTGTTGCCGACAGATATCAGGATGTGTTCCGTAGTGTCTTGCAGCGTGACTTTATCGGTGGCGGTCAGACTAACGGTGTAAATACCCGGATTAGGATACTCATGAACCGGCGCAAATTCCGTCGTGCTGGTGCTATCTCCAAAATTCCACAGATAGTCGAATTGCAGACTGTCGGTATTATTGAAGAAATGCACCACGGCCGAATCGCAGAACATAGTTTGATCTGCCCACATCAGCGGAATTTCAGCCCGGTGGAACGTATCGGTGCTCACCACACTCCACATACCGAACGCATCCTTGCTCCGAAAGTTGAAAGTATAATTTCCCACGGGATAAGGCTCCATATCGAAGGTGAGCGTCAGTTCCAAAGGATCAACCGGTGTCTCCAATACCACGGAAGTCAAATTTTCCCTGTCGTCGTTAAACCAGTATTCGTATTCGGTAATAAACTGATTGGCGGCTTTAACCGTCGTTGGTTTGTAGAAAAACGAAGTGGCAAGCTGACTCCAGTTGTTGTTCTCATCCTGAAAACGAATGTTGAAACGATGCAATCCCTGAATTAAACTATCTGTTTCAACCTCGGCTGACAAAATAACCTCGAAACCGGGCGTAACTTCTTGTAAAACAGATTTACTGGTATCGTTATTAAACCAATATTCATACGCGTTGATTTTTGGTTGAGCAACTGTTCCCGTCTTTGTTTTGTAAAAGAAGTAAGATTGAGGAGCTGATATGTGCCGTGAGTCGTCGTAAAAACTCAGGTGTAAAACATTGAGTCCTTCGTTTAACGCTTCCGCATTCAATGCAGCACTAAGGTCAACTTGATGTGTAGGACTAATCTCCACATCAACAGCATCGGCAACCGCCTGATTGAACCAGTATCGGTAGCCGGTTATCATGGCATTATTCGCTGCCCGTTTGTAAAACATGCCCGAAACAGCAGAACTGTATTTTCCACTGGCATCCAACATCTGAAGATGCAACACGTTTAGTCCGGGTGGTAATGCCGCTATATCTACATCAAAATCTAAATCAGCCTGAACTGCTGGTGTTGCAGAGATGTTGTTTATGGCATTAACATCCAGGTTAAACCAGTACCGGTAGCCGATAATGTGATTTTGTGCCATCACCGTGCAGACTGTGCACAAGCTTAGCAGGATTAGATAAAACTTTCTCATGGTGTTGGGCTGTTAATTGTTTTGTGCCTTTACTTTCACCGAAATGTGTAATTTACCTTCTCCATCAGTGGTAGATGGAATGCTAATAGCCTGAATGTGTGGGTTCATCGGGACAGCTCCTTCTTTGTATGGATTTGCTCCCCCGTAAATACCACAATCTGTTCCTTCAATGCCGGCACCTTTGGCAATTGAGTTTTCAACCAAATGAAAGTCGTACGAGTAGTCGAACTTATTTACAGGAACATTCATGTATAGGCTCAATATGTCAGGAACATTGCCAATGCAATTATTGAAATATGCTCCGTAATTTGTACCATAATTCTCAGTAGCTGCAAAAGCAAATATGCAATGGTTGAACGAGCTGGGACTTAATGAATTAGACCATATCAAACCACTCCTGCGTGTTTCGGCAAAGATGCAATTGTTGAAAATAGCAGCATTTACTACATATAAATTATAAGATCCTGAACTATACAAAAACATACAATTGTTAAATGTAAACCCTCCATTGATGTTCGCAATCTGCCCTCCAATAATACAGTTTTCAACAAGTTGATTTTGTGTGTTCATACAATTCATGTAGGATCTGACAATACAGTCTTTTACATGGATATTATTTGCGCCCAAATCAACATTGCTATAATGATTGCTGTAATTTATTTGTTCCATGTTGCACCTACTAATTAAAATATTGGAAACATTTCCTTTATCATTGTTATAACCCATGTAAATCGTATTAGTAAAGAATATCCCCTGAATAGTGGAATAATCAGACCCATCAACGAAATGGATATTGCCGTGTACCAATGTTCTTCCGGTTGCTGTAGTTGAATCAGGTACATGACCAGCTCCAATAATGTTTAATCGTTTGTTGATTTGTAGTGAACTAACTACAAATGATCCTCCTGGAACATAAATATTATCCCCATCTACAGCCGCTTCCACAGCTGCATTCAGTGTTTGGAATGTACGGGTTTCCGTCGCGTTCTGCACAACAATCACAGCCTGTGCACTGACTGTTAGCGTAAAAGCTACTACTAAAAAGAGAGAAAGAAGTGTTTTCATAATGCTAAAATTTTGAGTGAATATTAATTTATTAAGATAATTTGCTTAAAGCTTCAAATAACAATTGTTTTTTATCACGGTCAATGGGTATTTTGTAATGGTTGTCGATGAGTACAAAGCCGTTCTCCAAATCGGATACGCCGTCAAGATAGGACAGGTTAATCAGGTAATCATGATTAATTCGGAAGAAGGAGCCGAATTTGGTTTCAAGTTCTTCAATGGACATGGGGATTTCCTCCGAATTACTCAGTTTTTTCATAGCAATACTCCCATGATTGCCGGTTGCAATACACAGAATATTATCCGGATCATAAATACGGATGGAGTCGTTGATGCAGATTTTTACTTTCTTGGTCATAAACTGCCTTGTTTGATGCGCAATTTAAGACAGTCTAAGCAGGTGCAATTTCAGAATGAATATTCGGTCGTGTTGGTTGTCTAAGCGGTAATAATTAATTATATCTGGTTAAATAATTCCAGCAATTCTTCCCGTTTCCGTTTCGATACCGGTACCGAACTCCCATCCGCCATCCGCAGAAATCCGCCGTCGTTTTTTTCGAAACTCACGATGTGGTTGATGTTGATGAGGTGTGACTGATGGGTGCGAAAAAAGAAATAGTCGCAAAGCATTTCATCGTAATCTTTCAAGGTTTTTGATACTAATACTTTTTTCCCATTGGTCAGAAAAAAGGTGGTGTAGTTGTGGTCGGCCTCGCAACGGATGATATCAGCTACTTTGACGATAAAAATACTTTCAGAGGTTTTCAAAACAATTTTTTTGTCTTCAGGTTTGTTGTTCATGTTGTCGAAAAAGTTTTTCAACTTCTGACTTAAAACCTGCTGTTCCGTTTTTTCAGATGCTTTCCGGATGGCATTGATGAGTTCGTCTATGTGTATTGGTTTCATGATGTAGTCGACTGCTGAAAACCGGAAGGCGTTGACAGCAAATTTTTCATAAGCCGTAATAAAAATGATGGCGAACTTTATGTCTTCCAGTTGTTTCAATAAATCAAAAGCAGTACCGTCATTCAACTTGATATCCAGCAGAACCAGATCAGGTTTGTGTTTTTTGATAGCGGCAAGTCCACTGTTTACACCATCTGCAGTCGCGATAACTTCAGCCTGTTCACAGTAATGCTGAATAATTCCGTTAATCAGATTTCTTACGGGAGCTTCATCATCGATAATGAGGGTACGTAGTTTTGCCATAGTTTATAGTTGTTTGATGGGCATCAGAATGGTTACTTTTGTGCCGGAAAGATTTTGTGTTGATAAATCAGAAATATCAATCCGGGCGTTGAGTCTGTATTTGTTTCTCAGTATTTTAATGCGTTGTCGCGTGATGTCGATGCCATAAGAATGATGATTGCAGTTTTCTTTTTGTTTATTCATACCTGAATGATAACCAATGCCATTATCAGTTATTTCGCACAATATCCCTTTCTCGGCCAACCGGTAAGTAATGGAAATTATCCCCTTGTAGTTTATGCCGCAGAAACCATGTTCGATGGCATTTTCGACGAAAGGTTGCGCTAACATGGGTGGTACCCAAAAATCATTTTCTTTGATAAGCGGATCAACTTCTGTTTGAAAATCGAATTGGTCCATATAACGTTCCTGTTGTAGCATCAGATAGAGTTGCAATGATTGCAGCTCTTTTTCAAAAGGGATGAATTCATTTGCGCTGTTCTCAAGTGTCAGTCTCATCAGAGAAGCCAGCGAAGAAATCAGATTTACCCCTTCGCGAACCGTTTTTTGCAGGATGTTATTCTGAATGGCTGTTAATGTGTTGAATACGAAATGGGGGTTCATCTGGCTACGGAGGAGTTTTTGTTCCATCTCAAGGGCTTTGAGTTTGTCAGCCGATCTCCTTTTCTGCAGATACAGCCAAATTGTGAGGACAATTAACAAACTCAGCATAATAATCATGATCAGCAAAATACGATGTTGTCGGATGATAATGTTGTTATTATAATTACGCTGTTTCAGGTTTTTGTTTTCCAATATGTGTCTCTCTGTTTCATAGCGGGCTTTCAGTTCTTCAAATTGCCGTGTTCTTTCCAGGTTGAAGATGGAGTCATTGAGTTGTTTAGCTCTGTTCAGTTCGGCATAGGCAATTTTATAGTTTCCTGATTGATTATTAATTGCAGCAGCGTGTACCAGAGATTTTACCAAAAGGTCATTCCCATGAACGGTATCAGCAAATGACGAGCTGATGTTGAAATGGTGGAGTGCATCGTTTAACAGGTTTTGCTTTTGATAGGTGAGTCCAAGGTGATAGTGAGATAGTGCTAATCCGTTTTTGTCACCGGCTTTCTCTTGTATGACAACAGCCTTACTGAAATAACGGAATGCTTTCCCGGGTTCATTTTTTTTCAGATAAAGAGACCCGATGCTGTTAAGATTATTGGCCTCGAAGATATGATGACCCAGCTTCCTGTTTAATGCCAATGCCTGATTAAAGAAATGTAATGCCTTATCATATTCTTCTTTTATCAGGTAAATTTCCCCGAGGTTGGCGGTGGCGATGCCGGTTTCTTCATCCATGTTGTTTTCTTTAAAGAAAGCAATTGCCTGAAGATGATAATCAAGTGCTTCATCAGCCTTACCCAGTTCCCAATACAAAGCTCCTATATTGTTCAGAGAATAAGCAATACCCTTTTGATCTCCAATTTTCTCGCGAATAGAAAGCGATTGTTGAAAATTTCGTAATGCTTTATCAAAAGCACCCTGCGATTGATACAAGTAGCCGAGGTCGCTTAGCGCTTCAGCAATTTTTATGGAATCTCTTTCAGCTGTGTATTGCTTCAAACCCTCCTGCATATCGAATATCGATTGCTGGGTATTTCCTGCATAACCATTGGCATATCCTCTGATTTTTAGCGTTTTGAACCTGAGTGTTCTCTCGTCCAGGTTTTCCGCTAACCTGATGGCCTCATTTGCTAAGCTGATGGCTTCAGCCGGCGATGAGTAAGTAATGTGGTCAGATAATTCGATGAGGGTGTTTAGCCTGTCTTTGCCCAACTGTATGTGCAGCAGAGCATCCAGACTGTCGCGGGTATGATGGAAAGCATAACTCCTGAACAGGATAAGTAACAAACCAAAACAGACATACAAAAATTTGTTCATGTTTTTCATGATGTGCCGGACAAAGGTCCCGGTAGGTAAGAGACAACAGCCAAAAATAAATAAAATCTTTCAAAATCAAATACTTTGTTTTTAATTTAATACAACGAAGTTGTTGTTTGTAGATTTTTTAATTGATTTTTTTGTTTTTCAATCAATTTATATTATTTTTGCATCCCCAAACACCAAACTGACTTATGGTGTAACGGTAGCACTACAGATTCTGGATCTGTCTGTCCAGGTTCGAATCCTGGTAAGTCAACTAAAACGCCCGGTTATCAATTCAGATAAACCGGGCGTTTTCTTATTTCTTTGCAAGCTCTTCAACAGCTTTCTTCACAGCTGCGTCATCTTTAAACAAGATTGGGAAGAATCCGGCATCACCCAGTATATTTCTGGATATGTATGCTTTCAGTCGTATCAGGATGAATTTTTCAGACTGTTTGATTTCTTTGGGTACAGCTTTTACGCCTTTTTCTTCGGCATAGGTAACAAATTCCTGTAATAGTGGCTGATTGTCCAGGTACTTTAACATGGCTTTCCAGTCTTTGTGCTTGCTGAGTTGTTGCCTGTTTTTATCGGTATAGGCAAAAGCAAACTGATACAAATGCGCGTAATTGACAACCTTATTCAGATAGGGTGTAAATTCAGTCGTGTCGCGCGGGATAAAGATATCGGGCATGATACCGCCACCACCATAAACAGTCCTGCCGGAAACGGTTTTGTACTCGATGGTGTCTGCCTGATGTACGCTGTCTTTCGTGTAGAATTCGCCATGCAGAAAGCGGTTGTACAAATCCATGTTGTAATCTTCGTTGTTCCCGATTTGATAGGGTTTCTGGATGCTCCTTCCGGATGGGGTGTAGTATTTTGCCACTGTTAAGCGGATGGCCGAACCGTCGGATAATGGTTTTTGCTGCTGTACCAGTCCTTTTCCGAAAGATCTTCTACCGATGACGGTTCCTCTGTCGTTATCCTGAATTGCCCCGGCGAAGATTTCACTGGCTGATGCTGAAAATTCATCAATCAGCACAACGATGGGGTTGTTGATGCAACTTCCAGTCCCGTCTGATTTCGCGTCGAAACGCGGATAGGATTTACCTTCGGTGTAAACAATCAACTGACCGGCAGGAAGAAATTCATTGATCATCGATATAGCGCGTTCCAAATAACCACCGCTGTTTTCACGCAAATCGATGATGAATTTGGTTGCTCCTTCTTTTTTCAATTTGGCAATGCCCACCAAAAACTCAGAATAAGTTGATTCGCCGAACTTGTTGACTTTGATTAAACCGGTCTGAGGCGCTACCATGTAGCTGATGTCGACCGAGCTCACGGGAATCTCACCACGGGTGATGGTGTATGTCAGCAGTTCTTTGGTGCCGTGTCTTCTGATGCCGAGTTTAACTTTGGTGTTAACCGGACCACGAAGTTTACGCAGTACCTTCTCGTTGTTAATTTGTTTGCCGGTAAATACCGAGTCGTCAACCATCACTATCCTGTCGCCGGCTAATAAACCAACTTTCTCTGACGGACCACCGCTGATGACCGAAATAATCATGATGGTGTCGTTTTGGATGTTAAATTGCACACCAATGCCGGAGAAACTTCCTTCCAGTTCGTTGTTGACGATTTCAAGGTCTTTTGCCGGTATGTAAACCGAGTGTGGATCTAATTTGGCAATCAACTCAGTCGCCATTTCTTCGGTCAGGTTGTTGACGTCGACTGAGTCAACATAATAACTGTCTATAAGTTGAAGTATTTCAGATATTTTATTATCAGTTGATGAAAAGTTTTTGAATAAATTACCAAATGCAGCATCTAAGCCTTTTTGTTGCCTTGTGGCAATTAAATTGCCCAGCAAAATACCACTGATGAGTGCTGCCAGTACGATGATAACTAATGAAAGATTTTTCTTTGCCATGTTGTCTGATTCTTTTTCTGTAAAAAATAAACTTAATCCTGATCCGGTTTAAGCAGTTCAACGTCGATGCCCGCCTTTTTCAGTAGTTCAACGCCATCCATGATGCGGTATTCCTCTCCATAAACAACTCTTTTTATTCCAGCCTGAATGATTAACTTCGAACATTCGATGCAGGGCGATGCGGTTACATACAACGTAGCACCATCACTGCTGTTGTGTGAACGGGCGATTTTGCTGATGGCATTGGCTTCAGCATGTAATACATATGGTTTGGATACATTGTTCTCGTCCTCGCATTTGTTTTCAAATCCGGAGGGGGTCCCGTTGTATCCGTCAGAGATAATCATTTTGTTTTTCACCAAGAGTGCTCCTACTTTTCTCCTCTCGCAATATGAATTCTCTGCCCAGATGCGCGCCATGCGCATGTAACGCTGATCAAGCAGTTTTTGTTTTGTGTCCATTTTTTATGTCTCCGGTCTCCGGTCTCCAGTCACCGGTCTCCAGTCAGTAGCCTGATTTCTGGAGTTTGGTGACTGGAGTCTGGTGACAATTTATTCTAATAGTTCTTTTGCAAATTTCACCAAATTCACGCCCGAAAAATTTCCTGATGTCATCAGCAAAAGCGCAGAATTGTCGTATTGCATGTTTTTTAGTGTTGCCTGTAATGCCAATGAGTCGGTATAAACCCTGAGATGATTGCCTCCGAAGGCATTCTTTACTTTTTCAGGATCGATGGGTTGTAATCCTTTGTGCTTGATGACTTTCGGATTGAAATACACGAAAGCCACATCTGCTTCTTCCATACAACCAGCATATTGAGGTAAGAAAGCGTCGGTTAGGCTGCTGAAAGTGTGCAATTCCATACAAGCTACAAGTTTCTTATCCGGATATTGAGTTCGCACGGCATGTACCGTGGCTTTTAATTTCGAAGGAGAATGTGCGAAATCCTTGAATGCAACTGCGTTGTCAGTTTCACAAATTTTTTGCATCCGGTTCGAAGCACCCGGAAAATCTGATATGGCATTGTTAAACTGATCTTCTGTCACCCCGATTTGTTTGCAGGCTAAACGGGCAGCATGCAGGTTTTGCAGGTTGTGTTCTCCGAAAATTTTCAATGGCACATTACCTTTACGTGTTTTCAGATAAGTTACCCCGTTCACAATTTCATGCTCAGGTGTTTGATAAGGAAACGGAACGATGTCCCTGCGCAGGTTCTCCGCGATTTTCTGTAACTCAGGATCTTCCTTAAAATAAATCAGTCGTCCCTGCGTTTCCATCAAATCGACAAATTTGCTGAATTGCGATACATAATTTTCAAATGTAGGGAATACATTGATGTGATCCCACGCGATACCGGTCAGGATGGCGATATGGGGTTTATACAGGTGAAATTTAGGACGGAGATCGATAGGAGAGGTGAGGTACTCATCACCTTCAAATACGGCAATCCGCGATTCGTAGGAGAGCTTCACCATGTTGTCAAAGCCTTCTATCTGTGCTCCGACCATATAATCAGCCTCAATTTTTAACTTCTTGAGTACATACAATATCATCGCGGTAGTCGAAGTCTTTCCGTGGCTGCCACCCACTACTATCCTCGTTTTGTTCCGGGTTTGCTGATAAAGATATTCCGGAAAAGAATAGATTTTTAATTTCAGTTCTTTTGCCCGAATCAGCTCCGGATTGTCCTCGCGGGCATGCATACCCAGAATTACTGCCGACAGGTTTTTTGTAATTTTTTCCGGGAACCAGCCTGTTTTTTCCGGAAGCAAACCATGTTCTTTCAACCTGCTGTAGGATGGTTCGAAGATTTCATCATCGGAACCGGTTACGACATAATTTTCTTTTTTACTGATGGCGATGGCTAAGTTGTGCATGGCTGCTCCACCGATGGCTATGAAATGTACACGCTGCATATTGATTTGTCGGAATACGGTTTTTATTTAATTTTGTACCGGTTTAAAAGAATCAGCAAAAGTAATAAAAAATTAAGTAACAATGAACATATATAAAATTGAAGCCGGACATTTTAACGCCGATGGAGGGGCTTGTTTTGGTGTCGTGCCAAAGCGGGTGTGGAAAAAGCGTTACCCATGCGATGAGGATAATTTTTGCAAACTGACCCTGCGCTGTTTGCTTATCGATACAGGAGATAAGAAAATCCTGATTGATACCGGTACCGGAAATAAGCAAAAGGATTACCTGCGTTTTTATGGTATAAAGGAAATTGTGGATTTTGAAGAAGCATTGCGAGGTTTTGGATTGAGTTGTAACGATATTACGGATGTAATATTAACCCACCTGCATTTTGATCATTGTGGCGATTGTACACGGTATAATGAAAATAAGGAACTGGTGCTGACTTTTCCCAATGCTGATTATTGGGTTGGGAAAACCCAGTGGGAAAATTTCCTTAATCCGAATGTCAGGGAAGGTGATTCCTATTTCCCGGAAAATATGTTGCCGGTTCAGGAAGCCGGTCGCCTGAAACTGGTCACTGATACCACGGATGTTTGTCCGGGTGTAACGCTGAAGTTATTTAATGGTCATACGCCGGGTCAGTTGGTCACCTATATCAGCAAAGGAGATAAAACCTTTGTTTATGCCGGTGATGTAATTCCTGCAGCGCCCAATGTCCCGCTGGCCTGGGTATCGGCTTACGATACTTTTCCGGTGACTTCCATGACCGAAAAGAAAATCTTACTGGACGAAGCCATCGCGCACAATCAAATTATTATTTTCGAACACGATGCTTATACTGAATGTTGTACGGTAACCGAATCAAACGGTAAATATAAGGTGTTGGAAACCGGCACGTTGGATTCGTTCATGTAAAATACCTTGTTTATGGTATTGAATTACGCCAAAAAGGGTATTGGGAGCTTGTCCCGATACCTTTATTTTTGTATCGTAATTAATAAGATAAAATTAAAGGTATGAGTAATAATGCATTTTGTCCGATATCATTCAAGAAAATTGATGAACATGTAGCCCGGTTAAACGGATTTTTTACCGTTATTTTGTTGGTTGTTTTTTTGCTGACATACAGCATCGTTCCTGTGTTGTTTTTAGTTGCTGATTTTTTTCTACGCAGCATCGAAAGGCCTCAATACAGTCCGCTGGCGATTGTTTCAAAATTCATACTGACTAAGTTGAAAGTAAATCCACAATTAATCAATGCTGGTCCGAAGATTTTTGCTGCCCGCATCGGATTGTTGTTTTCGGTGATAATCAGTCTGGCTGTTTTATTCGGTTTAAGTACTACGGCAGTGGTTTTTACCATCATCTTCGGAATTTGTGCCCTGCTGGAAGCTGCCGTTGGTTTTTGTGTAGCCTGTAGAATTTACCCCCTTGTGTATCGGTTGATTTACCAGACGGATTTCAGAAAAAAGAAGTTTAATTCTGATTATCAGATATAAATAAAATGAGACGCTTTGTGGAGCGTCTCATTTTATTTAAAATAACATTGAATTTATACTCCCAGCGATGCCCTGGCAGCTTCAATTTTTTGGTTGGCAGCAGCATCAGCCGCGTCATAATCAGCGCGAGTTTTCATATCACCACGTACCTCGATGTAAAATTTGATTTTTGGTTCTGTTCCGGATGGACGAACGGAGATTTTGGTCCCATCCTCAGTAAAATATTGTAATACATTGGATGTAGCCGGCATATCCAGATCGATGATTTCTCCTGTGGCAACATTGGTTTGTTTCAGCGTTTTGTAGTCTTTGATAACTTTTATGGCAGAACCAGCCAGTTCATTCGGCGGATTACTGCGGAAGTTACTCATAATTTGCTGAATTTCTTCTGCGCCTGATTTGCCTTTTCTTACCACGGAAATACCTTTTTCTTTTCCGTAACCGAATTCTAAATAGATGTCCTGCAGTAATTCATACAAAGTTTTGCCATTGTCTTTTGCCCAGGCAGCAATTTCAGCCATCAGTGTGCAGGAAGAAACCGCGTCTTTGTCGCGCACAAACGTCTCAGGAAGGAAACCATAACTTTCTTCACCACCTCCGATGTATTCTTTGATGCCTTCGTTTTCACGGATTACACCTGCAATCCATTTGAAACCGGTATAACAATCGAAACATTCCACGTCATTCTTCTCCGCAATTTCTTTGATGATTTCAGTGGTTACAATAGTTTTTACAATATATTCATTTCCTTTCAGCTTGCCGAGTTCTTTCCACCTGCGGATGAGGTAATAAACAAAGATGAGCGCAGTCTGGTTTCCGTTTACCAGTATCCACTGATTCTTGTCATCTTTGATGGCAATACCCATCCGGTCAGAGTCGGGGTCGGTAGCCATAACGAGTTCAGCATCCGTTTCAATGGCTCTTTTGATGGCCATGTCAAGTGCGGCCGGTTCTTCGGGATTGGGAGAATAAACCGTTGGGAAATCACCGCTCACCACATCCTGTTCGGGTACGTGGATGATATTGGTAAATCCGTATTCCTTTAGTGCCCATGGAACAAGCTTAACAGCCGTTCCGTGTATAGGCGTAAAGACAATTTTCATGTCTTTATTTCTTTTGATGGAATCAGGAGAGAGTGTAAGTGTTTTAATTTTATCGATAAACAATTTATCCACTTCTTCACCGATGATTTCAATCAACTCACGATTACCATTGAATTTGATGTCGTTTACATTCGTGATTTTCGTAACCTCGCTGATGACATTTTCATCATGCGGAGCAATCATCTGGGCGCCATCGTCCCAATAGGCTTTATAACCATTGTATTCTTTCGGGTTGTGAGAAGCTGTCAGGATAATGCCACTCTGACATCCGAAGTGACGGATGGCAAAAGAAATTTCCGGTGTTGGTCTTAAATCCTCGAATAAATATACCTTGATGCCATTGGCAGAAAAGATGTCAGCCGAAATTTCAGCAAATTTCCGGCTGTTATTGCGGCAGTCGTGACCGATAACCACCGATATTTGTGGTAAATTGCCAAACTGATCCTTCAGGTAGTTGCTCAAGCCCTGTGTGGCAGCGCCGACAGTATAGATGTTCATGCGGTTGGTCCCGGCGCCCATGATACCCCGCAAGCCACCGGTTCCGAACTCAAGGTCACGGTAAAAAGATTCAATCAATTCTGTTTTATCCTCAGCTTTCATCATAATACGAACAGCTTCTTTGGTTTCCGCATCGTAATTGCCATCAAGCCAGATTTGCGCTTTTGCCAACACTTCGTTTAGTAATGCATTGTTCTCCATATCGTTAAAATTATAAATTATAGATATTATTTGTCGCGAGTCTCCGGTCGCCAGTTCTGGTCTCCGCCATTTTCGGGAAACAAAGTTACAAGATTTTCTGTGAAAAATCGAAAGCAAAGTGAAAATTGTAAATAGCTATTCACTATTCACTATTAGTTATTCGCTAATTTTCGCCTGACAAAATAGCAGTAAGTATTAAAAAAAACTTATGGGTATTAATTTTGTTATAGTAATAAGCCAAATTCAAGCTAAATAAAAATATTTCCATACTTTTGTTAGGGAAATCAATTCGATGATATATGACAGTCAACTATTCTGAACAATTACATAATGTGCTGCAATACAGTACACAGGAAGCCGAGAGGTTAGGTAATAACTATGTGGGTCCCGAGCATCTGTTGCTGGGATTGCTTCGCAACGGACAGGGGAAAGCCATAGAAATATTACAGAATCTGCGGATAAATCTGCCAAAGGTTAAGCAAGCGATTGAAAGCCAGATTCGTACGGATAAAGAACCGGGGGGAGATAAAATCCCTGTGTTGAAGAGTACCGAACGTATCAAAAAAATCATGGAACTCGAGAGTCGCATGTTTGATACCGACGTGGCAGATACCGAACATCTCTTGCTGGCCATTCTGAAAGAAAAAAATAATTTAGCCGTGGATGTGCTCAATGCAGAAGATCTGACTTACGATCAGGTGAAGTTTTATTTAGAGTCGCCAAAACCCGAAGGTCCGGTGATGGGAGCAGGTTTTCATGATGAAGACGATGAAGATGATGATCCGCGTTCGCAACAAAAAACGCCACCGGCGGGCGGACAAAAACATTCTGATACACCGGCGCTCGATACATTCGGGGCTGACATTACCAAAGCGGCTATCGAAAACCGTTTAGACCCAATCGTAGGTCGCGAGCGTGAAATTGAACGTCTGGCACAGATACTGAGTCGTCGTAAGAAAAATAATCCGGTACTGATCGGTGATCCCGGTGTCGGGAAATCGGCTATTGTGGAGGGACTTGCTCTGCGTATCATTCAGCGAAGGGTTTCACGTGTCTTGTTTGATAAGAGAGTCGTTGCCCTGGATATGGCTTCAATTGTTGCAGGGACCAAGTATCGCGGTCAGTTTGAGGAACGCATCAAAGCCATTTTGAATGAACTGCAGAAAAATCCTAACGTGATTTTGTTTATCGACGAAATACATACCATCGTGGGAGCAGGAGGCGCTCCGGGTTCATTGGATGCTGCCAATATGCTGAAACCTGCTTTGGCAAGAGGTGAAATTCAATGTATTGGTGCAACTACACTCGATGAATATCGCCAGAGCATCGAGAAAGATGGCGCCCTGGAACGCAGGTTCCAGAAAATAATGGTCGATCCGACTACTGCAGAAGAAACTTTACAGATTCTGGAAAATATACAGGACCGGTACGAGTATCACCACAATGTGAGGTATACGCCTGAAGCTATCAAAGCTTGTGTGCGACTTACCGATCGCTATATCACCGACCGTTGCTTCCCCGATAAAGCCATTGACGCCCTTGATGAAGCCGGTTCGCGTGTGCACATCGGTTCTGTTTCCGTTCCTGCCGAAATTGAGGAGCTGGAAAAGAAGATAGAAGAGCTGAAAAAAGAAAAAATGAAAGTCCTCAGCGAACAAAAATATGAGCTTGCCGGTCCTATCCGCGATCAGGAAAAACAATGTCAGTATCAATTGGAGGATGCCATCAGACGTTGGGAGAAAGAATCGCAATTGCATCCGGAAACAGTTGATGAAGAACAGGTTGCCGAAGTAGTCGCCATGATGTCGGGTGTGCCGGTGCAGCGTATTGCCCAGGCTGAAGGATTGAAGCTCCGTCAGATGAAAGATGAATTGATTCATAAAGTCATAGGTCAGGATGAAGCGGTTAACAAAATTGTGAAGGCCATTCAACGTAACCGGATTGGATTGAAAGATCCGGGTAAACCGATTGGTTCGTTCATTTTCCTCGGTCCGACCGGGGTAGGTAAAACCCATTTAGCCAAAGTGCTTTCTGAATTTATGTTCGACAGTCAGGATGCCCTTATCCGCATGGATATGAGTGAATACATGGAGAAATTCTCGGTTTCCCGCCTGATTGGAGCGCCTCCGGGATATGTAGGGTATGAAGAGGGTGGTCAGCTTACCGAAAGGGTGCGCCGTAAACCCTATTCAATCGTACTGTTCGATGAAATAGAGAAAGCACATCAGGATGTATTTAACCTCTTGCTGCAAATCATGGACGAAGGTCGATTGACCGACAGCTTGGGCCGCCGAATCGATTTTAAAAACACCATCATCATCATGACCTCCAATGTGGGTACCCGTCAGCTGAAAGATTTTGGCAAAGGTGTTGGTTTCAACATCGATTCCAATCTGGAGATGGATTCTGAATATTCCCGTGGCGTGATTCAAAAAGCGTTGAACCGTACATTCTCACCGGAGTTTCTGAACCGTGTGGATGAAATCGTGATGTTCGATCAGTTGAACAAAGAAACCATCAAGAAAATCATCGATCTGGAATTGAAAGGTTTGTTCAGTCGTGTAATCAATTTGGGCTATAAAATCGAATTGTCGCCCGAAGCAAAGGATTTTATTGCTGAAAGAGGATATGATGTTCAATTTGGTGCAAGGCCACTGAAAAGAGCTATTCAGCGTTATCTTGAAGACCAGTTAGCCGATATCGTTCTGTCCGGAGAAGTTCACGAAGGCGATACCATCCTGACGGAATTGAATGAGGCGAAGGACGGGGTGAAAGCCAAAATTGTTTCTGCGATAACAGCAACGATAAATGAATAAAAAAACGTAGAGACGTGCTATAGCGCGTCTCTACTATCACCACCGTTTCAATTCGTTATACAGCCGTTGAATCGGCAATCCCATCACATTAAAATAAGAACCGTTAATGTTTTCCACCGCGATAAAGCCAATCCATTCCTGCACACCGTATGAACCGGCTTTGTCATAAGGGGCGTAGTGTTCCAGGTAATATTCAATTTCCGAATCATTCAGTCGTGCAAACTTTACCTCGGAGATGGTGTGGAAGGTTCGCCGGCGCAAGTTTGTACTGATGCAAACACCGGTGATAACCTGATGTGTTTTTCCTGAAAGTCTTTGCAGCATTTTGAATGCATCCGCTTTATCAACCGGTTTCCCGAGGACCTTTCCATCCAGAAAAACGATGGTGTCGGCTGTAATAACCATCAGTTCATCATCAAGCATGCTTTTGTAAGCATCCGCTTTTTTTTCGGCGAGATACATGGGGATCTCAACGCCGGTGAGATAGGGAGGGTAACTTTCTTCCACGTCCATGGGTATGACTTCAAAGTTCAGGTTGATGCCGCGCAGCAA
>JAKIYP010000134.1 GCA_022708505.1 Bacteroidota bacterium
ATAATCTACAAAAGGTATTTTATTGGTTTCAGCGTACACTTTTATCATTTCATTCAGCTGCCGGATGCCTGCAGCCGGAGCCAATTCCTTATTCCAGCTAAATTCATACGCAGGAAGAATAGAACACAATATCGGCTTGATTTTGTGGTATCTTGCTAATTCACACATAGACTTGATGTTCTGTAAAATATGTTTATGGCTGATAACTCCGTTATTTAAGGCGATGTCATTTGTTCCGGCCATTATAACAACTATTTTAGGTCTTAAATCAATCACATCTGACTGGAAACGTGTGAGCATCTGACTGGTTGTTTGTCCGCCAATGCCTCTTCCGGTAAAGCCGTTAGAAATAAAGAAATCCGGTCGTTTTCTGTACCATCCGTCCGTAATTGAATTACCCATAAAAACAACTGTTGCAGACCTCTGCATGGTATCATTCATAACTTCATACCGGCCAAAATTAGCCCAATCAACAGAGCGTTTCTTTACTCTTTCCTTTTCAGAAAAGTGTTTTTCAAGCTGTTTATATTGATCTTCACTGATTTTCAGCGTAAGATCATCTGCCCTTTGTGCAAAAAGACTGAAAGTTGAAAAAAGAATTGCGACAATAAATAATATCATTCTCATAATATTAATATGTTTACTTGTTGTAAGATAATAAAGTTTTTCTCCATTGCAGCCAGCCTGCCAAAGCCATCATTGTATAAATAACAAATAAAATTGCAGTTGGATATAATTCCTTATAAAAGTATAATCCTGCTGACAAACCATCTACAATCACCCACAAAATCCAGTGCTCAATCAGCTTTCTAGCCAGCATCCAGGTAGCAGTAATGCTCAGTGCTGTTGTAAAGGAATCTCCTAAAGGTAGCGGAGAGTCCGTATAATGCGTCAAAACGAAATAATATAGTAAGAAAACGAAAATTGTAATCAACAACAATACCAATGCCTGCATCTTTTTCGTTTTTTTTACAGGTAGCTCTTTGCCTGACTGTTGCTTCCCGCTTCTCCAGCTAATCCAGCCAAACACACTGACGGCCAGGTAATAAAATTGCAGTGACATATCAGCATAAAACTTACTCTGAAAAAAAACCACGATATACAAAGCCGAACACAAGAACCCGAATATCCACAAACTTATTTTCTGCTTGATGGATAAATACAGGTATATCAGGCTCAATATGGAGCCAATGATTTCAATATAATGTTCGGAAATATATTGCATATTGCGTCTCTACATTCAATTAATAATGTTCTCCACTATTTTAGAACTTTTTCATACTCCCCCTCTGTATTCAAAATCCGGATGGCACGTTGCAACGATTCATTTTCTTCATCCATGATACGGTAATACTCATTCACCGACCACATATCACGCGCGATGATGGCTTTCAGTTGTAACCGGATCAGATCCTCAGATTTTCTGAACTGCTCCTCATCATACACAACACCCTCCTTTTCGGCCATTGCTCTGATTTGATCCAGGATATCGGCATCAACGGTAAAATCACGGTAATACTTCTCAAAATCTTTATATTTTTTCTTCAGTTTATCCCTGTTTTTGTCGTTAAACTGAACAACCACCTTATTCACAATACCCTGTGCCACTATTTTGCGGTGATAATCGGTATAACGGGTGGTATCTATCGGGATAAAAATATCCGGCATGATGCCACCGCCACCATACACTGTTCTTTTCAGTATTTTAGTTTGATATTTCAATGAATCAGGGAAATGAATGGAATCGACATGTTGCATTTCACCATGATTATACCTTTCCAGCAAATCATTCTGATATTTCTCAACACCATCCTTATAAGGCTTTTGAATGCTTCTGCCGGTAGGTGTATAATAGCGTGAAGTTGTCAATCGCAACATAGATCCATCGGTCAACGGAATCTGCCGCTGCACCAATCCCTTACCAAATGTTCTCCTGCCGATGATGATTCCCCTGTCCCAATCCTGTACAGCACCCGAAACAATTTCACTGGCAGAAGCAGAATATTCATCTACCAGCACGATCAACTTACCTTGCTCGAAACCCCCTATTGCTGTTGCATTGGCTGTACTCCGGGGCTGTTTTAGTCCTTCTGTATATACAATCAGCTGTCCCCTTCCCAGAAACTCATCGGCCAGTTCAATAGCTGCATTAAGATAACCACCGCCATTGCCCTGCAGACTCAGAATCAGATTTTTCATGCCTGCCTTTTTCAGTTTAGAGAAAGCAGACTTATACTCCTCTACAGTTTTACTGCCAAAGTTGTTTATCCGGATGTAACCGGTTTCCTGATCAATCATATAGGAAGCATCTACACTATTCACGGGGATTTTGTCGCGGATAATTTTGAAAAGCATCAGTTGCGGAATACCGCGTCGCGCAATTTTAACCGACACTTCCGAGCCTTTCGGTCCGCGCAGGCGTTTCATCACATCCGAGTTCTGAATTTTCTGACCGGCCATCAGATCTTCGTTGATATAAATAATCCGGTCGCCGGGCATTACTCCTACTTTTTCGGCTGGAGTTCCCGAAATGGTTTGTACCACCAGAATAGTATCCTCAAAAATCTGAAACTGAATGCCGACCCCCTCAAAACTGCCTTCCAACGGCTCATTGACCCTGTCGACTTCATCCTTGGGAATATAAGAAGAATGTGGATCCAGCTCTTTCAGGGTCGCCATGATTGCAGTTTCAACCAATTTCTTTTCATCCACGGAATCAACATAGAGATTGGAAATCACGCTGAATACATTGTTTAGTTTTAATAATTCCGAATTGATTCGAAGTTGGGAGGATACAGTGAAAACAGAGAGGAATGTCAGGAAGAATACGAGTATTTTTTTCATCACGAGAAGAGTTTAATAAACATGCACCACGTTAAACTTCACCAGACCTGTCAGGTTTTAAAAACCTGACAGGTCTGAATTATCTATACTATTGCCTTTTGTGGTTTAAAAACAAGTTCGCAAAGGTACAATTTTTTTCAATAAAAATCTGGTAAAAAACCGAAATGGAATTTAACAATTGATTTATTCAAATCCGAAGATTTCGTTCACCGCCACCAGTTCTCTTACCTCACATCCTTTTGCCGTAGCGATGGCCAGATAAATTTCAGCGAGGGGCATCGCACTCTCATCACTTTCTACTAAAATCCTATCGACAGGGATTGCCTGCACACTCTCCGGGTTGAATTTTTCTCCGAAAGAGATAAACATACCAATTTTAGTAAGCTGTACCGCCATTTCCGGCTTCCCTCTGAAACCATGAATAATCCAGGGCTGTTTCGGAT
>JAKIYP010000009.1 GCA_022708505.1 Bacteroidota bacterium
TATGATATTATGGGAAGAAACATCCATAAAGGGCTGATTTTCGGAGATGAAGATATTCTGGTTCCCTGCCCCGGGGTTTACGTGGTACAAGCAAATAGTTTGATTTACAAGGTTATTGTAAGGTGATGTTTTTAAAATATACTTCACATGCCCGGGTCATCTCAGGATAACAACAAATTTTTCCGGCTCATTTCCGCGATACTCTTTGCGGGATCCGTTGTGTATTTGGTTTATGAAATAATCCGGTTTGATCAATACGACGACTTGGTAGCTGCTTTTAAAAACATGGGTTGGCCGAATTTTAGCTGGTTATTAGCCGTGTTAATCCTGCTACCGGTAAACTTGTTGACAGAAGCCCTGAAATGGCGGCAGGTGAGTCGTTACCTCGAAAAACAGCAACTCAGTAATGCTTTCAAGGCAGTGCTCGCCGGAATATCATCCGGGTTTGTAACGCCTAACCGGCTTGGCGATATCGTGGGTCGCATGCATTTCCTGCAACCGGAAAACCGGAAAAGTGCAGTTAGTTTAGCGGCAGTAAACAGCCTGACACAGAATCTGGCCATCCTGCTGCCCGGCATTCCGCTTGCCATCTTGTTTTTCATGCAGAAACAGTCAGCCGTTCAATCCGGAACTTACATCTTGTTCCTGATTGCAATCTTACTGCTCTTTTTATTCACCCTGATTGTATTACCGGTCATTGCCCGAAGAATTAAGAGTGAGCAAATTCAAACATATTTTAGTGGACTGACAAACTATACATTCAAGGATATGGTTGTCATAACCGGATGGTCGTTGCTGCGGTTTAGCGTGTTTAGCTTCCAATTCTTCTTAATGCTGCGGTTTTTCGGAGTCGAATTATCGCTCATGCAAGCAGTCACAAGCATACCCGTAATGTACCTGCTGGTGACTTTCACGCCCTCGTTCGCCCTTTCTGAAGCCTTGATACGCGGTTCGTGGGCCGTGTTTGTTATTGGCACATTTGCCGACAACCTCCCCGGCATTTTAATGGCCGGGGTTGGGTTGTGGTTTGTCAATGTGGTTGTGCCAGTGGTGATTGGGGCTGGTATAACACTGAAGTTGCGGGTAGCAAATAAAGTTGATGATTAAGTTTGTTTGGCTGCATATCACTAAAATTGCGGGTAGCAGATCAAGTTTAGAATCAAGTCAGGCCAGGATGTGTGTTGCATCTCTTCACTGAAGTTGCGGGTAGCAAATCAAGTTGATGATTATGTCCCCGGGTGAAGCGGTATGTCAGATCTTATTAATCTTAAACGGGTTGTACGAGATTCCCTCGTCATACACATCAACCTCTTCTTTCTTTTTGACCCATTTTACAATTACATTAGTAAGTGGCAATACCAGAATCTCGTAGGCAGTCTTCATCGCCGTTTGTGTCCCGATTAAGATGATCAGGTCGTTGTTGGGTATAACGCCATAAAAAGCAATGATAAAAAAGACAATCGAGTCAGCACCTTCTCCAATCAGTGTGGATAGAACCGCCCGGATAGAAAAGCCACGCCCTTTTTGCATGATTTTCATTTTACTCATGACATAAGCATTCAGAAAGGAGCCGGTGAGGAATGCCACGAAACTGGCAATGGTAATCCGCATCGTATTTCCCAGTACCAGATCAAAGGCATCTCCATGGGTAAAGTTTTCCGATCCGGGCACCCAGATGCTGAGCCGGAACACGAAAACGGCTAAGAAATTCATAAAGAACCCGTACCAGATAATCAGGCGAACCTTACGGAATCCCCAGACTTCGGCAATCAGGTCGTTTACAATGTAAGAAATGGGAAAGATAAGCAATCCGGCAGTGGCCTCAATGGGCCCGATCATGATTAGCTTTTGTTCAATAATGTTGGCAACGATCAGGCATACTGTAAATAGCAGCCCGGCAGCCATAAAGGCAACGGAAACTTGTTTTTTCATTTTTTCTTGTTTTTTACGTGGTTATTCAAGCACACGTTCCGCATCTGTCAATAAGCCGGCGGAAACGGCTGCAAAGATAATATTATTTTTCAAATCACAACGAAATCGACATCAACTCCGACCCCAGCGCGTGCAGTCCTTTTTCGATTTTCTCAATTTGCGACTTGCGGGGTTTCGATTTTCGGTGCAGGTAGCTCCATAATTGTTTTTGATGGATGCCCGTAACTTTCTCCAAACCGGCTAAAGACAGGATGCCGGCATAGTATTCAAGTAAACTATCAGGATCGAATTTAAAAACCACCTCGAACTCGTTGTCCAGAAAATCAGGATATGAAAAACCAATTTCTTGTGCCGTTTTCTTAAAAAACTGCATTTGCCCAATCATGTCTTTTTTAGCCTCTTCCGCGGTATTTCCCATCCCCGAGAACTTTTCTTGCAAACAATAAACACTGTAAGTGCCATCTGCCGATCTTTCTATTTTTGCTTCAATCTTTTTCATCCTGATATTCGTTATTTATTTCAACTCCATCTCTTTTCGAATTTTATATTCAAGACCTTTACCTACTTCCTTGCTTCCATGAAAAGGCACGACATAGCGAATGCCATTCTTTTCATAGATGATGTGGCTCCCGGATTGTCTCACTACAGACCAGCCATTCTTTAGGATTAGCTTGTTTAATTCGCTTGATTTCACAGTCAGGTTTCTTGAATACAGATACGCAAAAATAGACATATTTCTATGAACAAACAAATAGATGGAAGTATTTCTGTTGTTTTAACAGGAATTACACCGAAGGTTCCGCTGCAATACTATCAACGGCATCGTCTTCGTCGAAGGGAACGTGAATGACCTTATTGACAGTGCCGGTGATGCTTCTGAGGGTATCATTCTCTTTTTTTAACAGCGTGTTTTCGGCAGAAAGTTCCAGTATTTTTTGCAACAACACTTCAACAGACTTGTTTAGGGACCCTCCCGTCTGTTCATCGTTTTTCAACATCCCGCCTTTTCCAGTCAACAACCACTCCGGATTGATATCTGTATAACAGTAGCATATCTTCTCGCAATTGTCGCTGTTTATCGAACCCGGCTTATCCAGAAAGCCATTGGAGAGTCCTGTGTCTTTATAAAACCGATACCTGGAGATTCCTTTTAGAATAAGGAACTCTGCTATTCTTTCTCGTATTGAAGTGGAATTCGACATAGTTAGTTAAAAAATTAAATAAAAAACCCCAAAAATATTGCATAATAGAATATAAGCTATTATATTTGCAGCAGATAATAAGCAGATGTCTCTTATGAGACATTGCCGCAAATGTATAAAAAATTTTTCAATGCATGACCGGTATCTGTAAAACAAACATCTTAACCAAATAAAATAATGAAAAACGAAGCTGAAAAATTGAGCAGCCCACCCCGTCATGGCTACATATCGCAGTTGGCCAAACTCTGCAACTGTAGCCGGAAAACAGTTTCACGCGCCCTGTTTAAAGGATATACCGGTACTAAAGCCGATCTGGTCAGAGAAACTTTCAAAAAACATTTTAGTAGCACGTTATAAAACAGGTTGTATAAGAGACCGGTTTAATTCATTTACCTGAAAATACCATCTTTTGAAGAAAGGAGGTTTTAGCAGCAACAACTGCTGTATGACAGATTTATGTGTTGTTTACACCTAATCTGACCTTATGCGGGAGAAGCAAGCACAAACTCCCGAAAGCCTGAAAATAGTTATGGGCATAAAATTGTGCAAAAAGGAAAATTTAGTTTACAAACAGAACATATTATATGATGTGTTCATTAAAAATTGTATTATGAAAAAAACAATGTTTATCTTATTCACGCTTTTTTTCTCATTATATTCCTGTCAGGATGAAATTATCAATCAACAAGAGAAACAAATAAATCCGACTTTGGAACATCAGAAAATGCAAACAGCCCTAAAGGTGACAAGCAATATCTTAGTTGAAATGATCAGAAATGACAAAAGTTATTTTGAAGAAATAAACAATATTATTGTTGCGGGATCATCAGAGTATATTGAAGATAGGGTTATGTTCAAAGATTTGTTTAAGAATCAACAATATGCGGGAAGTTCGTTAAGAGTAAAACCTGATGCCAGCAAGTTTACAGTCGATTTTAAAAATACATTTACCCGCAACAGACCAAGAAAAGTAAATGCCATCGGAGGTGTAAATGCCGAGGTATTCACAAATCCGGATTCGTTAATTAACTTCTTGGTTGCCAATGATGTTATATTAAATTGTCCAATTCCTTTAGAGGAATACGATGAAAATAATCGCATTCCGGCAATCTCATTTGATCCAATGAATAACGATACAGTTAATATTGGTTATTTGCTAACAGAATCAGGCGAAATTAAGGAAGTAGAGGTTTGTCAATCATACGCAGATAAGCATCCGGTATGGATATTAATTCCTAATCAAGCTCCAAGACCAAATTATCAAGCTCCCCCAAGCGCTCCACTTAAGGCTCCAAGAAAAGTTAAAAGTGATACAGAAGATGGATTTGTCATGACTATTAATAAATTTCTTCTATCAGAATATTATTGTAGTGTTTTCTGTCCAACTTTAAATATTCGTATTCTACGTAGTGGTAGTGGGTTTTCCTGGAATCAACAAACAAATAATTATACTGGAACATTTGCACAAATGCAAACATTTGAAATGCCCAGAAAGTATGTTTATTATGCAAAGACAATGCAGAAAGGGGCATGGTATCCGATTAATCTTGAATGGGACTATAATTGGTCCAGTGATTTAATCGAGCAGGGTCTGTCAATTTACGAACATGATAGTGGTAATCAAATTACATTATCCACTACCATAAAAGCTGCTATACCAAAAGTAGGAGAAGTTGGCGTGACGATATCAGGAACTTTTTCTAATAAGGATGATATCATAACTTTGCAGCCATTAGGTAGGAGTTATGTGAAAAATGTTGCAGAGAATGGACATCGCGATTCAAATGGCAATTTTGACTGGACATTTACAGAGAGAGTAAATTATGTTTTCTATACACGAGATGTTGTTCACACTCAAATTGATGGAAAATACATTTATAGGATTAGTCCAAGCTGTATGATGACCATTAGTGTTCAATAATAAATTAAATAATCTACCAGGAAGAAATAATCATCTTCCTGGTGAAAATATGTAGTATGAAGAAAATAATAATACTCTTGTTTTTACAAATTTCAATAGTTCTAAATGCTCAGGTTTATAGTTATTTGACAGTTGGTACTAGCCATGGTATTGATTTGAATGCCTCTTCTCTCCCGGGCTTTAACGCTGGTTACTTAATCGGAATACCTTTTAATAAAACATGGAGTTTACAAACCGGGATGCAATTTAATTCAATGAAAATCGACAACAATTGGTCAACATCTGAAGTTATCGGGGGACAAACGCTGACATTTGATCTTGGTCGTGTGGCTGCTTTCAATTTTATTGAATTACCTGTCGCTGTAGCACTTAAAATCCCATTTTTCGGAGGAAATAGCTTTGTTTGTAATGCAGGAACTTATTTTTCAGTCTTTACCGGCGGTGAAACTTTGTTGAGGAGTTCAAGCGGGTTCACTGATTATGCTATAATCAGGACATACGCAGATCCATTTGGGGTTGGATTGATGTTAGGAGTTGGAGTTGATCTCAATAAGTTTTTTGTTGGGATAGAAGGGAATCTTAATTTGCCGAATGGATATAAGCCGGATGGGGTTATAAAAACAAAATTAGGAATAAAGTTATAAATAGTAGATTTCGTATTTTTACTATAAGAATTTAAGATTGTGTTTGCTAATTATGTTCTGGAAAGCTACCTGACGATACCATTTCTATACAAATTTAACTCTGATATAGTTAATCATATTCTCATCGTTTGTTTTACAATTTACAATTTACCATTTCTAAATCTTTTCAACATGAACACCAACGCCTTAACTATGATTTTCAGGAAAAACAAATATGTTTTTCATTGCATGTCTGAACTACCGGAAAAAAGTTGTTACCTGCTGAAATTCGAAATGAAAGCCTGTAACCTGGATTTCATCATCGAATTGCATCACGACATTCATAAGCGTATGTTTATTTATGCTGTTTTTCCCCTGAAAATTTTCCCGAAGAAGCGGAATAGCATTGCTATTCTCATTACCTTGTTGAATAATAACCTGGCCTCAGGGTGCTGGGAGCTAAACATGCAGGACGGGACGCTTCGTTTTCGCATCAGCTATATCTACGAAGAAGATGAAAGCCGATTTGAACAGGTTTTTATGGAGCACTTAGATGAAGCCATCCGGTTTACGGATGTCTGTACGCCGGCAATGCTGGCGGTCATATTCGCCAATGCCAATCCACACGAGGTGTTTCAGCAATTAACTGAAAGTGTGGATGTCAGTTTGAATTAATTTCGGCTGTAATTAAACTTTGCACTGCAGAAATTTACCTGTGTATGATGTTTCACATTTCACAATTTCTTCGGGTGTGCCTTCAAACACGATGTTGCCTCCTTTATCGCCACCCTCAGGACCGATGTCGATGATGTGGTCGGCACACTTGATGACTTCGGGATTATGCTCGATGATGATGATGGTGTGTCCTTTGGCAATCAGGGCATCAAAAGCTTTCAGCAGGGTTTTGATGTCGTGGAAGTGCAATCCGGTCGTGGGTTCGTCGAACACGAAAATAGTCGGTTCGGGTTTCTCGCTTGCCAGAAAGGAGGCTAATTTAACGCGCTGGCTTTCTCCGCCTGACAGGGTGCTCGATGATTGTCCCAGCTTGACATAGCCAATCCCCACATCCTGCAGGGGTTTCAGCCGTTTCACGATTCTTTTTTCGGTGTTTCCGGCATGAGCCGAGAAAAATTCGATGGCCTGGTTCACCGTCATTTCCAGTACATCGTAGATACTGACGCCATGGTATTGCACTTCCAGTACATCCTGTTTGAAGCGTTTGCCATGGCAGTGATCACATTCGAGCACCAAATCGGCCATGAACTGCATTTCGACGGTTACAGTTCCTTCGCCCTGACATTCTTCGCATCTTCCGCCGGGTGTATTGAAAGAAAAATGAGAGGCCGAGTAACCCATTTGTTTTGATAGTTGCTGGTCGGCGAAAAGCTTGCGAATCTCGTCGTAGGCTTTGATGTAAGTCACCGGGTTGGAACGCGACGAGCGGCCAATCGGGTTCTGATCCACAAATTCAATGTCTTTGGCCATGTGCATCGAGCCTTTTAGTGCCCCAAACTGACCGGTACGGTCGGCTACACCCCCGTAATATTTTTTCAGCGCAGTGTAAAATACGCTTTTCACCAACGATGATTTTCCGGAGCCACTGACTCCGGTTACAACTGTCATCACGTTTAACGGGAATTTTACGTTCACACCTTTCAGGTTGTTTTCCCTGGCTCCCAGCACTTCAATGAAGTTATTCCATCTTCTCCGGGGTTTAGGCACTTCAATCGTTTCTTTGCCAAGCAGGTACTGAAGGGTGTAGGATTGTGCAAGCTGTGGCAGATTGTTTGGGTCGATATTAGCCGGATTGCCGTGATACACTACTTCCCCGCCTTTTCTGCCGGCATTCGGACCAATGTCGATTATATAATCAGCTGCCCGCATGATTTCTTCGTCGTGCTCCACCACCACTACTGTGTTTCCGAGGTTTCTCAATTGCAACAAGACTTTGATGAGCTGATTGGTGTCGCGGGGATGCAGGCCGATACTGGGTTCGTCGAGGATGTATAGTGAGCCGACAAGACTGCTACCCAGCGAAGTGACTAAGTTGATGCGCTGACTTTCACCACCCGACAGGCTGTTCGATAGCCGGTTCAGGGTCAGGTAGCCCAGTCCTACATCCAGCAGAAATTGCAGCCGTTTGTTGATTTCGAGCAATAACCGTTTCGCGATGGCGGCATCGTGTTCGTCCAGTTCGATATTATCAAAGAAATCTTTCAGTTTAACTACCGACATCAACACCAATTCGTTGATTGATTTTCCGGATACCTTCACATAAGATGCCTCTTTCTTCAGCCGGCTGCCTTTACACTCCGGACAAACCGTTTTGCCCCTGTAGCGGGCCAGCATGACCCGGTATTGTATTTTATATTGATTGGCTTCGAGCATGTTGAAGAAAGCATCAATTCCTTCGAAATGTTTATTGCCTCTCCACAGCACTTCCCGTTGTTCATCTGTCAACTCGTAATAGGGTTTATGAATCGGGAATCCAATTTTGTCGGCCACCTGAATGAGCGCTCTTTTCCATTCGCTCATGACTTCCCCTTTCCAGCAAACGACTGCATCTTCGTAGATTGAAAGCGCTTTGTTAGGGATTACCAAATCTTCGTCAATGCCGATAATTTTCCCGAATCCTTCGCAGGTTGGGCAAGCGCCGATGGGGGAGTTGAAGCTGAAAGTATGCACAGTTGGCGTTTCGAAGGTTATGCCATCAGCCTCAAAACTCTTTGAAAAACGTAACTCCCTGACACCTTCTTCAGCGTACACTTTCAGTACGCAGGCGCCACGACCCTCGTAGAATGCTGTTTCCGCCGAATCGGTCATCCGGCTGATGGTTTCCTGCGATTGTTCGACCGTCATACGATCGATAATCAGGTAAATTTTGTCTGAGAAATTGTTATTTCTGTTGATTAATTCTTGTATTGTCAGGGTTTCTCCGTTGATTTCCACCCGGCTGAAACCATTCATCATCAGGGCATTCAGTTCGTCCAGCAGGGTTCTGTCGCTAGTCGGTGTAACTTCAGTCAGCATCATGATACGGGTACCCTCCGGAAATTGCATAGCCGCTGCAATTACATCTTCAGCTTCGTGTTTTTTCACGAGGGAACCGGAAACCGGCGAATAAGTCTTGCCAATACGGGCAAACAACAGTTTGATGTATTCGTAAATTTCGGTGGAAGTGCCTACTGTCGATCGCGGGTTGCGGGTGTTCACCTTTTGCTCAATGGCGATTGCGGGCGGAATGCCCTTGATGTAATCCACTTCAGGCTTGCTCATCCTGCCAAGAAACTGACGGGCGTAGGCCGACAAACTCTCCACGTATCGCCGCTGACCTTCAGCGTACAAGGTGTCAAATGCAAGTGAGGTCTTACCTGATCCTGATAAGCCGGTTATTACCACCAATTGATTACGCGGAATTTCTATATCAATATTTTTCAGGTTATGTACCCTGGCGCCTTTTACAATTATATTACCCTGTGTGGACATGCCTATTGAAGTTTTTTGAACCTGCAAAAGTAACAAAAAATTAGCGAATAGTGAATAGCGAATAGTGAATAGCGGAAAACGGACAACGGAGAGCGGAGAGTTGAATAAACAAGCAGATGAACACAGGGTTGCCGCGTGTTGCTTCCGTAGGAAGCGAATATTAGTATCCAGTAAGCTTGCTTACTGGATCATGAAGGACACACTACCTCATGGAGCTGCCGTAGGTAGCGACACTGCCGACGACTTACTTTGTAGATAAATGATATGTAAAATTATTCAATTTATTTTGTCATTATGCAAATTATTGGTATTTTTGCAGCGAATTAATAAATAAATATACATTTATCTCCTTGTTTTACAAAGCTAACTCAATTCAAACATTATGAAAAACAAAAGAAACCGGCTGCAAATCATCACGGAACTCCTGCGCTCGACAGTTGTCGGAAGTCAGGAGGAATTGTTGAATTTATTGGCCGAACGTAAACTGAACGTCACACAAGCAACGCTTTCGCGTGACCTTAAACTGCTGAAAGTGGCAAAGACCCCGCTGACAAACGGGACTTACAAGTATGTGTTGCCTCCGATCACAAAAACAATCAGTCCGCAGGGCACATTCAACCACCTGACTTCGCACGGAGCGGTTTTGAGTATTGAATTCTCAGGCAACCTGGCTGTTATGAAAACAAAACCCGGTTATGCTTCGGCTATTGCCTGGGACATCGACAACAAAGGTTCTGTAGAGATTCTGGGGACCATAGCCGGTGACGACACCATCCTGATTATTCCGCGCGAAGGTGTTACACGTGAGCAGATACTCACGTTGATGGATATAACTTTTTCTGAAGGAAAATAAAAGTTAACGGAACTTACTCTGAAAAGAGGCTTAAAATTTGAATAAAAAATGAACGCTGATAAAAAAGATAATATTGTTGTACAGATTGCTGATGAGAATTTTCTGGAATATGTTGACACCATTTTAAAAACCATAGAAGAAGCCGCGAAGATAAGGGGTACAGGTATTGCCCGCCGTTCTCCGGAGTATATTGCAGAGAAGATGAGAGAAGGTAAGGCAATTATCGCTTTATCGGGAAAAGATTTCGCGGGCTTCTGCTACATTGAAAGTTGGGGAAACAAGCAATTTGTTGCCAATTCAGGACTCATCGTCGTGGATAAATTCCGTGGTGCAGGGCTTGCCAAACGCATCAAACGGAAAGCCTTTGAATTATCCAGAAAATTGTATCCTAATGCAAAAATATTCGGACTCACCACGGGTTTGGCTGTCATGAAAATCAATTCGGAATTGGGCTATAAACCGGTAACTTTTTCGGAACTTACCGACGATGAGTCATTCTGGAAGGGTTGCCAGAGCTGTGTGAATTACGACATCCTGCAACGCACCAACCGCAAACACTGTCTGTGTACCGGTATGCTTTACGACCCCAAATGGGAAGAGGAGAAAAAGAAAGCCGGTGGAGCAAAAGAGCAAATTACGCAGACGGTTAAGCGTATCGCGAATAAACTAAAAAAATCATAACTGTTCTTTTAGACCTGTCAGGTTTTTAAAACCTGACAGGTCTTGTCAGGCGTTATTAAATCATAAAATATGAAAGAAAAAGTATTACTGGCCTTCTCCGGGGGCTTAGACACATCATTTTGCGCCATGTATCTGGCCAAAGAAAAAGGCTATGAGGTGCATACAGCTGTTGCCAATACCGGAGGTTTCAGTGAAGAGGAGTTAAAGGTGATTGAGGACAAGGCTTACCGCTTAGGTGCTAAAACCCACAAAGCCATCGACGTAACAAAAGAGTATTACGAAAAGAGCATCAAGTACATGGTGTTCGGAAACGTGCTGCGTAATGGTACTTACCCGATTTCGGTAAGCTCGGAACGTATTTTTCAGGCATTAGCTATCATCAATTATGCTAAGGAAATCAATGCTGATTATGTGGCCCATGGCAGTACAGGTGCCGGGAATGACCAGGTGCGTTTCGACCTGACTTTCGACGTGTTAGCACCCAACATCAAAATCCTGACACCTACCCGCGACATGGTACTGACCCGCGAATACGAAATCAACTACCTGAAAGAGCATGGTTTTGTGGCCGACTTCACCAAAATGGAGTATTCCATCAACAAAGGACTTTGGGGTACCAGCATCGGGGGAAAAGAAACCCTGAAATCAGAACAAACGTTGCCGGATGAGGCTTATCCGAGTCAGGTGGTCAAAACTGAGGAAGAAACTGTGACCATCAGCTTTGAACAAGGTGAGATTACAGCCATCAACGGAGAGAAAGACGATAATAAAATCAATCTGATTAACAAGCTGGAAAACATCGCGAATAAATTCGGCATCGGGCGCGACATGCACATTGGCGACACCATCATCGGCATCAAGGGGCGTGTGGGATTCGAAGCAGCTGCTCCCTTGTTGATTATCAACGCGCATAAGATGCTGGAAAAACACACGCTCACCAAGTGGCAGCAGTACTGGAAAGACCAGCTGGGAAACTGGTACGGCATGTTCCTGCACGAAGCACAGTATTTAGAGCCGGTGATGCGCGACATCGAGCAATTCCTGCAAAGTTCGCAGCAAAACGTAACCGGTACAGTCATCGTTAAATTGCGTCCGTTGAGTTATACCTTGGTTGGGGTCGATAGTCCGTTTGACCTGATGAAAACCGATTTCGGCGAATACGGCGAAGTGAACCGCGCCTGGAGTGCTGACGATGTAAAAGGTTTCACCAAAATCCTCGGCAACCAGATGAAAATTTATTACAACGTGCAAAAACGCAACGAAAAATAAATTCGAAACGAAACAATAAAACTAAAGACGCACGTTGTATTTTTCAGACCTGTCAGGTTTTTTAAACCTGACAGGTCTTCTTGTCAGATGTTCTTTTGTGGTTGAAGAATTTTTACTATTTTTGCAAACCAATTTGAAAATCAATGATTTGACAATCATTCTAAAATTTACTTTATGATTAACGCTCAGGACATTAAAAACGGAACCTGCATCCGGATGGATGGAAAACTATATTTTGTGATAGAGTTTCTCCATGTTAAACCAGGAAAAGGTAACACTTTTATGCGTACCAAACTCAAAGATGTAGTTAATGGTTACGTTCTCGAACGCCGCTTTAACATTGGCGAGAAATTAGAAGATGTACGGGTAGAACGCCGTCCGCATCAATTCCTCTACAAAGAAAATGAGGATTATATTTTCATGAATCAGGAAACTTTCGAACAAATTCCAATCGCGCATGATTTGATCAACGGGGTTGATTTTCTGCTCGAAGGAATGATACTGGAAGTTGTTTCGGATGCTTCGACCGATACGGTATTATATGCTGATATGCCGGTTAAAGTTCAGATGAAGATTACCTACACAGAGCCGGGGATGAAAGGTGATACAGCTACCAACACATTGAAACCGGCTACTGTTGAGTCGGGTGCAACCGTTCGCGTACCTTTGTTTATCGGTGACGGCGAAATGATTGAAATCGATACACGCGACGGATCTTATCTTAACCGCGTAAAAGCTTAAAATGAAGCGACGGATACACAGCTTTAAACATGCAATCAGGGGAATCCGCATGGTGATCAAATCTGAAAAAAACATGCAGATTCACCTGGTTGTTGCTGTGTTGGTCGTGTTAGCCGGATGGTTTTTCAATATCACTACAACAGAATGGATGCTGTGCCTGCTTTGCTTCGGATTGGTCTTCGGCGCTGAAATGGTCAATACATCCATCGAAAACATTGTCGACTTAGTTTCTCCTAAAAAGCATGAGCTGGCAGGAAGAGCGAAGGACATGGCTGCCGGGGCGGTGTTAATCAGTGCTTTATTTGCCGCCGGTGTCGGACTGATTATTTTTATCCCCAAAATCTGGAATCTGTTTTTTGCTTAGTTGTTTACTGTAGTTTTATACTACGCTGATTTTATCTGACCGCCTTACTTACATGTACTTATATGCCTTATATGGTTATAATTACATTATATTCAAAAATTAATGAACTATGAAATCGTTGTTTACTAATCTGCTGAACCTGTTATACCCCAATTTGTGCGTCATCTGCAATGAAAGTCTCATGCGTGGAGAAGAAATCATCTGTCTCAAATGTCTGCACGAGATGCCCAAAACGAATTACCACCTGGAAACCGACAATACCGTCGAGAAAAGGTTCTGGGGAAAAGTACCTGTTTATCGTGCTACCTCTTACTTTCATTTTTACAAAGGCTCTCCCTTTCAAAAATTATTACACGAGCTGAAATATCGTGGGAATAAGGAAGTCGGGCGTGTTATCGCGAAATACGCTGCGGCTGATTTGCTTCATACTCCTGATTTCTGCGCGGTGGATGTAATCGTACCCGTTCCGCTTCATCCCAAAAAATACGCGAAAAGAGGTTATAACCAAAGCGAATGGATAGCGAGCGGATTGGCTGAGGTGCTGAATAAACCGGTTGACATTACTCACCTCATTCGTATCCGGGAAAACACTACTCAAACCAAAAAATCCATTTTTGAACGATATCAAAACACGAGTGGTATTTTTACACTCACCGACAGAAGTGTTTTTTGTAAGAAACACGTGTTATTAGTGGATGATGTGTTGACTACAGGCTCTACCCTTGAAGCTTGCATGATTGCGTTGATGGAAACAGATTATATTACAATCAGCGTGTTTACCCTCGCGATTGCCTGAATTTTAGCTTCAGAAGAGTGTGTGTATTCGTCAATATGTAACACAAATTAGTCAAAATGTTCCAAATTTAGGTCATATTGTTCATCACTGCTATAAAACATTATTTCGGAACATGTTTTTACTATATTTTTTTGTTATTTTGCGCATCCTTTCGAAAACATCAAACTAAATAATTATTATGACTACACAAGAATTAAAAATTGCCTTTGAGAAGACCTACAGTAAACCGGCTGAAGCCATGTATTTTGCTCCCGGACGTGTAAACCTGATCGGAGAACATACCGACTATAATGGTGGCGCGGTATTTCCATGTGCATTGAGTTTTGGAACCAACCTGTTGTTGGCGAAGAACGATAAAAAAGTAATGAATTTCAAATCATTGAATCAACCTGAAATTGTTACGCTGAATTTTGATCAGTTGACGACCCGCCTGGATAAATCCTGGGTGAACTATCCGCTGGGTGTGATGGCGCAGTTTATCAAAAGGGGTATTACTTTTACCCAGGGTTACGACATCCTGATCTGGGGTAATGTGCCTAACGGTGCCGGACTTTCTTCTTCTGCTGCTTTGGAGGTTGTTACAGCTTACGCGCTGAATGACCAGTTGGGAACAAACTTCAACCGTACTGATATTGCCCTGATCGGACAAAAAGCCGAGCATGAATTTGCATTGGTGAATTGCGGTATTATGGACCAGTTTGTGTCTGCCAACGGAGCGAAAGATCACGCAGTACACCTGAATTGCGACACCCTCGAATTTGAACTGGTACCGGTAAAACTTGAAGGAGTGAAAATCGTGATTTCGAATACCCACTCTCCTCACAAATTAGACTCTGGCGCTTACAACCAGCGGGTAGCTGAATGTAAAAAAGCAGTAGAGCAATTGAATACCGTTCGTCCGCTGAAATACTTAGCCGAACTGACCGAAGCTGAATTCAAAAGTATAGAATCAGCCATTACCGATCCGGTAGCTCACAAGCGTGCCCGCCACGTCGTAGGTGAAGTACAACGCACTTCTGATGCTGTTAAAGCACTGAAAGCAGGGGATATTACTTTGTTCGGTAAACTGATGAACGCTTCACATGCTTCGTTGCGTGACGATTATGAAGTAACCGGTCCGGAACTCGACTGCATGGCCGAAGAAGCCTGGAAAATTGATGGCGTTATCGGCTCTCGTATGACCGGTGGTGGTTTTGGTGGTTGCACCGTTTCGTTGGTGAAAGAAGAAGCCATCGATACCTTCATCGCGCAGGTAGGGGCTAATTACGAAAAACGCATCGGTATCAAACCTGATTTCTATATCGCGGAAATTGGGGATGGGGCAACGAAACTTGCTTAATCTTTTTAACCACAAAAGGCACAAAAGGAAGACTAAGGGAACACAAAAGTCTTCAATTTTGTGCCTTTGGGGTAAATATCTGAACCATTATGACTAAATCTGATTTGTTAGACTTGACTTATAAAATTAATGGGGCTGCAATTGAAGTGCATAAATACTTAGGTCCGGGGCTGCTGGAAAGTGTATATCATAAATGTATGACTTTTGAGCTAAACTTGAGGAAAATACACTTTAATTCGGAATTGATAATTCCATTAAAATATAAAGGGAATTCATTGGATATGAATTTACGATGCGATTTTCTGATAGACAATGCAATCGTAGTTGAACTAAAAACAGTCGAATACATTTTACCCGTTCATGAAGCCCAGTTACTGACTTATATGAATGTTTTAAAAGTACCTAAAGGTATATTAATCAACTTTAATGTTGACAATTTATATAAACATGGAATTACAACGTATGTAAATCACCTTTACAAAAGTCTGGAAGAGTAAACTTTTGTGTTCCCTTAGTCTTCCTTTTGTGCCTTTTGTGGTTTAAAAATATTAAAATGGAAACAATCAACATCAACGGTAAAGAGGTAAAACTCTACACCATCAAAAACAAAAACGGCATGTCTGCCGAGGTCACCAACTACGGCACCAAAATCATTCGATTAATGGTTGCTGATAAAAATGGTAAGTTGGATGATGTGGTACAGGGATTTGATACGCTGCAGGAGAACATCGACAAAGAACCGTATTTCGGAACTACCTGCGGACGGTTTGCCAACCGCATTAAAAACGGTAAATTCACGCTCGATGGCGTGGAATACACGCTGGCACAAAACAACGGCGGCAACGCATTGCATGGTGGCATCGAAGGCTTTAATGCCAAGGTGTGGGAAGTGATTGAACTGAGCGAAAACAGCATTTGCATGAACTACAAGTCACCGGATGGTGAAGAAGGTTATCCCGGCACACTGGATTGCTGTGTGACCTATACCATCACCGACGAGAACGAATTGAAAATACGTTACGAAGCTGAAACGGATAAACCCACAGTCATTGGGCTGACCAACCATTCTTATTTCAACCTGAAAGGTGCCGGAAATGGAACCGTACGCGATCACATCCTGCAAATCAATGCGGATTTTCATACCGTGTTAGATGATACCGCTTCACCGACCGGCGAAATTCGTCCGGTGGATAATTCACCTTTCGATTTCCGTCAGCCTGTTGTGATTGGTGATGTGATTGATGCGCCCGAATATGTTGCCGGTCGTGGTATCGACAACAACTGGACCATCCGCAAAAACCAACCGAAAGAACTGGCGCTGGCTGCTACCCTATACGAACCGGTAAGTGGTCGCAAAATGGATGTACTCACTACCCAACCCGGCGTGCAAATTTACACCGCCAACTGGGTGGAAAAACAACCCGGCAAATACGGTAAAACTTATGCCGAACAGGATTCCGTTTGTCTTGAAACGCAAAACTTCCCGAACTCGCCTAATATCGCGCATTTCCCAAGCTCGGTGTTGAGACCGGGGGAAAAGTATGAGGAGTGGTGTGTGTATAGGTTTGGGGTGGAGTGATCGGAATTGTATTCGTGAATAGAAAAAGCTGCTTCAGGAAATTGAAGCAGCTTTTGATTTATTAAAGGCGGGGTTGACTGGATGTTCGCTCCAATCAGACTGGAATGAAATGAATGTGAAATAATTGTTTTTAGTAAAAATTGTCTACTTTTATAGAGTACTAAAAATAGGAAGCCTACAATAACTGATTTCACAAGAATTTCTTACTTTTGCACAATGCTATACTATCGTCGTAAAATACTCCTTGCTTTGTTGGAAATCTTTGACGGACAATTAACTGCCAAAAGCCTTCAAAAGTACCTGTTTCTGTTTACCCGGAATCAAGAAAAGAAAGCTTTTGATTTTGTACCATATCGTTATGGTTGCTATTCTTTTCAGGCCAATCAGGATTTGGCAACAATGGCAAAATATGGTTATTTGGCTGTAACAGAAGGGCCATCCGGACGCAATATACAACTGATTCAAAAGGGTGCTTATTTGTCGATGCTGGATAAGATTGACCGTGATGCACTGGAACAAACAAAACGACATTTCGGTAAATTATCGCAAACAGAACTTATCCGTTACACCTATCAAAAATATCCTTATTATGCTATCAACAGCTCTATAGCTGCTGAGCTACTGAGTGCTGAAGAACTTGCTACAGTAAATCAACAGAAACTGGCAATTGCCGGTAAAGGATTATTTAGCATAGGTTATGAAGGCATTTCGCTCGAAACTTATATCAACAAACTGATTGTTAATGATGTGAAGATACTTTGTGATGTGCGCCGAAACGCCTACAGTCAGAAGTACGGTTTTTCGAAAGGCCAGTTACAGAAAGCCTGTGAGGGAGTTGGTATTCGCTACATACACCTTCCGGAATTAGGAATCGAGTCGGAGCAACGTCAGCAACTCAACTCACAAAATGATTATGATTTGCTTTTTGAAAGATACGAGATTAACACCCTAAAAAGTAGCACAGAGGCTATTCGGCGAATACAACAATTAATCAAAACAGATAACCGTGTAGCACTTACCTGTTTTGAGAAAAATCCGGCTCAATGCCATCGAACCCGCATAATTAACAAACTGTTGGAAATGCCTGATGCTGATTATCCATATAAATTACTCTAACCAAATCATAAGTCTGATTTCAAACCTAAATAATCAATGAAATAATATTGTTTTTTATGTCACTAACCAAAGTCCTTATTACCGTAAAAACTAACACTAATCAATTATCATTATTTTAACCCTTAATGAGCTACTTCCCTATGAAAACCCCCAAAAACGCCCTACTCGTCGAACTCTACGACCTTGCCATCACACCCGGCAGCAATAAGTATTTTGGAAAAGTTGTTACTAAAAGATTCCTGAAGGAGGATGACCTGGTAAATATCGCGGTGAAGCGAAGGACCGAGTTGAATGCAACGACCCTGCGGGCGGCCATCGAGATACTTCAGGAGGTAGCTGTGGAGGAGTTGCTCAATTAAGCCGGTTGATGGAGGATGTAGAAGTCAATGTCCGTGGAGTCGCACAGGTGAAAACCTGTATAAACACGGTCAGGGAACTGCCGAACGGGATAATCAATGAGGCTATCACCCGTGGCAACGCGGTCGAACTCAAAGGAACCAAACTGAAAATTGCAGGCGATAGTCCGGATAACGGGATTAAGCTGATTAATACCGCTAATGGCGAGGTGACCAATATTCCTCCGGAACGCATCGTAACCAATTTTCCGAAAAACATTGTCTTTATCCTGCCTGAATCTGTTGAGCCCGGCAATTATCAACTGGAGATTAGGACACAGTATTCCAATGCCTCAACCAATACAAAGCAGTCACGCAGTTACAGGCTCAGCAGCATAGTGAAAGTAGTCTGATAACGGTTTATATCTCTTCCTGCGCATCGAACTGCATGTTATGGTAAGTGTGACGACGTGACGAAGGGTTACGTTATGGTGTGACGCAAGGTTACGTCGTGTCTGTTGTCAAAGGGATTCAAATAGTCATTGTCATTCTAATTAATTTATATAAGTTTGCATTCTATACAAAGAAACTCAACATATATTCATGATCATCACCAAAAAATCATACGCCTTTGAAGTCTCACCCCAGTCAGTCGACTTCAATTGCCAGATAACGCTCTCATCACTGACTGATTTATTGCTGACAGCGGCTCAGTATAATGCTGAAGAAAATGGGTTCGGGTTGCGGAAGCTAAACAACAACGGATTATCGTGGGTGTTACTGCGCCTGGCCCTGGAGGTAGATTATTTTCCCTTGCAATACGAAACGGTTCACATCGAAACATGGATAGAAACTGTCGGCAGGGCCAGTACGACCCGTAATTTCTGCATCCGTAATAAAGAGATGCAGGTTATCGGATATGCGGCTTCTACCTGGGCTATGATTGACCACCATACCCGCAGGGCGCAGGATTTATTTACACTGGATAATATTGGCGATTTTGCTTCAGAAGAAACTGTTCCAATTGATAAGCCCTTCAAACTGAATGAAAGCAGGGGAGCACTCACCGATGTCTTCAGCGCGAAATATAGTCACATCGACATCAATCGCCACGTGAACACCATGCGTTATGTGGAATGGGTAAGCAACGGATTTACTCCGGAACATTACAACCAGAAAAGCGTAAAACGTTTCGATGTGAATTTTATGAGTGAAATCCTGTTTGGAGAGGAAGTGAGAATCTATAAAACAGAAGAGGCAGGGGATACCTACCTCTTCGAAATTCTTCACAATGATAAAACCAGTTGCCGGGCGCGGCTCATTTTCAGGTCAAAAGAATAATCACTTATACATCCTTGCTCTGATTTCCCTGATTTCCTCAGAGGTTACATAATCATCGAAATCCATGATTTTGTCGATGATGCCTTTCGGGGTTAGTTCGATGATGCGGTTACATACGGTTTGTATGAACTCGCGGTCGTGCGACGACATCAGGATATTGCCCCTGAAGTTTACCAGCGTGTTGTTGAATGCTTGAATCGACTCCAGGTCTAAGTGGTTGGCTGGTGAGTCTAATATCATTACATTGGCGTTTTTGAGCATCATGCGGGCAATCATGCAGCGCATTTTCTCGCCTCCCGACAGTACACTTGCTTTCTTGTAGATTTCTTCTCCGGAGAAAAGCATTTTACCCAGGTATCCACGGATGAAGGATTCGGTGGTGTCGGACGAAAATTGTCCCAGCCAGTCGACTAAATTCAAATCAGTATTGAAAAACTCGGAGTTGTCGAGTGGGAGATAGGCGTGGGTAATGGTAATCCCCCAGTTGAAGGAGCCTTCGTGCTTTTTGTCGTGATCGTTGATGATTTCGAAGAAGGCAGTCATCGCCCGCGGATCTTTCGATACAAAAACAATTTTATCGTCTTTTTCTACATTGAAGTTGACATCCTTAAACAGCACGGTGCCATCGTCGGCCGTTTTTCCAAGCCCTTTGACTTCCAATACCATATTCCCCGGATCTCTTTCGGGGGTGAAAATGATGCCCGGATATTTACGGGTTGAAGGCTGTATCTCGTCCACGTTGAGTTTCTCCAGCATCTTACGTCGACTGGTGGCTTGTTTCGACTTGGCCACGTTGGCGCTGAACCTGCGGATAAATTCTTCCAGCTCCTTGCGCTTCTCTTCGGCTTTCTTGTTTTGTGTTTGTTGTTGCTTCAGGGCAAGCTGACTGGATTCGTACCAGAAAGAATAGTTGCCGGCGAAAAGCTGAATCTTGCCGTAGTCAATATCCACGGTGTGGGTGCTGACTGCATCTAAGAAGTGACGGTCGTGCGAAACCACCAACACGGTGTTTTCGTAGTTGGCTAAGTAGTTCTCCAGCCACATCACGGTTTCCACGTCTAAGTCGTTGGTCGGCTCATCGAGCAACAGGTTGTCGGGTTTGCCAAATAGCGCCCGGGCGAGCAATACCCGTACCTTCTCCATACCGCTGAGGTCCTTCATCAGCTGGTAATGAAACTCTTCTTTGATGCCGAGTCCGCTCAGCAGTGCTGCTGCATCACTTTCCGCGTTCCATCCGCCCATTTCCGAGAATTTTTCTTCCAGTTCCGAGGCCCTGATACCGTCGGCATCCGAGAAATCGGCTTTCAGGTAAATGGCATCTTTTTCTTCTTTTACTTTCCAAAGTACATCATGCCCCATCATCACGGTATCAATTACCGTGAATTCATCAAATTCGAAGTGGTCCTGTTTCAATACCGACAAGCGCTCACCGGGTCCAAACTGGATGGTGCCGCGTGTGGGATCCAGGTCGCCGCTCAACATGCGAATTAAAGTCGATTTGCCGGCGCCGTTTGCACCGATTACACCATAACAATTCCCTGCTGTAAATTTGAGGTTTACATCAGAAAACAATACTCTTTTACCAAACTGAATAGCTAAATTCGAAACTGTAATCATCTTTAATGAAATAATTTACCATTTATTCAGATGCGTATATAGCAAATGAATAAATGGTAAATAGTATTAGTGAATTTTCTTTATTTTATCTTATCTTACTCTATCACCCCGATGCTCCTGGCAGCTTTCGTGATTTTCAGGATTGATTCATCAATCTGATCGAAAGTGTGCGTAGCCATCAGGGAATACCGTATCAGTGAATCTTCTGAGCGTACAGCCGGAGAAACCACCGGGTTTACAAATACGCCGTCGTCCATCAACATTTTTGTCAGCATGAAGGTTTTGGTGTTATCCCTTACATACAGCGGAATAATGGGGGTTTCAGAAGTCCCGATTTCAAAACCGGCTTTTACAAAACCCTCTTTTGCCCTGTGGGTGTTAGCCCAAAGCGTATCCTGCCTCCATTTTTCATCAGCCATTACATTCAATGCCTCAATAACACAAGCTGTTGATGCCGGCGTGATGGATGCACTGAATATCAATGTCCTGGAGTTGTGTTTCAGGAAGTTGATGATGTTCTCATCTGCGGCGATAAATCCGCCGATGGTTCCCAGCGACTTGCTGAAAGTGCCCATGATCAAATCCACATCATCCGAAACCCCGAAATGTTCACAAACCCCGGCTCCTGTTTTGCCGAATACGCCCAGTGAATGCGCTTCATCCACCATGATGGAAGCATTGTATTTTTTCGACAAAGCCACAATATCCGGCAACTTGGCCACGTCGCCTTCCATGCTGAATACACCGTCGACTATAATAACCTTGACTTTTTCAGGCTCACATTTCTGTAGTAGTTTTTCGAGCGAATCCATATCGTTGTGACGATATTTCAGCTGTTTTGAAAACGACAGGCGTTTCCCTTCTATGATGGAAGCATGGTCGAACTCGTCAAAAATCAGGTAGTCTTCACGACCTGTTATGCAGGGTACTACTCCTGAATTCACGGTGAAACCTGTAGCGTAAACGAGTGCCGATTGTTTGTGCACTAATTTAGCCAACCGTTCTTCCAACTCGATGTGAATATCTAATGTTCCGTTTAAGAACCGGGAACCGGCGCAACCTGTGCCGTACTTTTCGATGGCTTTGATCGCTGCTTCTTTCAAACGGGGGTGATTCGTCAAACCCAAATAGCTGTTTGATCCAAACATCAAAACGGGTTTTCCATTGATGGTGACTACCGTATCCTGATCGGATTCAATCGGACGGAAGTATGGATAAACACCCAGCGCCTTTGCCTTCTGCGGAGCATCGTACTGCCCCAACACTGTGCTTAATTGACTCATAAAAGGGTATTATGATTTATAATTTCGGCGACAAAGATACTTATTTTTTATGAATGTTTATCAGTTTTGAGAAAATAGCTGCTTTGATTACCTTTGTGGCTTGTTATCAAATGATAAGTTTTTTAACCATATAAGTCATGTAAGTTCATATAAGGTTATGTATATGAATTAATCTGTTGTTTTATTATTCATGCGAATCAGGACTTATATTCTTCAAATAAGCCGCGCAGCGGCGATATTATTCATAACCGTATGCAAGGCGTTAGCCGCAGCTTACGGTATTAGATACAATCCTGAAGCTATAGCCCTGCAAGGGCGAGATGTGATAAGCTTACAATTAATAATCCAGCCCTTGCAGGGCTGCTCCGCATTTTTAACCTTTTTTCCGTAGGTTACGCTTCGCTACACCTACGGTTATGAATAATCTCGCCGCTGCGCGGCTTAGCAAAATAATGCAACTTTGAACAAAAAATAACTCCTGATTCGCATTAGTAATATTATATTATGGACATCAGCAAACTAAACGAAGAAGCGAAGAAACAAAAACCTCTTTGGGTCAGGTACTTCAAAAAGAATAAAAAAAGCATCGAAAAGATGGATGTGCAAATCCATGCCTTGCATGATCGATACAGTGCCGAAATCGACTGCCTGAGTTGCGGTAATTGCTGCAGGTCGCTCGGTCCTCGCATTACCGACAAGGACGTGGACCGGTTGGCGAAACACCTCCGGATGAAAGCTGTTGATTTTATTTCTCAGTACTTGCGGACCGACGAAGATGGCGATCTGGTGTTTAAAACCATGCCTTGTCCGTTTCTGGGTGCCGACAACTATTGCGCTGTATATGAAAACCGCCCGAAAGCCTGTCGGGAATACCCCCACACCGACAGGAAGAAGTTCTATCAGATTTACATGTTATCTGTTGAAAATGCTTCTACCTGTCCGATTGTGTATAAGGTGCTGGAAGATATTGTTAAGCGTTAGCTTTCTTCTCTTTCGCCCAACTGTCTTTCAAAGACACTGTTCTGTTGAAAATCAGTCTTTCCGGCGTTGTGTCGGGGTCAATGTTGAAATAACCCGTACGCTGGAACTGGAAATGTGCCAGAGCAGGCTGGCTTTTCAACCAGGGTTCAACAAAACAGCCGGCAACTGTTCTAAGTGAATCCGGATTCAGCAAATTACGGAAGTCCCGTTCATCGGCTGATGGGTTTTCTACGTTGAACAAACGATCGTACAGACGGGCTTCAGCAGGGACGGCATTCCGGGTCGACAGCCAGTGTAAGGTGCCTTTTACTTTTCTGTTGGCATCAGGCATTCCGCTTTTTGTGTTTGCATCGTATTCACAGTAAATCTCTTCGATATTCCCCTCCTCATCCTTTTTGCAGCCGGTACATTTAACGATGTAGGCGCTTTTCAGGCGCACTTCCTGACCTGGCGTCATGCGGAAAAACTTTTTCGGAGCCTCTTCCATGAAATCCTCCCGTTCGATGTACAGTTCACGACTGAAAATAATTTCACGATTTCCTGCTGAAGGATCTTCCGGGTTATTTTCGGTCATCAGCACCTCAGTTTTTTCTTCCGGATAATTGGTGACAATCAGTTTCACCGGATTCAGCACGGCATTTACACGGGTAGCTGTTTTATTGAGGGTTTCCCGCGCGGCATGTTCGAGCAGGCCCACGTCGATGATACCATCGTATTTGGTATAACCGATTTTGTCGATGAAGTTATGAATGGCTTCCGGAGAATAACCACGACGACGTAGTCCGCATAAAGTCGGCATACGGGGATCGTCCCAACCCGAAACAAGTCCTTCTTCCACCAACTGAAGCATTTTGCGCTTGCTCATTACGGTGTAGGTAATGTTTAGCCGGTTAAATTCCGTTTGGCGGGGTCTGTAATCCGAATCTTTAAACTGATCGATGAACCAGTCGTAAAGCGGACGATGCACCTCAAACTCAAGCGTACACAAAGAATGGGTAACTCCCTCGAAATAATCCGATTGTCCGTGTGCATAATCATACATCGGGTAAGCCTTCCATGTCCAGCCCGTGCGGTGATGCGGATGGTCGGTAATGATGCGGTACATAATCGGATCACGCATGTGCATATTCGAAGATGCCATGTCGATTTTGGCACGTAGTACCATGGCTCCGGGTGCTATTTCACCGGTATTCATTTTACGGAATAAAGCCAGACTTTCTTCTGCAGGGCGGTTGCGGTACGGGCTTTCGGTTCCGGCCTGAGTCGGCGTACCTTTTTGTTTGGCAATCGTTTCTGCCGATTGTTCATCAACATAAGCCTTTCCTGCCAGGATTAGTTTCTCGGCCAAATCCCAAAGTTGTTGAAAATAGTCGGACGCATAATACACATTCTCCCACCGATAACCCAACCATTGAATGTCTTCCATGATGGAATCAACATATTCAACATCTTCCTTCACCGGGTTGGTGTCGTCGAAACGGAGATTACAGATGCCGTTATATTTCTCAGCAATCCCGAAATCAAGACAAATCGCTTTAGCGTGTCCGATGTGCAGGTATCCATTGGGTTCAGGCGGGAAACGTGTTTGAATACGACCATCGTTACGGCCTTCACGCAAATCCTGCTCAACCATTGCCTCAATGAAGTTCAGACTTTTTTTTGGGGCTTCTGATATGTTAGTTTCCATCTTTTTGTAATATGTTAGTAGTTAAAGGAGAGTGAATAGCGAATAACGAATAGCGAATAGCGAATAGTGAATAGTGAATGATTTATATGGCTTATATGATATAAAAAATTAATGTCTACTTTCCGCTATTCGTTATTCGTTATTTGTTATTCACTATTCGCTAAATTAAATAAATCCTTTGATAATTCCCCGGTCCGATGACTTGATGAATTTAACAATCAGCTCTCTTTCGGGGCTTTCGGAGATGGTTTCCAACACCTTGTTAATAGCGTTAGTGGTATTTAATTTCGACTGAAAGATAATCCGGTATATATCCTGAATTTGTGTAATCTGTTCGTTGGTATATCCTCTTCTTCTCAGTCCGACCGAGTTAATTCCCACGTATGAATTTGGGTCTTTTGCAGCCATTACATAAGGCGGAACGTCTTTTGCCAGCTTGGTACCTCCCTGGATCATGACATGAGCACCTATTCTTGAAAACTGATGTACCAGCGTGCCTCCACCGAGGATAGCATATTCGTCAATCTCCACCTCACCGGCCAATTGGGTTGAATTGGCCAAGATTACATTGTCTTTAATGATGCAGTCGTGTGCTACGTGTGCGTAGGCCATCAGCAGGCAGTTGCTGCCCACAACAGTTTTTCCTTTTGCCACTGTTCCGCGGTTAACGGTTACACATTCGCGGATGGTGGTGTTATTACCGATGATAGCAAGCGTCTCTTCTCCTCTGAATTTAAGATCCTGCGGAATACCTCCCAATACAGCTCCCGGAAATATGCGGCATTTCTCACCGATTCTTGTGCCTTCGAGTATGGTGACATTCGAAAATATCTTTGTTCCGGCGCCTATTTCAACATTTTTATCGATAAATACAAATGGACCAATTTCCACATCGGGAGCAATGATAGCATCTGGGTGAATCTGAGACAAAGGATGTTGTGTCATTTTTTTTCAGTTATAAAAGTTTTTCTTAGTAGTTGAGCAAATTCAGTGTTTATTTTATGGCCGGGATATTTAGCGATGATTCTTCCTTTGATGGGTCTGCCTACCAGCGCTAAATCTCCGACTAAGTCGAGCAATTTATGCATGGCAGGTTCATTTTCAAATTTGATACCTCCATTCAGATAGCCAAGCTTGTTTGCATCGACACGGGGCTGATGCAATTTTTCCGTCAGCATGTCGATCCATTCCTGTGGCATGATTTTATCGTAAATTACGATGGCGTTTTTCAGGTCACCCCCCTTGATTAGATTCATATTCAGCAAAGGTTCAATTTCCCGTACAAATACGAAGGTACGGGCAGAAGCTGTTTTTGCATTAAAATCTTTTAAATCGTCGAGCGATGCTGTTTGTTCTCTTAATACCGCAGAATCAAAACCGATCATTACTTCCAGTTCCAACTTATCTGCCGGATAAGCTTTGATAACAGACCCCGACTCTGTCTTGTATTCAATTTCTTCTGTAATGGTGATAAAGTCTTTCGTTGCATCCTGTACTTCGATACCGACTTCCTGAATTTTATCTCTGAATAATTTGGCGCTTCCGTCTAGAATCGGAAATTCCGGGCCATCAACTTCAAACAGGCAGTTGTCAATTCCTGCAGCAAAGAATGCAGCCATAGCATGTTCAATTGTGCTGACCTGCATTTGGTCATTCATGAGAACAGTACCACGAACCGTGTAACCTACGTTTTCGGCGATCGCTTCAATGGTTGGTTGTCCTTCAAGGTCGGTTCTGCGAATGATTATGCCATGATTAATGGGAGCGGGGTTAGCTTTTAGCCTGATGTTCAGTCCGGTATGTAATGCAATCCCTTCAATAACAAAGGAATCCCTGATTGTTTTTTGCTTCATTTCTCAATAATATATCAGGAATTCAACGATTTAGATTCGATAATCTTTTCCAATTCCCCGACTTTTTTTATTAATTCATTAATCGTATTTTGTAACACAGGTAAATTTTTGTTGACGACATAAGATCGTCTGAACGTGTTAATCGGCACAGCAGGATAACCTGAATAAATCTGGCCGGGAGTTTTGATGGAAGAGGCAACGCCTGCTTTTGCTCCGAGGATGGTGCCATCAGCAATGTTTACATGTCCGGAAATACCTACCTGGCCGCCGAACATCACCCTTTTCCCTATTTTTGATGAACCGGCAATCCCTGTCTGTGAGGCAATCACCGAATCTTCTCCAATTTCTACGTTGTGCGCAACCTGCACTAAATTATCCAGCTTAACGCCCTTTCTGATGATGGTGCTGCCCAGCGTTGCCCGGTCTACAGTTGTGTTAGATCCAATCTCTACATTATCCTCTATAACAACATTCCCGGTCTGAGGTATCTTTTTATATGTTCCATCTTCGGATGGGGCAAAACCAAAACCATCGGAGCCGATAACGGCATTGGCATGGATAATACAGTTATTGCCTATTACACATCCTTCGTAAATGCAAACTCCGGGGTAAATCAGTACATTATCGCCAATTTCAGTGTTATCGGCAATACTGACATTCCCATATATAGTTGCTTTATCTCCGATTTTCACCTTTGCTCCGATAAGAACGTAAGGAGCTATGTAAGCTTCTTTGCCTATCTCAGCCGATTCATCGATAGCGGCTAAAGAAGAAATGCCTGTTTTCCGCGATTTTCCGTTTGTAACCAGGTTCATCAGTATCGCAAGTGATTCGTATGCATTGTCGACACGAACCAAAGTTGCTTTTACCGGCTTTTCAGGCACAAAATCCTTATTTACCAATACGATATCAGCCTGACAATCATAGATGTAGTTGATGTATTTGGGATTTGCCAAGAAAGTGAGAGTGCCGGGTTTTCCGTCCTCTATCTTTGAAAAATCGTGTACACTGACATCGGGATTTCCTTCAACGGTTCCCTTTAAGTACTCAGCTATTTGTCCGGCTGTATATGTCATAAAAAAAATTTGGGCACAAAATTAATAAACTATTTCGATATAATCAGGTTTACACTTGATTTTTCAATATTTAATGTCTCCGGTCTCAGGTCTCCGGTCTCCGGTCTCCAGTCTGGCGTCCGGTGTCCGGTGTCTGGCGTCCTACATCTTCAAATAACAGAAGTAATGCTTCATCACCTTCTTTGTCAGCACCTGTATGTTCAACATATCCGAAGCATCTGCTATATCTCTGATACTGCCGTCTTTCATCAGAATGTTGATGTTATCGTCTTTCGGTTGATAAGTATCTGTACTTACGATTTCATCTCCCATAAAGTAACGGGCTTCTTCCATACTGATATGAAAGCGGTCCATATAATTTTTCAATGCTTCTTTCTGAATCCGCCCGTCGGTGGCTTCCGTTTTTATTTCGACCTTGAATAATCTTCTGTTGATGAAAGATTTACAAAGTAATGATAATACAAAATCAGGATGATTCGACCAAACTTTTATCGCGGAGAAAAAGTCGGAATCATCCAGCATAACAAAGTTCTCAAATGCATTTCCTGTATCTTCAAAATCAGTCAGGCTGACCTTATTATTATACAGAAAATAATATAAAGCCGGTGTTGCAAATAACTCATTCCCTTTTGAGGCAAGTTCTTTTGCTCGTTTCAGGATGTTGACCAACATCTTTTCCGCTGCAACCGACGTTTTATGTAAATATACCTGCCAGTACATTAACCGACGGGCTACTAAAAATTTCTCTATAGAATATATTCCTTTCGCTTCCACCACCAGCTGACCGTTATGCAGGTTCAGCATCTTGATGATACGCGATGCACCGATAATGCCTTCACTTACCCCGCAAAAAAAACTGTCGCGACTCAGGTAATCCAGCCTGTCCATATCGAGCTGACCAGAAACCAGCTGATGCAAAAAACGCTTCGGATATTGATTCCTGAAAATCTCGATTGCCATGTCGAGTTTGCGCTCAAACTCCTGGTTCATCTTCTCCATAATCAGCAGCGATATTTCTTCATGGCTCACTTCCGGCACTAAACTATGCTCCAATGCATGCGAAAAAGGCCCATGACCAATATCATGAAGCAGGATGCAAGCCTTTACCGCTTCTTCCTCTGCGGCAGTAATTTGGTGACCTGCTATTCTGAGCTGGCTGATGGCTTCCCCCATCAGATGCATCGCACCAATCGAATGTTGCAGGCGGGTATGTTGTGCTCCCGGATACACGTAAGAAGAGAGTCCCAATTGTTTGATCCGGTTTAGTCGTTGAAAATAAGGGTGTTGTATTATTTCATAGGGTAATCCGTCAGGTATATTGATAAACCCAAACACCGGATCGTTGATGATTTTTCTTTTATTATTCATATATTTTAAGCAAACAGATTAATTTATTAACATAATTTAAGTGCTTCAGAGAGCCACTTCCATGTTTTTTGGGTGGATGAAATGCTTAGTCTTTCATCCGGAGAATGTACGCCATACATCTGTGGTCCGATAGAAACCATGTCCAAATGAGGGTATTTTTCTAAAAACAATCCACATTCGAGTCCGGCGTGAATGGCCTTTACTTTTGGCTCTTCTCCGAAAAGATGATTGTAGGCTGTTACTGTTTTTGCCAATAAAGCTGAGTCGACATTGGGCTGCCAGCCCGGATATCCGTCAGATTGTATGACGGTTGCTCCGGCAAGCTCGAAAACAGCATTCAATTGTGCCGCTATGTCGGTTTTTGCGCTTTCCGAGGAACTACGCTGACTCGTGTTTATTTCGAACTCTCTGTTGGCGGTCATTTTTACAGAAGCGAGGTTGGTCGATGTTTCAACCAGACCGGATATGGTGCGGCTCATGGCAATGACGCCGTGGGGACAGGCATAGAGTGTCTGTAACAAGCGATCGGAAGCTGATTTTTCGATGACGGTCTCAGGCAGGGAATCCGATTCCAGACTCATGTGAAAGTTCGTTTCAATGTCTTTGAATTCAGCTTCGATAGTGGCAATGTACATGTTCAGGATGACGCGAATAGTTTCTTTCTCGGAATATGGAACTGCGCAGAAAGCGTTTGCTTCGCGAGGGATGGCATTGTGCAGATTACCTCCTTCTAGTGAAATCAGGCGTAGATCCATTTGCTTGTTAAGTTGCCACAGGTACCGGTTGAGTATTTTAATGGCGTTGGCGAGTCCCAGATGGATGTCGCCGCCGGAATGTCCGCCCTTCAGCCCTGAAACTTTCACCTTGAAACCGAAATAGCCGGATGGTGTGGTTTCCTGCCGATAAGGGAGTATTGCTTTAGTCCCGATTCCTCCGGCGCAACCGATGAATATTTCTCCGTCATCTTCGGAATCTAAATTGATTAATACCGAACCGGATAAAAGCTTAGAATCAAGTCCGTATGCGCCGGTCAAACCTGTCTCCTCATCGACCGTAAACAGACATTCGAGTGCAGGATGTTGCAAATCAGCGGCATCCAGCACAGCCAACATCATAGCCATCCCGATGCCATTATCGGCTCCCAGCGTGGTGCCCCGGGCTTTTACCCAGTCTCCATCAATATAAGTCTGAATCGGATCTTTTTCGAAATCATGTGTTGTCTCCGCGTTCTTCTCGCATACCATGTCGATATGTGCCTGTAAAATAACCGTCGGATGATTTTCGTAACCCGGAGTTGCCGGTTTTTTAATCAGGATATTGCCTACCTTGTCGGTTATTACCGGCAATTGATGCCGAACGGCAAAGTCTTTCAGATAACCCGCAATTTGCTCCTCTTTTTTGGATGGACGGGGTACCTGTGTGATTTGATGGAAGTAATTCCAAAGGGTATGTGGTTGAAGATCAGTCATAACGGATTGGTTTGTGATTAGGTTGCAAAGATAGCTAAAAATCTGTTTGATTAATGCTAATTTAACCCTTCTATTGCATGTAAACCATTTTCAACTATCGAATATTATCCCTAAATTTGCCCTGTTTAAAATCAGGATAATCAAAACAATTGCATGTTATTTTCTCAGATACTCGGACAGGAAGCGATTAAGGAGCGGTTGATACGCACGGTACAGGAGCAGCGCATTCCGCATGCGCAGTTGTTTCGCGGACCGGAAGGGGTAGGTAAGCTGGCCCTGGCTATTGCCTATGCACAATATATTTGTTGCGAAAACAAACAGGATCACGATTCCTGTGGTGTGTGTCCGTCTTGTGTGAAATATGCCAAGCTGGCTCATCCCGATTTGCATTTGGTGTTCCCGGTCATCAAGCCTGCCGGTAAAAATTCGGTTGTTTGTGATGATTTTGTGTCTGAATTCCGGAATATGGTGATTGAAACCCCGTATTTTGGTGTAAACGAATGGTTCGCTAAGATTTCCGGGGATGCCAAGCAGGGGATGATTTACGCGAATGAGAGTCAGGAAATCATCCGGAAACTGAGTCTGAAAACCTACGAATCAGAATATAAAGTGATGATAATCTGGCTTCCGGAGAGGATGAACGTGACCTGTGCCAATAAATTGCTGAAGATTTTAGAGGAACCTCCCGAAAAAACTGTATTTTTGTTGGTGTCTAATCGTCCGGACGAAATCATTCAGACCATTTTATCCCGGACTCAGCATCTCAATATCCCATTTCTCGACGATGAAGATGTCGTGTCGGCTTTGCTTCGTAATCCGGATATAGAAATTGCGCAGCATGATGCGCTTAACATAGCCCGCATTGCCAACGGGAGCTACCTGAAGGCCCTGAATTTGTTAAAAGAAGGGGACGAACAGAAACAAAACTTCGATAGATTTGTTCAAATCATGCGACTTGCCTGGCAGGTGGGCAACAAAAAAGATTATGCTTCGCTGAAGACCTTGCGGAAATGGGCCGACGAAATGGCCTTATCGGCAGTGGGCAGAGAACGACAAAAAGGATTTTTGGTATACGCGCAGCACATGGTGCGTGAAAATTATATTTTCAACCTGAGAAATCAGGAATTGAATTATTTAAGTCAGGATGAATCAGCTTTTTCTGCGAATTTTTCCCGCTTTATTCACGAGCGGAATGTAGAGGATCTGATGGCTGAATTTGCGCTGGCTGAGAGACATATTGAACAAAATGTGAATGCAAAAATGGTTTTCTTCGATTTAGTGTTGAAAATCATCATGCTCTTAAAAAGGTAAATTATTCTATGGGACATACACTTGGAGGTTGTGGTTGCGGTATCAACAAAAAAGGTTGCTGCCGGAACTCACATCAGAAATTAAGCACATTCGACTGGTTATGCGACCTGCCGGAGACACATAAAGAGACTGATTATGTGGAGGTACAATTTAAAAATACGCGTAAAGGATATTATTTGAATAACACACGGATTCCCCTGGAAAAAGGAGATGTGGTAGCGGTTGAATCATCGCCCGGTCATGACATCGGAGAGGTGACCCTGATTGGACGGTTGGTTTTGTTGCAAATGAACAAGCAACACATCAACCCGGAGAAATATGAAATAAAAAAGATTTACCGTAAAGCCAAAGAGGCCGACATTGAAAAGTTCAACGAAGCCAAGGCTAAAGAACAGGAAACCATGATCAAAGCCCGTCAGATCGCTGATAATCTGAAGCTGAACATGAAAATCGGCGATGTAGAGTTTCAGGGTGATGGCAACAAGGCTATCTTTTATTATATTGCTGACGAAAGGGTTGATTTCAGGCAGTTGATCAAGGTGTTTGCCGAAACTTTCCGGGTACGCATTGAGATGAAGCAAATCGGTGCACGGCAGGAGGCCGGCCGGATTGGCGGGATTGGCCCCTGTGGCCGGGAGTTGTGCTGTTCAGGTTGGATGACCAACTTCAATTCGGTGTCCACTTCTGCTGCCCGTTATCAGGATATTTCAATGAATCCACAGAAACTGGCCGGCCAATGCGGTAAGCTGAAGTGTTGTCTGAATTTCGAGTTAGATGCCTATATGGATGCGATGAAAGACTTTCCTTCGAAAGAAATTCAGTTGGAAACGCTTAGTAACACCTATTACCATTTCAAAACGGATACCTTTAAAGCGGCTATTTCGTATTCAACTTCGCCAAATTTTGGCGCCAACTTAGTGACAATCTCTGCTGAAAGAGCAAAGGAAATTATCGCGATGAATAAAATAGGCTTTAAACCCGATGCATTAGAGCCCATAACAGATGGTGCTGAAAGCATAATCGACTATACCAATGCAGTGGGAGAGGACAGTCTGACCCGGTTCGACGTAAAAAAGAAGAAAAAGTCGGGCCGCCGCAACCGCCCTGTACTTAAAAAGAATAACCAACAAAATAGTACTGCAAAACAACCCGGAAGAAATGACAAACCTTCGGCAAATTAAAAATGATGTTTTTGTTCTGATTGTGGTGGCCCTGGGGATAATTTCCTGCAGCCGGCAACCTGTTTATAATGAATTCAGTCAGCTTGATCCTGACGGTTGGTCGGCCGACAGTTCCAGTGTTTTTCAGATAAACATGGAAGATACATCCGGAGCGTACGACTTGACATTGCATATCCGTCATACCAGTGCTTATCCTTATCAGAATCTCTGGTTGTTTGTCGAACAGTTGTCGCCCGACAGTCAGCTTGTGCGCGATACTATTTCCTGTGTCCTGGCCGACCATGCCGGTAAGTGGTTGGGGACCGGGTCGGGTTCTGTATATCTGTTTTCAGTACCGCTGAAAAAACAGTATAATTTTGGAAAACAAGGTGTGTATCAGTATACTGTTGTGCATGGCATGAGAGATGAAATTTTAAGTGGAATCCAGGCCGTAGGGTTAAAATTGGAGAATCAGCATGGGGAAAAATAAGCTCGCGAAATTTGCTGAAATGGAATCTTTTCCGCATGTGTTTCAGGTGTCTTCGCATGATATTTTGTCGGGTAAAGTGTTCGTTAACAAGGGTAGGTGGAAAGAATTGGTGTTTAAGAACAACAATCCAATCGTGCTGGAGTTGGGTTGCGGGAAAGGAGAGTACTCAGTCGGACTGGCAGCATTGTTTCCGGATAAAAACTTCATAGGGGTTGATATCAAAGGAGCGCGCATGTGGACCGGAGCGAAAGAATCTTTTGAGAGAAAGATGACCAATGTGGCTTTTTTGCGTACTAATATTGAAATGATTCATCATTTTTTCGCTCCTGACCAAGTGTCGGAGATGTGGCTGACTTTTCCTGATCCGCAGATGAAGAAAGTGACCAAACGACTCACCGCTACGAATTTTATGAAGTCTTATCAGCAGTTTGTAAGAGACGGAGGCCTCATTCACCTGAAAACCGACAGCAATTTCATGTTTACCTATACTTGTGAAATGGTGAAGTCAAACGATTATCCGGTAGAAGTTTCTACAGACGATTTATATGCCACCGTAAAAGACGATCCCATTCTTGGTATCAAGACCTATTACGAACAGCAATGGCTGGAGCGGGGGCTGTCTATCAAATACGTCCGTTTCAAACTGGAAAAGAAGGATGTATTTACAGAACCTGATGTTGAAATAGAACATGATGCATACCGTAGCTTTGGGCGCAGTAAGCGGCACGGACTTGATTCAGAATAATTAAACCATATAAACCATATAAGTCATATAAGAATCATATAAGCTAAAGAATACAGCATCAACTGTTGAAAAACAGCATTATTTTAGTTGCTTTTTTTGAATTTAGAACTTATATGGTTCTTATATGACTTATATGGTGAAATTAATTAATATATAGCATGACATTATATCCAAAATTGATTTTAGACGCATTAACGCATGTGCGCTATCCGGGAACCGGTAAGGATATTGTATCGTCGGGCATGGTGCATGAAGACATCCACATCAATGGAATGAAGGTTAGTTTCTCTATCGTCTTTGAGAAGCAAAATGATCCTTTTGTCAAGTCGGTTATTAAGGCAGCCGAAACGGCCATCCTGACTTATGTCGGGGAAGATGTGGATATCAAAGGTAATATCACACCGGTGCTGAAAGAAGTTCCCAAACCCAAACCTGCTTCTATTCTGCCGGGGGTGAAAAATATCCTGGCGGTGTTCTCAGGAAAGGGCGGTGTGGGAAAATCGACCGTATCCTCTAACCTCGCAATTGCTCTGGCTTCGCTTGGCTATAGAGTTGGTTTGCTCGATGCTGATATTCACGGACCATCGATGCCCAAGATGTTTGGTGTTGAAGATGCTCGTCCTTATATGGAAGAAATTGACGGAAAGCAAATGATTATGCCCATTGAGAAATACGGCGTGAAGTTGTTATCCATTGGTTTTTTTGTAGATCCCGATAATGCCCTCGTGTGGAGAGGAAGTATGGCCAGCAATGCGCTGAAGCAATTGATTACAGATGCCAACTGGGGCGAACTCGATTATTTCGTGATGGACCTGCCTCCCGGGACGGGGGATATTCACCTGACCCTGGTGCAAACCATGGGTATCACCGGAGCTGTAGCGGTAACGACCCCGCAGGATGTGGCGCTTGCCGATGCCCGTAAGGGTGTAAATATGTTCATGGGTGATAAGGTGAATGTGCCGGTGTTGGGTCTGGTTGAAAATATGGCCTGGTTTACGCCGGCAGAATTACCGGAAAACAGATATTATATCTTTGGAAAAGAAGGAGGTAAAAGATTGGCGGATGAGCTGGGGCTGCCCTTGTTGGGGCAAATACCTATCGTGCAAAGCATCCGCGAAGGAGGCGATGCCGGTAAACCCATCGCAGTAGATATACATTCCATTTCCGGTATGGCCTTCCATGAGCTGGCAGTAAAGGTGGTGGAGCAGGTAAATATACGGAATAATACGCTTGATCCGACCCAAAAGGTAGAGATTACCAGGTAAACTCATATAATCCACGTAAAAGTTTTCAACAATTTACCATGAAAGACTGTTGAAAACTTGTTGAGCAGCCTGTCTTGCATTGTTGATAAGTGCGGCTTTTTTGTGCCTATGTGCCTGATTATTATCAGTATCTTTGTATGCGTCTTGATTGTTTCAACGCACGAAGCACGAATGTTTAAAATGTATAAAAACCTGCTGTTTATCTTTTTCACGTTTTGTTCTATATCCGGTTTCGCGGGAGATATAGCCGATCGGGTGTCTAAATTCGGGCGTTGGTCTTTCGTTGGTAGCACGGGTGTCTCCCGGTATGATGGAGATATAGACCCGATGTTTGACATGAAAGGAATATTGAGGAGTCCGAACCTGGATTTTTCCCTTGAATATAACCTCCATCCGTCGCTTTCCTTTGGTTTTAATCTGGGCGGACTGATTTTTGATCAGGAAGATTTCAATGAAAATTTTCTAACCAAGGCTGTGTATACATCCACCTTTGCATCTGTTGATCTGGTTTCGCTTCTTTCCGGTAAGTCGGGGAAGAGATGGAGTGTGAACACTACCGTTGGTCTCGGGCTGGCAGGTATGATATTGCCTGAATATACTACAACGCGAAATGATGCGTCCGATCCGGTAAACGGCGTGGTGATACCTCCTGCTTTTTTTATTACACCTGTAGGTCTGAGTCTGGAGTATAAAATCAGTAAGAAGATCAATATAGGACTCAATGTACGACATTATTTTGCCAACACCGACCACATCGAATCGATGTGGAGGGGAGACTACATGGATACCTGGCAAAACCTGAATCTCTCGTTACGGTATAAATTTGTAACCAAGGAAAACAAACATTTCCGTGATGAAGTGTTTGATTATAAAGAAGAAGCATCACTTGCCATTATCAACATACTTCAACAAGAGGTAAACAGTCTTGCTATCCGGATGGATGGAGCTGAAAGCAAACTTGAGAATCTGGGAGAACGCATGGTGGTTGTGGAAGGTATCCTCGCGAATGATGGTCCCGATACCGATAAAGACGGCGTACCCGATGTAAGGGATTTAGAACCGAATACCCCTCCGGGAACACCGGTTGATTTCTGGGGCCGTGGTTTGAGTGTGAAAACAGTTAAGGCAGATGAATTGCTATCTGTCTATTTCGACTTCGACAGCATCGAATTAGATAAAATTGCACAGATTACCCTGGTGAAGATTGCGGAAAAAATGCGTAAAGATGCTTCTCTGATGTTGGAAATCCGGGGATATACCGATAATCTGGGAACTAGTGTTTACAACCAACGCTTGAGTCAACGTCGTGCTGAAAGGGTAAAACAGGAGCTGCAAAAAGTGTATGGCATCCCGCACAACCGCATGGTAGCAAACGGGAAAGGCAAAATCCCTGATCCACCGGTGAAAACACTGATGAACCGCAGGTGCGATTTCTTCTTCAGCAAATAGATTGAATGGTTGTATAATTATATAGAGACGCACGGCAATACAACACGTAGAGACGCACGGCCGTGCGTCTCTACTACATAACGATACATATTATAACCACCGTTTGATGATATTCTGAAACGCATCTATTCGCCGGTCCCGAAAAAACGGCCACATCCTGCGTACAGTTTCTGTTCGAGTCAGATCAACTTCTACAATCAAATTTTCATCCTGATGATTGCCGGCTTGTGCGATGATTTCGCCTTGCGGTCCGGCAACAAAGCTATTACCCCAGAACTGAATGCCATTGGTCGCTCCTGAAGGGTCCGGTTCGTGACCCGTACGGTTACAGGACAGTACGTGCAACCCATTGGCAACAGCATGACTTCGCTGAATAGTAATCCAGGCATCCTTTTGTCTGAACTTTTCTGCTTCCGGGTCGGTGCTTTCCCATCCGATAGCAGTCGGATAAATAAGCAATTCAGCTCCATTCAGAGACATCAGTCGTGCGGCCTCCGGGTACCACTGATCCCAGCACACCAACACACCAAGTTTTCCGATGGAAGTATGGATAGGTTCAAAACCCAAATCACCCGGTGTGAAATAGAATTTCTCGTAATAGGCAGGATCATCCGGGATGTGCATCTTGCGGTACTTTCCCGCGATACTACCATCTTTATCGAGTACTACGGCTGTATTGTGATATACTCCCGGCGCTCTTTTCTCGAACAAAGAAAGTACAATTACCACCTGATTTTCCTTTGCCAGCTTGCCGAAATATTCGGTGGATGGTCCTGGTATAGTTTCAGCCTGATCGAAAACAGCCGGGTCTTCGGTCTGACAAAAATACAAGCCATTATGTAACTCCTGCAACACCACGAGCTCTGCACCTTGTTTGGCACAAGCTATGATGCTTTGTGTCAGTTTTGCAATATTCGCTTCTTGTGAAGCCGAGTTTGATTGTTGAATTAAAGCTGTTTTCATTTTTTTTATTTCTACAGTTTGTCATTCTTGCTGCTATAGGTAGCTTTCGCTATTTGGGCGCAAGCGTTGCGCCCCTACTTTTCCGCTTTATATGTACTGCATCGTCACGCAATGCAACGAACCGTGTTGTTTGATCAATGGCAAACAATTGATGCCTATGATTTTTCTTTCAGGGAATACCTGTTCAAGTTGTTTCAACGCAATTTCATCTTTAGGTGACTGATAAGTTGGCATTAATACAGCACCATTGATGATTAAAAAATTGGCATAAGTTGCCGGTAATCTTACTCCGTCCTCATAAACCGCATCGGCCATAGGTAGCGGAATCAACCGGTAAAGAGTACCCGACAAAGTTTTGAACTGCATTAACTCTTCCTCCATCTTTTTCAGTTCACTGTAATGTTCATCAGCCACATCATCACATTGCACGTAAGCAATGGTGTTCACATCGCAAAAGCGAGCTAAGGTGTCTATGTGACTGTCGGTATCATCACCGGCTAAGTAACCGTTTTCCAACCACAAAACCCGGTTTAACCCAAAATAATCCTTCAGCTTTGATTCAACAGCTTCTTTGGATAAATCATTGCGGTTATCCGACAGCAAACAGGTGGAGGTGGTCAGTAAGGTTCCTGCACCGTCCGATTCGATGCTCCCGCCTTCCAGTATAAAATCAAGGCAATTCTTATATTCAGCATCGACACCAAACACCCTTTTGTCAAACAATGCATTTGTTATCCTGTTATCAAGTTCTGCCTCAAATTTCTTTCCCCATCCGTTAAATGTGAAATCATATATCACTTTCTTCCCGTTCTCCAACACAGTAATTCCCCCGTGATCCCTGGCCCAGGTGTCGTTGGACGGTAATTCCATAAAAGTAATTTTACTTAAATCAGCCTCTTTCAACAGAACTTTAATCTGTTTTGAGTCTTTACAAACAATCAACAAATTTTCATACTGAATGATATGGCACGCAATCTCTACAAAGCATTGATTTACTTCGTCGAGCATATCCACCCAGTCCGTTTGTTCGTGAGGCCAGGTGAGTTGAACAAATTGCTGCTGGGCCCATTCAGGCGGTAGTATCTTTTTCATCCTTGATTTTGATGCAAAAATAGGAAAATTTTACCTATTTTTGCATCAAAAATAACAAATCATGGGAAAGGTTCTTATTATTGGCGCCGGGGGCGTTGGAACGGTAGTAGCTCAAAAGGTAGCTCAGAATCCGGATGTTTTCACGGAGATCATGCTGGCAAGTCGCACCAAGTCAAAGTGCGATGCGATTGCTGCAGATGTAAAAAAACGTACCGGAGTAACAATCCAAACCGCTCAGGTAGATGCGGATGTTGTGCCTGAACTGGTAAAGCTTTTCAATCGTTTCAAACCGGAACTGGTCATCAATGTAGCATTGCCCTATCAGGACCTGACCATCATGGATGCCTGCCTGGAAGCCGGTGTGAACTACCTCGACACAGCTAATTATGAACCAAAGGATGAGGCGCATTTTGAATACAGTTGGCAGTGGGCTTACAGAGATAAATTCGAGAAGGCCGGATTGACAGCCATTTTGGGTTGTGGATTTGACCCGGGCGTGACGAGCATCTTTACAGCTTATGCAGCCAAACATCATTTCGATGAAATTCATTATTTAGATATCGTGGATTGTAATGCCGGTGATCACGGTAAAGCCTTTGCCACCAACTTCAACCCGGAAATCAACATTCGAGAAGTAACACAAAAGGGTAAATACTGGGAAAACGGTCAATGGGTGGAAACAGAACCGCATGAAATTCACAAGCCGCTCAACTATCCTAAAATCGGATCGAAAGAATCTTACGTGATATATCACGAAGAATTAGAATCTCTGGTGAAAAACTTTCCCACGCTGAAGCGGGCGCGTTTCTGGATGACATTCGGACAGGAATACCTGACACACCTGCGTGTGATTCAGAACATTGGCATGGCACGCATCGACGAAGTAGAATTCAATGGGGTGAAGATTGTTCCCATTCAGTTCCTGAAGGCAGTGTTACCAGACCCAGGGGGGCTGGGAGAAAACTATACGGGTCAGACCTCCATCGGATGTCGTATCCGGGGACTGAAAGACGGAAAAGAAAAAACTTATTATGTTTATAACAATTGCAGTCACGAGGAAGCATTCAAGGAAACCGGAGCACAGGGTGTTAGCTATACCACCGGCGTACCGGCCATGATTGGCGCGATGATGTTCTTCAAAGGCGAATGGCATAAGCCGGGCGTTTACAATGTCGAAGAATTCAATCCCGATCCATTCATGGAAAAACTGAATATACACGGACTTCCCTGGGTAGAACTGCATGATGTGAATCTCGAATTGTAATGATCTATTTACAGCTATTCATATCATTCTTCAAAATCGGCGTATTTGCCTTCGGAGGCGGATACGCCATTATTACCTTAATCCAGCACGAAATCATCACGCACGGTTGGATGACGCAAAGCGAACTGACCGACATCATTGCTATCTCGCAAATGACACCGGGTCCCATCGGTATCAACTCGGCAACTTACGTCGGTTATGTTGCTTCGGGGAATATTTGGGGTGCGGTAGTTGCAACCTTCGCCATTACTCTACCCTCTTTTCTTATCATGATTACCATCACCCGATTCTTTATGGTCATGCAGAAAAACCGGTATATGCAATACGCCCTACAGGGCTTACGACCCATGGTAGTCGGCATGATTGCCGCAGCAGCCATCCTGCTGATGAACCGCGAAAATTTTATTGATTACAAAAGCTATATCTTGTTCGGATTGGCTTTTATGGCATCCCTGTTTTTCAGGGTACATCCAATTTTGATTATTATCGGAGCAGGGGTGCTGGGGTTTGTGTTGTATTAAACCTCTCCACTAATCAAATAAACCGTATACCCCACATACATCGCCAGCAATAAACCTGCTTCCCACCGGTCGAGCTTTTTCTTCTTTCCTGAAAACATAGTCAGGAACAACAACACAGTTCCGAAAATGAGCAGGTAGATATCCTGATTAAATCTCAGGGAAAATGAGATGGGTCGAATGAGTGAACTGACACCCAGGATAAAGAAGATATTAAAGATATTAGATCCGATGATATTTCCCACGGCTATATCATTGTTCTTTTTAATTGCTGCAACAACAGAGGTAGCTAATTCGGGTAACGAAGTCCCGGCTGCCACGATGGTCAGTCCGATGAGCGTTTGACTCACCCCGAGAGCTGAAGCGATGTCTACTGCACTATCAACAACCAAACGGCCGCCGATGACCAATAAGGCCAATCCCAGCAGGATGAATCCCCAGATTTTCAGGTTGCTGTAATGAACAACCGTTGTTGAGGTTTCAGGTATATTTCCTGTACGCAGTTGTTTGTACACGTAGATAAGAAATCCGGCAAAAAAGACCAACAGGATGAGTCCATCAAAACGCGACAATATCCCTGAATCAGCCCAAAAATCGTTTGCTAAAACAAACAGCACAAGAGCGGCTGCCAATGAGAACGGAATTTCTTTCCATACCGTACTCGATTGTACCACCAGTGGAGTGATCAAACCGGCAATACCTAAAATCATGAAAAGATTGAAGTTATTGCTTCCGATTATATTGCCATACACAATGTCCGGATGATTTTCAAAAGCTGCGAAAGCATTGACAACCAGCTCTGGCATAGAAGTGCCGAAAGCCACGATCGTTAACCCGATGGCCAAATCAGAAACCTGATGTTTTTTAGCCAGTGCGGTAGCGCCATTAACAAGCCAGTCAGCCCCCTTGATCAACAAAACGAAGCCGAGAACCAGAAGTGAGATTTGTAGTAACATGTTTTTTAGTGAATATTGAATAACGAATAACGAATAACGAATAATGCAAATTTCTTAAATTATTAAACTATTAAATAAACCACTAACCACTATTCAACTCTCCGCCCTCCGCTCTCCGTTTTTCGCTCTCAACGTAATTTTCAGGGTGAAGTAACCTGCGACACCGGCAATCAGTGAACCGAAAACGATTCCCAACTTGGCATCATTCAGTACATAGCTGCCAAGCGGATACGACAGTCCAGCCAAGAATAGTGCAACTGTAAAACCGATACCTCCCAACATGGAAACTCCGGCCAGATTTGACCAAGTCATTCCGTTAGGTTGTCGTGAGATGCGTAGCTTAATGGCAAGAAATGTAAAGGAGAATATGCCAATAAACTTCCCGACAATCAATCCGATCATGATACTAAGTGATATTCCGGAGAACAAGGCGAAATTCGAAATGTCGATGATGACCCCCGCGTTCGCAAAGGCAAACAAAGGCATGATGATGTAATTCACCAAATCCCGTAGGTTATCCTCCAGATCTTGCAATGGACTGATGACATGATCAGATGCAGCTTCGATTCTAGTTAAATATCTCACTTGCGTATTCGACAATATAATATTGTCATCCGATGTGTTCTGTAAAGTTGAACGCAGTACACTCAAGTCATGTTCCATTCCTTCCGTGAATTTCTTCAGATTAATATAGGGACGAGTAGGGACAGTAAACGCCACCAGTACACCCGCAATGGTTGGGTGAATACCGGCTTGCAGAAACAGATACCAGATAATCAATCCATTCAGAAAATAAAATAGTTTATTATTTATTCGTAATCTGTTACCCAAAAACAACAATCCAAAGAAGATCAACGAGAGAATCAGTTCAAGAATGGCAGTCGCTGTAAAATTACTATAAAACAACGCGATTACAAGAATGCCGCCAATATCATCAGCAATGGCTAAAGTCAACAGGAATATTTTTAAACTAACAGGTACACGCTTACCCAACAGACTTAACACCCCGATTGAAAAAGCAATATCGGTAGACATCGGAATAGCAACTCCCTTCATCTCTTCCGGAGTAAAGCCCTGAATTTTACCGGTAATCATAAACAACAAGATAGGCATGATCATACCTCCAACTGCTGCAATGATCGGCAAAATTGCCTGTCGGAACGACGACAGTTCACCCACCATAACTTCCCGTTTGATTTCCAAACCAACCGTAAAAAAGAAAATGGTCATGATGCCATCGTTGATCAACTGAAGGCTGGTAAAAGGTTCTCCGTGATGGCTTAACAGGTTAAAATCTCCGAATCCCAGGAAAAAATCAAGAGTCCAAAGCGACTGATACCATTCGTTAAGCGATGAATTCGCAACAATCAACGTCAAAATTGCTACAAACAATAATAGCATACCCGGATTGATAACGGCCTTAAAACGGTCGATATATCCATAAATCTTTATGAAGTTCTTATTTCTGTAACTAAAGTCCATGATACTGAAAAAACAGCTTCAAATATACAATTTTTTTTCTGTTTAAAAAAGGCTTCTCTCCAGTATATACAGAAAAGCACCCGCGAAATAGCCCGCCAACGCCAGCAAACTGATCTTTTTTACGTACCAGAAGAAGCTGATTTTTTCCATCCCCATGGCAGCAACACCTGCTGCTGATCCAATAATGAGAATACTACCTACCGTACCAGCACAAAAAGTTAAAAATTGCCAAATATAATGGTTCATGGGGTAAACAGCTATGTCATACATCCCCTGAGCTGCTGCGACAAGCGACACGTTATCAACCACCGACGACAGTAAACCGATCGACATGACGATATAATTGAGATCACCCACTTTATTATTGAGCCATTCTGCAGCAACATTCAGTATTTCTGAAGTCTCCATGGCAGCAACAGCCATCAGGATACCCAAAAAGAAAAGGATACTGGAAAAGTCCACCCGGTGAAGCGCACTAACCAACGAAACCGTTTTTTTCTTGTCTGCATCGGTTTTCCGGTGCAGATACTCGGTGTAAATCCAAAGAATTCCAAGTCCGATCAGGATGCCCATAAACGGAGGCAGATGCGTGAAGTATTTAAACACCGGGACCATCACCAGCGTAAGTACCCCCAATACCAACATATTGCGTTTTTGTTTTAGGTTGGGAGAGTATTTCTTTTCTTCGTGCATTTCTTCCCGACGGGTAATTTGTCCTTTCAGCCTTGTTGATGTGATAATCAGCGGAATCAGCAAGGATACTATACTCGGCAGGAAGAGATATTTCATAGTAGCTTCCGTGGAGATTTGTCCGCCAATCCACAACATGGTAGTGGTCACGTCACCAATGGGTGTCCAGGCTCCTCCGGCATTTGCCGCGATGACGATCATACCGGTGAAAAAGAGCCGATCTTTCTTTTCTCCGATCAATTTCCTGAGCAACGAAACCATGATGATGGTGGTAGTCAGGTTATCCAAAATAGATGAAAGGAAAAATGTAAAAAAACTAATAATCCACAGCAACTTCCTTTTATCAGTCTGTCTGATTTTATTTGTGACCAGTTCAAAACCATCGTAGGTATCGATTAATTCGACGATGGTCATAGCACCAAGTAAGAAAAAGAGGATACTGGAGATATCCCCCAAATGTTTAATCAATTGAAGATTCAGCCAGGCTTTATCTTCTGTGTAATAAGAGAAGATTACCCATGTAAGTACGCCTATAATCAGAGCAGGTGCCGTCTTGTTGACTTTGAGGTCATGTTCAAGCGCAATGGCGACATAACCTAGCACAAAAACAAGTACAATTAATGTAGTCATCATAGATATTGGTGTTTTAGTCGAGTTTCAGCACAGCCAGAAAGGCTTTTTGCGGAACTTCCACGGAACCAATTTGTTTCATGCGTTTCTTGCCTTTCTTCTGTTTCTCCAGTAACTTTCTTTTACGGCTGATGTCGCCCCCGTAACACTTGGCTGTCACGTCTTTACGAACGGCCTTGATAGTTTCACGGGCAATTATTTTGGCGCCGATGGCAGCCTGAATGGCAATGTCGAACTGTTGACGTGGAATGAGTTCTTTTAATTTTTCACACATCCGGCGACCAAGCGATACGGCATTGTCGAAATGGATTAGCGATGAAAGGGCGTCTACCGGTTCACCGTTGAGCAAAATGTCTAATTTGATGAGTTTCGAGGGACGATAGCCATGGGGATGATAATCGAACGAGGCGTAACCTTTGGAAATGCTTTTGAGCCGGTCGTAGAAATCGAACACAATTTCGCCGAGCGGCATATCGAAAATCAATTCCATACGATTCCCCGATATGTAATCTTGTTTAATCAGTTCTCCGCGTTTATCCAGGCAAAGGGTCATGATCTGACCGATATAATCGGTACGGGTAATGATAGAAGCGCGGATATAGGGTTCTTCGATCCGGTCGATCAGCATAAAATCAGGCAATCCGGATGGATTGTGCACTTCGATCAGTTCGTCCTTCTTCGTATATACTTTATAGGAAACGTTCGGAACCGTTGTAATCACGTTCATGTCGAACTCACGGTCGAGTCGTTCCTGGATAATTTCCATGTGAAGCATTCCCAGAAAACCACAACGAAAGCCAAAACCCAATGCCACTGAAGATTCCGGTTCGAAGGTCAGCGAGGCATCGTTGAGTTGCAGTTTTTCGATGGAAGAGCGTAAATCTTCAAAATCGTCGGTATCCACCGGATATACACCGGCGAAAACCATTGGCTTTACCTCTTCAAAACCGGAGATGGCTTTTTCACATGGACGTTTCACGTGGGTAATGGTATCGCCTACTTTCACTTCTTTCGAAGTTTTAATTCCGGAGATGATGTAACCAACATTTCCGGCGCTGAGTTCCTGCACAGGAACCATATCGAGTTTCAGGATTCCGATTTCATCTGCATCGTATTCTTTTCCCGTTGCCACGAACTTCACGAGGTCACCTTTGCGGATGGTCCCATTGGCAATCTTAAAATAAGCGATAATACCCCGGAAAGAGTTGAATACAGAGTCGAAAATCAGGCATTGCAACGGCGCTTCCGGATCACCTTTGGGTGCAGGGATACGATGCACGATAGCTTCGAGAATTTCTTCAACCCCCATGCCTGTTTTTCCGCTGGCGCGGATGATATCTGCCGGTTTACAGCCAAGTAAATCCACAATCTGATCTTCCACTTCTTCCGGCATGGCCGAATCCATATCCATTTTATTCATCACCGGGATGATTTCCAGATCATGTTCGATGGCCATGTATAAATTGGAAATGGTTTGCGCCTGAATTCCCTGCGTCGCGTCAATAATCAACAGCGCCCCTTCACAGGCAGCAATGGAACGTGAAACCTCATAGGAGAAATCGACGTGTCCCGGAGTGTCAATCAGGTTGAGAACAAAATCTTCCCCATTCAGCTTGTAGTTCATCTGAATAGCGTGGCTCTTAATGGTGATACCCCTTTCCCTTTCAAGATCCATATTGTCCAGCACCTGTGCCTGCAGATCTTTGTCAAATACAGTTTTGGTGTATTCTAACAGACGGTCGGCCAGGGTGCTTTTGCCGTGGTCGATGTGGGCTATGATGCAGAAATTACGGATTCTCTTCATGAAATGTTATTGCAAAATTTTGAGCTGCAAAAGTAAGAAAAAATTTTCAATTTTTTAGTCACCGGTCGACAGTCACCAGTCTCCGGTCTCCGGTCTCCAGTCTGGCGTCTGGTGTCTGGTGTCTGGTGTCCGTCGTCTGGTGTCCGTCGTCTGGCGTCCGGTGTCCGGCGTCCGGCGTCCCGCGACATCACTCAATCTTCACAAATCTCCTGAGTTCCCTGTCATAATTAAACACCTCGCCGGTTTCAATGATGTAATACCACCCGAGGATGTTTATTTTACCCTGTTCGTATCTTTCTTTGATGTAGGGGTAGGTGAGCAGGTGATTCATTTGTTCGACGATGTTGAGTTGTTCAGTTATTACAGATCTTTCCAGCTCATCAGCAATACTCAGATCTTCCACTTGTTCTTTTACCCTTCCCATCAGTTCCAGCCATTTGCGGGTATGGGGAATGTCTGCCGACTGCTTTTCGTCCATGTAGATGGCATTGCAACCCCCGCAATTGGAATGACCGCAAACGATGATGTTTTCTACGTTTAATACCTGCACTGCGTATTCCACAGCCGATGTTGTTGCCAGAAATTCATTTGAAATACGGTGCATGGGAACGAGGTTGGCGATGTTGCGAATCACGAACAACTCGCCCGGTAAGGTGCGCGTAATCAGATTCGGCACCACCCGTGAGTCGGAACAACCTATGAACAGGGTGTGCGGTTTCTGACCTTTCCCTATTTTACGGAAATGTCGCTTTAGTTCTATGTAATCGTTGGCCAGGAATTCCTTGACACCGTCGAAAAGGTACTTCATTTTTTTAGTGAATAGTGAATAACTAATAGCGAATAGCGGAAAACTGTAAGCGGAAAGCGAAAGTTTTTACTTCACAATGTTTAATAAGGCAAAAAGTTCAATAATCAATGGTAATAATTCTGTATCGCTATTAGCTATTAGCTATTAGTTATTCGCTTATTGCTCTCCGTTCTCCGTTTTCCGCTTTCCGCTCATCTCCTCCGCTCCATTTGAATCGACACCTTTTCGACTTTGCCGCCAAGGGGTGGATTCATTTTGGACAGGGTGAGACTTAGCGCCTGTATTTTTAAAAATTTATTCATCAGTTTATCAACAATTCTGTGGGCAACATGTTCAATCAGATTCGAAGGGATTTCGATTTGTTTTTTGATGGCCTGATACACCAACTGGTAATTAATGGTGTCTTCAAGCAGGTCTGTTACCCCGGCCTTGTCGGTGTAAACTTCCATTTCTACGGTTACCAGAAAGGTGTTTCCCAGCATTTTCTCGTGTTCCAACACGCCGTGGTTGGCCTGGAACTCCATGTTTTCGAGGATGATTTTGGACATATTATTTTTTTTCGCTACGCTCAGTCGCCAGACTCCAGTCGCCGGACACCAGACGTCAGACATTATTTTGTTTTAAACATTTTAATTCTTAAACTTTAGTACATGACAAAAATTACATAGCGATATAATTATTTGATTATCAGTAGAATAAGTTTCATTTTATTTGGTAAAGACCTTGAAATTTTGTATCTTTATAGCTGACTACCAATCGGTTATAATGAAAACAAAGAATTCCAAGGTCTCGCACAAAAGTAGTGATTTAACCTCAGTTTTGGTTGAACACTTCGGAAAAAGTTTAAACTTAGCCCGAATAAAGTTCATAAGCTTGTTTATTTGCGCTCTTTGCAAGGTTCAAGTCGTTTGTTTTGAAAAACTTGCCAGCGGCTTTGAAAACAGCTGTAGCAGCGACTCTTCACTGCGGCGAATACAGCGTTTTATGGCTGAGTACAAGCTTGACAAAGACTTGATTGCAAAATTGATATTTGCATTGTTGCCACATGAGCCACCGTACTCGATTGCAATCGACAGAACGAATTGGAAGTTTGGTCAAACAAACATCAATATCTTGGTATTAGCCATTGTTTATAAAGGAGTTGCTTTTCCTATTTTATTCAAATTAATGCCTAAGCGAGGCAATTCTCATACAATAGAGAGAATTCAAATCGTGAATCATTACATTCGACTATTCGGAAAAGAATCCATTCAGTATTTGGTGGCAGACCGAGAATTCGTTGGCGAACATTGGATTGATTATCTGAACTTTAACCGAATTGAATATCACATTCGTATTCGGGATAACTTCTGGGTTGCGAATCCAAAAACTGGTAAACAGTTTAAGGCTACATGGCTCTTTAGTGATTTGAAGTTGAATGAAACAAGATTTTTACACTCGATTTATTATGTCAATAATCAGTTGTGTTATTTGTCTGCTTCAAAAATAAAAAACAAAGAAGGGAAACCAGAATTTCAGATAGTTATCTCATTCTGCAAACCTGAAATTGCGCAAAAAATATACAAAGAACGCTGGCAGATTGAAACTGCATTTAGAGCAATGAAAACAAGTGGATTCAATTTAGAAGACACTCATTTGACTGATATTGAAAGAATTGAAAAACTTGTCGCTATAGTAACAATTGCATTTTGTTGGGCATATTTAGTCGGAATTTATTTACACGAACATGATAAGCCAATCAGAATACTCAACAATGGAAGAATGGCGAAAAGTTTTTTCAAATATGGTCTCACTTATATTGCATCGGTGCTTTTAAATGCTGGCTTTCAATCAAATATAGATATTTTTAAATTTTTGTCATGTACTTAGTTCTTAAACCTTTAAACTATCCTCTAACCACTTATCACCGTCTATTGACTGAAGTCTGGTGACTGGAGTCCGGAGTCCGGAGTCCGGAGTCTGGAGTCTGGAGTCTGGAGTCCGGAGTCTGGTGACTGGAGTCGGAGCGAAGCGACTATACACTAACACTCACCTCCAACCCCATTGCTCTTGCTCTTTCTGCTATTTCACGCAGGGTCTCTGCAGGTGCTTTTTCCAGTCCCTTTGTCGGGGTTTCGCGGTCGATGCTGTAAATCATCACCTGTTTGGGGCGGATGATTTGCAGGGCTTCGAGCCAGGCGGATACTTCTTCTTCTGTCGTGTTATCAATAATCCCATCAGCTAATTTACCCCGCAGGAACAGGGTTTGGATGATGAGGTTACCGTTGAATTTTCTAAATTGTTCGAGTTGCCATTCGACAGAAAACTGTTTTCCTGACGGACGATCCAGGCGTTGAACGGTTTTGTCGATTGCTGAATCAAACTTCAGGATGTTGTTGTCGACACGCTGCAACGCCCTGAATATAGCTGGTTTGTGCATGCGGGTCGAGTTGGACAGTACGCTGACTTTGGCTTCCGGACAATAGCGGTCACGCAACGCGATGGTATCGTCGATGATGTCTTTAAACTGTGCATGCAGGGTAGGTTCTCCATTGCCGGCAAAAGTGATTACATCGGGTAATTCGTTGGCTGCCACCATCTCCCGTAATTTAGCTTCGAGTGTGGCATAAACCTGTTCCCGTGTTGGAAGCGGCGATTCCTGCATGGTTGTATTGAAACCACATTCACAATAAATGCAGTCGAACGAGCAGATCTTGGCATCCACCGGCAAAAGATTAACACCTAAGGAAACCCCCAGTCGCCGGCTTCTTACAGGGCCAAAGATTATTTTATCGAATAAAAACATGTTTTGAATGTCTGATGTCTAATGTCAAAAGTATAGATGCCTATATGTAACTTATATGTCTTATATGGTTTAAGAGTTTAAAGAATCAAATTTAAAGCTTGGTTATCACCCTCGTTCCTAATTCTTTCGCCAATTTCTGTTTTACCTCATCGAGCGCTTTTAATTCCAGCATGATTTCGTCAGCCAGGGTATAATTTTTTGTTTCTGACGCTTCTTTCAGCAAAAATAGTTTTTCTTTGATCATGTCGAGCACCAACCGGTTCTTAAACTCGTACATCACCCTGGGCACCAGCTCATGCAGTTTATCGGCGTCTGTTTTGACTTCCTTGATTTTAGCGTGAATCTTACTCAGGGTGTATTTCTCGGTAATAAGGTCGGCCGTCAATTGGGCGATGGCCGGGTTCGGGTGGTACAGGAAATGTTTTTCCGCGTTGAAATCCGCTTCCTGATAATGCGCTTCGTATTCTTTTAGTATTTGCTGATGTACCGGTGTACTAAAACTGATGCCGTCGCGGTTGATTTCTTCGTAAATAAAATCCGCTGTGATGATTGGCTCCGGTGCCTGCTTTTTCAAGTCGGGATGCTGCATGTCCATCTTCCCGTACCGGATCAGGGTTTGCAGGATACTCCTTTCTTCCTGCACATAGATGCCGGTTTGTGGAGTCTGACTCAGAGGAGCCTGCGCTGCATTGTCGGGCTGTTCTGTCTGTGCCTGCGGTTGCGGTGCGTTAGTCTGTGCCTTTCCCTGCTCAGCCTTTTTCAGCTTGTTGATTTCGTGGTACAGCATAGCCTCATCCACCTGCAGGAGCATGCTGCATTCCTTGACATATTCGGCCCGGATTACCTGATTCGGAATGATGGCAATACTTTTCACGATGTCGATGATGAGACCCGCCCGTTTCACCGGATCGTTGCCTGCATCTTCCAGTAATATGCTTGTTTTGAAGCGGATGAAATCCACTGAGCTCTTCTCCACGAAGGCTATAAAATCTGCCGAATTGTGTTTTTGCGCGAATGAATCCGGATCCTCTCCATCCGGCAATAGCAATACCTTAATATTAAGACCCTCTTCCAGCAATAAATCGATTCCCCGTAACGAAGCCTTGATGCCTGCCGCATCGCCGTCGTAAATCACCGTCACATTGTCGGTAAACCGGTGAATCATCCTGATTTGTCCGGGTGTGAGCGAAGTTCCCGAAGAAGCCACCACGTTTTCGATGCCGTTCTGGTGCATCGAAATCACATCGGTATAACCTTCGACTAAGAAACATCGGTCTTCCTTAACGATGGATTTTTTCGCGAAGAAGATGCCGTACAATTCATTACTTTTGTGGTAAATTTCCGATTCGGGCGAGTTGACATACTTGGCCATTTTCTCGTCCTTGCGCAGGATACGACCACCAAAAGCCACGACTTTACCCGACAGTGAATGTACGGGGAACATCACCCTGCCCCGGAAACGGTCAGACAGTTGCCCGTTGTCGTGTTCGAGCGTGAGTCCCGTTTTTACCAGATAGGATTTGTTATATCCGTTGCCGATGGCCGATTGAGTGAAAGTGTCGCGGTTATCGAGGCTATATCCCAACTGAAATTTACGGATGATGTCTTCACGAAAACCCCTTTCCCTGAAATAGGCCATGGCGATGGATTTGCCGTCGATGTGGTTGTGCAGGTTGTTGGAAAAATACTGCTGCGCGTATTCATTTACAAGGAACATGCTTTCGCGGTCGTTGCGGATGGCTTTTTCTTCATCCGACAATTCCCGTTCTTCAAATTCGATGTGATATTTTTTTGCTAAGAACTTGAGCGCTTCATAGTAGCTTATTTGCTCATGTTCCATGATGAAGTGTACCGAATTACCTCCTTTTCCGCAGCCGAAACATTTGAAAATCCCCTTAGCAGGAGATACGCTGAAAGAAGGTGTTTTTTCGTTGTGGAAGGGACACAAACCAATCAGGTTGGCCCCGCGTTTGCGCAGGGTCACATAATCCGACACTACATCCTGAATCAGTGCGGCATCATTGATTTTGTCGATCGTCGTTTGGTCAAGCATGTTCTTACAGGTCGTCCCAACCTATACCTTTGTATTTGCTGATGTCGTCGTCCTCTTCATCCTCATCAAATAAATCATCAAAATCACCTTCATCTTCCTCCTCGTTATCCTCTCCACCTACAGGTGGTTCGATAATCATCGGACGATGCACGAATTCAACAATTTTATTGGATTCTTTGTTTATTTCTTCCCAAATCAGGTCTTTTAACTCCATGATGCCCAGTCCGCTTACCGACGAGATAAACACGGTGCGAATCCCTTCGGGCAATTCGGCTTTCATCTGTTCCATCAACTCCTCATCGAGCATATCACATTTGGTAATAGCGAGGATGCGTTGCTTGGTCGAAAGTTCCGGGTTGTATGTTTTCAGTTCATTGAGCAATACCTGATATTCTTTTCTGATGTCTTCACTATCTGCCGGAATCATAAACAGCAGGATAGAGTTCCGCTCGATGTGCCGCAGGAAGCGCAGTCCCAGCCCCTTTCCCTCCGAAGCACCTTCGATGATACCCGGGATGTCGGCCATCACGAACGACTGGTTGTCGCGGTAGGAAACGATACCCAGATTAGGTACCAGCGTTGTGAAGGGATAATCGGCAATTTCAGGTTTAGCAGCCGACACAACCGACAACAAGGTTGATTTACCGGCGTTTGGAAAACCTACTAAACCTACATCAGCCAATACTTTCAACTGAAGAATGACTGCTTTTTCCACGCGGGGTTCCCCCGGTTGTGCGAAGCGTGGTGTCTGATTTGTTGCCGTACGGAAATGCCAATTGCCGAGTCCGCCCCTACCGCCTTTCAACAGAATAAGTTCCTGACCGTCTTCGGTAATATCACACATAAACTCACCCGTTTCGGCATCATATACGACTGTTCCGCAAGGTACATCAATGATCCGGTCTTCACCGTCTTTCCCAAAACTACGGCTACCGCTTCCCTGTTCTCCGTCGCCGGCATATACGTGCCGGGCGTATTTCAGGTGGATCAGCGTCCAGTAATTTTTGTTGCCACGCAGGATGATGTGACCACCCCGACCGCCATCCCCGCCATCCGGCCCTCCTTTGGCAATGAACTTCTCGCGGTGGAAATGCATTGAACCTGCACCCCCTTTGCCCGAGCGACAGTATATTTTTACGTAATCAACAAAATTGGAAGAAGCCATAGCGTACTTTTATGTGTTGTGCAAAGGTAGTTTTTTTTAGCGAATAGTGTATAGTGAATAGCGAATAACTAATAGCTAATAACGAATAACGATTGCTTAATTTGCTAATTTTCTAAATTCTTAAACTTTTAAACCGAAAAAAAAAACACTACCCATTTCACTATTCACTATTAGTTATTCGCTATTCGCTATTCGTTGAACGATTCTCCCAAACACCTCCTCCACCGTTCCCACACCATCGATGGCGGCGTACTTGTTGAGGGATTGGTAAAATTCGTTTACGGGTGTGGTTTTGGTGGCGTATACGTCTAATCTTTTTTTGATGGTTTCGAGGTTGTCATCGCTGCGACCGGAAGTCTTGCCCCGCATGAGCAGGCGGTTGATGAGTTCCCGGTTTGGTACCTGAAGGTCAATCAGCACGGTGGTCGGTTTGCCCAGACCATCCATCAGCTTTTCTAATTCCTCTGCTTGTTTTACGGTGCGGGGAAAGCCATCGAAAATAATACCTTTACAATCCGCATCAAGGTTTTGAATCCCGTTGGTGATTAGTTCAATCATCATTTCGTCCGGCATCAGGTTGCCTTTCGATATGTACTTGTCGGCCTCTAAACCCAGGGCCGTTTTAGCCTCTATTTCTTTTCGCAATAACTCACCTGTTGAAAAGTGTTTCAGTCCGAACTTTTCAATAATTAATGCGCTCTGGGTTCCTTTTCCACAACCAGGCGCTCCAAAAATAATTACGTTTAACATCTTTCTTTTTTTAATGTCGCTTCGCTCCGACTCCAGACTCCAGACTCCGGACTCCAGACTCCAGACTCCGGACTCCAGACTCCGGACTCCGGACTTCAGACTCCAGACTCCAGACTCCAGACTCCAGACTCCGGACTCCAGACTCCGGACTCCAGACTCCAGACTCCGGTCGCCAGTCGCCAGACATAAATTTATTATAAACCTTTTAAAAAACTAATTATTATTTACTATCAACAATTCGCTTTGCGTTCTCAATCGACCGACGTCCGGCGACTGGAATCGAAGCGACCATATTTACACCACCGTATAAATTTCTTTCAAATTCCTCCCGTACCCATCATAATCCAATCCATAACCAACGATGAACTGGTTGGGTATTTTCATAGCTACATAATCCACTTTGATGTCGCGTTGCAGGGCTTCGGGTTTTTGCAGGAAGGTGGCTACCCGGATGCTTTTGGCACCTTTGGCATGCAGCGACGAGATGATTTTCTCCATGGTGATGCCCGTGTCGACGATGTCTTCCACCACCACCACGTTTCTGTCCACGATACTTTCATTCAGTCCAAAGATTTCCTTCACATTCCCCGAAGTATAAATTCCTTCATAAGAAGAAAGTTTCACGAAGGTAATCTCACACGGGAAATTCACTACCTTCATCAAATCACCGGCAAACATGAAAGCGCCATTCAGTACACATATAAATAATGGATTTGTATCTGCCAAATCCCGGTTGATGGCTTCTCCCACACGACGTACTGCCGCCTGGATTTCCTCCTCTGTGATGGAGAGACTGAACTTTTTGTCGTGTATCTGAATGGTTTGCATGATGATGGGTTTTAAAATTTAAAAATATTACGGCAAAATCGTAAAAAATTGCGACAAAAGTAAGAAAAATTGTTGAAAGTCTAAAGTCTAATGTCAAAAGTCTAAAGTCAAAAGTTAGCGGAGAACGGAAAGCGAACTCGAGGGGATTGCTTCGTTGCGCTTGCAATGACCGGGTGCTATATCTTGGTTGTTGTTATTTACATAGTAACTCGAAAAATATTCGATTAACTATGCAAAAAAACACTATCTTTGCATTTTAAAAACAGGATACAATGAATTCACTACTCAAATTTGGAATCATTCCAATTGATTACGCGTCACTCGAAAGTGCTTTCCCGGCGTTAAGATCGCTCCATGATAAGGTTTCTGATTTGGAACGTCAGGAGATTATTATCCGGCTAAAAAGAGGATTGTATGTTGTCTCACCTACTATTTCAAAAAAAGAAATATCGATGGAGCTAATCGCGAATCATTTATACGGACCTTCTTATGTGTCGATGGAAACTGCTCTGCGATATTACGGATTAATACCAGAAAGAG
>JAKIYP010000053.1 GCA_022708505.1 Bacteroidota bacterium
AGCTGCAACCCGTTTTGGTTCAGGCTGGGCATGGCTTATTAAAGATAATAGCGGTAAGTTGAAAATTGTATCGACACCCAATCAGGATAATCCACTGATGTCGTTTGCTGAAGCAAAAGGTAAACCGGTTCTTGCGATTGATGTTTGGGAACATGCTTACTATCTGAAATATCAGTCGAAACGCGCTGATTACACCAAAGCATTCTGGCATGTTGTTAATTGGAAAAAAGTAGAAGAACTTTTGAAATAAAGCATTTAATTCAATATTTTTTCTGATATTTGTAATTTAGAATCAGCTTATGATTTCTAATATAACTAATGTGGTAATAATATAATCAATTTAAAGTTTAAAATTATGGGAATCAAGAAAGTATGGGTTGAAGAAGATTGTACGTCATGTGGTGTATGCGAAAGTTTATGTCCTGAAGTATTCGAAATCACAGATATTTCGCACGCGAAAGAAGGTGTGAACTACTCTGATTACGAAAGTGAGATCAGGGAATCGGCCGATAGTTGTCCGGTTGAAGTGATTAAATTTGAGGAAGACTAATGAGCAGGATTTAAATGTTCATTTTTTAATTTGCAATTAAAATTATAATGCGAATCTGTGAGTTGAAAATGGCTCCCGATTCGCATTAATTACATAAAACAGAAGCATATGTTTACAGTAGCACAAATTGAGAAAGCCCACGAAAAGGTAAAGTCAGGTGCCGAATTTCCCGGCTATATTCAGGAAATCAGACAATTGGGTGTAATCGCATTTGAAACGTGGGTTATTGACAGTCATACGGAGTATTATGGAAAAAATGATTTTAAGACAAAATCATCGCCTCAATATGAACATCTGAAGATTGCTGAAGTATGTGAAAGTGATGCATTCAGAAATTACCTCAAAATCCATCAACAGGGAAAAACAGATTATTATACATTTTGTCAACACTGTGCCACGACAGGCATCGAAAAATGGATTGTTAATCTTGAAGAAATGACCTGTACCTATTATAATAAAGCTGGAGATCAAATTTTAGAGGAGGAAATACCTGGTTGATAATTGATTGGCTAACCTGTATTGGTGCGTGAGCCGAAAGGCTAAGCAAAAGTCTGAGGCAGATCTAGGGAAGTTAACCTTATATTCGACTTTGCATAAGGAGGGTTTGCGTGCTAAGTGAGGAATACTTTGCAAAAAGCTCTGAGCTTTTTGTGATGTGTAAGGGAAGAGTAAAGAAAAAGCTCTGACCTTTTTGTAGAAACCCCAGAGCTTTTTATAGAAACCTCAGGGCTTTTTATGAAAACCTCAGGGCTTTTTATGATATGTAAGGGAACTTTTTGTATGTTATTCTGAATAAGGGCAATTCTCCAGTTTAAACCTAACCCTGAGTCTGCCTTCATTGTAATCAGAACTTATTATTTTAAACTCCCCAATTTCTGATGTATTGTTGACATGCTCACCGATACAGGCACATACGTCATAATCTCCCACATAAACTATTCTTAATGTCTCACTGGCATTTTCTGGTAATTTACTGAGATCAACACCTGCAGGCACATTATTCCTGTTTACAAAATCAATCTTTACATCCAGACTCCGTTTAATCTGAGCATTAACACGAGCTTCAATCTCATTGATCTTATTCTGATCAGGTGATTCATCGATGAAGTAGTCACATTTACTCTTTTTTCGCTCAATATGGCTGTTTTTAGATCTTTCGCATCCGAACATCCTGACCATCGTTTGGTTAAGTATATGTTCTGCTGTATGCATCGGACGGTGGTAGTCTTTTTTGGCTTCGTTTAATATAGGTTCTTCCATAAATTTGTTAGTTGTGTTGATGCAAAGATAGTAAAACGAGATAAAAAAGAATATAAGAGTTGTTATATTAAACCTGAATCATAATCTTTAGCTGATTTTCATATGTTGTATATTCTACTCCTGGGTTAACTCTAACACAAAAATTTCTGAATATTCCCTGAATAGAGCATTCTGGAAGGTTCTCTTTCCCTTTTTATCAATCTCACTGTTTACTGTTCCCACGATACTGAATGTGCCTCTGTATCTCCGCGTGGATTTTTTGAAATCCGGGTTTATCCGGAGGAATATGGTTTGCTCGGTTTCTCCCGGTGCAAAACTTACCGGATCGAGGAGGAGTTGTTTTTGTTTTTTATGCAACGCCAGTTCAACCGGATCCGTGAATCCTGCTTTTCTGTTTATCCTGATTGGGATGGGGATGACGCTGTCGCCCGGGTTTATCATAAAGACATGTTGTGATGAACGATTTGATGAAGTCCCCAGCTGCAATGAAAAAGGCGCAGTTTCCGTAATGTCAGCAACAAAACCGGCAGCGGGTATGTGATGGGTGTAATAAAAAGCCTGCATCATATTATCGGCTGCTATTGCTTTTTGTGTTACTGTTTTACCTTCCTTGCCTTTTATGGTGGCAGTTGCCGAAACTTCCAAATGGAGTTGCTTTTCTTCCGCATCATCAGGTGCGGTAATCGATATTTCCCAGGTTTTGGTGCCCGGTCTGGTGTTTAAATTGCTTAACTTAAAGCCTTTTGGTAGTCCTTTAACTGAAAATTCAAGGGCTGGCACAGATTTTTCTTTACCTAAAATATCAATACGAAAAATACCGGTTCCTCCTTTTGGAATGCTCAGGTTTGCAGGTGAAACAAACACCTCAAACGCGGGAATGTTTTCTTTTCTTTTTAATAAGTAAAAATGATCCTGACCATAATTCCCGATTAAATCCTGTATTTCGAGGGTGTAAGTACCTTCGTTTTTAGCCCTGAATTGTAGTTGTGCATCAGCATGGTGTGTCATCAGACCTTGCTTGGCATCTTCAGTGTCATCTGTAATTTGGATGGTTTTCCCACTCGCATCTTTTACGATGATGATTGGATCCATCATCGAGCCAATTCGGCGGGCCAAAACATCAATGGCAATATTGTCATTCTTACGTGCATATAATTCATAGCTTTTTACTTGGTTAGGTCCATCCAAAGCATCGAAAACAACATCTCCGACTTCCAAAACAGGATTTTTTTTAGATGTAATTTGAAAGTTGTCTGATTTGCTTACACCCCAAAAAATGATTGGATTAGACAGGTAATTGTTATTTCCCGGCGCGCTTAACATATTTTTTTCTTCCCGCAAGGGTATATAAGTAAGATTGTTTTGTTTCAGGTTTACACCAAATAAATCAACTTTTGTTTTTTTGCCAACTTTACCTGTAACGGGTGATGCATAGATTAAATACGGGATTTCTCCCAATTCAATGCGATAGTTAAAATCTTCTCTTCCCCGGAAGATTGCATCGTGTATGGACAAGGTATAGGTGTCTGTTTCTGGTATGGTGGTGATGATTACCGGGTCAACGCTGTTTCGGTAATCATCGCAAAATGCAATTTCTTTTCCTTTGCTGTTTGTGATGCGCATCACCGATTGAAACCAACCGGGAACAGCATCGGCAATATACGGTACAAGTGCCCTGCCTTTTGCTGCTGCAACCAATTGTATCCCTTTGGTCGCCTGAAAGGAATAATAATCTATTTCACCGGGCATAATTTGTCCACACAAAGTTACGGGTAATTTTCTGACCTGATTTGGATTCGTGGCAGTACATTCTTTTTCCTCAAGCTGATTCGGATACTGCCCGATTTCGAAGGGGAGTTTGTTGGATATACCTCCTGCCGACTTCAAGCGCAAATCGCGCAATCCGGGACTTGCTTTTTTATCAATAGTTACTTTTACGAAAATGCGTTCTTCGAGTTGCGGACTGCTTTGATCGTTGAGCTTTCTTCTCATTGCCCTTTTGCGTTTATCGGCAGATTCATCAGGGGTGTATAAACTCGCGCTGATTATTCCATCTCCACTGATTAACACTTCCGTGGCATTTTTAATGTTGAGACCCCCTATTTCAATGTTTACCGTAGTTCCTTTTTCACCTCCTGCAGGATAGATAAATCCCATCGTCATTTTCTGGGCTGAAAGATAAGTTGTGCATATGATTAAGATAATGATGGATAATATTGGAGCTTTTTTCATGTCGATTTGATGATGAGTTTTACTTAAGGTTTGATCAATTCGTATAATAAACCATTGCTTTGACCCTCTTTCCCCAGCGAAGGTAACACGGGCAATAATCCGGCTGTAATGTGTGGTAAGGTACCGTTGGGGTCTATTCCCATGAGTAGGTAGACAGTGCCAATCAGATCAGCCGGGTAAACTTTCCGTTCTACAATTTCTTCTCCTGTTTTATCTGTTTTGCCAACGACTTTTCCCGGGATAAATCCTCCTCCTGCCACCAGATAGCTGAATGCCTTTCCAAAGTGAGCTCTCCCGCCATTCCAGGGTGCTTCCCATTGTACACGCGGAGTGCGACCAAACTCTCCACCACAGAGTATGATGGTGCTTTCCAGCAATCCACGTTCATCTAAATCAGCTATCAGGGCAGATAAGGCCTGGTCGAGTTCCGGCAGCATGTCACTCAGGCGCTGAAAGCCTTTTTTGTGTGTATCCCAGCCTGTGGAGCGGACATTGATGAATGGCACCCCGGCTTCTACCAGCTTCCGGGCAGTTAAACATGCTTGTCCGGTCCGGTGCATACCATACCGCTCACGTACTTCCTTGCTTTCTTTCGATAAATCGAATGATGCGCCTGCCTCACCGAAAATAAAGCTGATGTTATGCTGACGCATGGAATCAATGGCTTGTTTATAGGCTGATGTTTTAAAATAGGGATTAATATTTTCAAACGCATTCAGCAACTGTAATCGTTGGTTGAATTTTTCAGCCGATATAAATGGATTTACAATGCCTTCAACCTCAAAAGTTGTTTTTTCAGGTGCTCCTCCGGTATCAAAGGATTTAAAACGATTGCCCAAGAAACCTCCTTCGTTAAAACGATTATTGGCTGCGGTTATTGAAATGTACGGTGGCAGGATGCCTTTGTAGCTGTCTTTTTTGAAATAGGAGATTACGGCTCCGTACGATGGATATACTACATCTCCACCGCTTAGATCACCCGTTATCATGGCATAATGTCCTGTTTCATGCCCATTTACACCATGTGTCATGCTGCGGATGAGGCTGTACTTGTCGGCCATTTGTGCCAACAGGGGCAATTTTGAACCGATGATGATTCCCGGTACATTGGTTACGCTAACCTCTTTGAAATTACCATAGATATCCCTGCCGGCATCCGGTTTAGGGTCGAATGTGTCGGTTTGCGAGGGACCTCCATCCAAATAAACCAAAATAACAGACTTAGCTTGCCGGGCTGATGCGCCATCGGGGATAAACATCATCAGCATGCTAATCAGTAATACGGTTGTTTTAAAAAACGGGTGTATATTCATCTTGTTTATCGTATAAAAAGTGAATTTGAATGTCAATGATTGTATAAGAATTCAATGCTGTTGATTTGCATCCACAAAATATCAGAGGCCAACTGGCGTACAGAAACTTTGTTTTTTTGTGCATATTGTCTGTATAATAACATTTCTTCGTCAGTTGGAAAACGTGACAAGGTCATTAACGTAATGGCCCTGCATACCCCCGGAATGTCTTTCTCCTGTTTGCAGAGTTCCGAAAGAGCATTGCTTTTTCTGATTCTCTCCTCCAATTCACGAGCATTCATGAGGTATAGTAACTGTCTTGCTGACAGTGTGTTGTTTCGTTGACTTTCTAATGAAACATCCCTCGATACCCTGCCAAAAAGTTCAAGAGCCGAACTCGAGACCGTTGCATCACCTAAATCAATCGCGCGGGTATCTTTTGGGTAAAAGGTAAATGGCTCCGGAACGCGACTGCGGTATTCATCTGCAATACCTGTCAGGTCGGCTAATGCATCAATAAGTACCTCCGCCGGTAAACGTTGGGCAATATAAAATCCCGCTGGTGCATGACTGCTTTGGTATACACCTGAGTTTAAAATCAACTTCAACAATGCCTTGGTATCGTAACCTGAGGCGATAAACTGATCAGTCAGATAATCCAGCAAGGCTTTGTTAGATGGAGGGTTATGCGCTCCCCAGTCATCAGGTTCATCAACAATGCCTTTCCCGAAAACCCAATACCACAACCTGTTTGCCATCACTGCTGCAAAGCGCCGGTTTTGTTTGTCAGTCAACCACTCAGTGTACTGCTTTCTCCAGTCTTCACCCGGCTGAAGTTGAATGCTCTTGTTGTTTGAGAGTTTTACTGTTTTTTTTCGTGGTTTTTGGGCATAATCAAGATAAATAATTTCTTCTTTCCATTCTTTGGTTGTTTTATAGCTGATTTGATCGAAGCATGCCGCACCTTCAAATGGGGTGGTTCTTTCTCCTAAAAATAATAATTGAATATTCTGATAGATGTTTTCGGGTATTTTTTTGATAAAAGCACGATAAAAATTTACAGCGGGTGAACGGAAATTGCTGCCCTGTGAAAGCAGCAGGTTCCTGACAAAAGTATCATAAGGCACATTGGCGCTGATTTGTTCGTACAACCAGCGGTTATAGGCTTGTACACCGTTTGGCCAGAGATTGCTCGGAAATTCGGACTTGATTCGCAGGATATCTCCCCATCGCATCACCACATAACGAACATATTCATCCGAGTCAAGAAGAGAATCAATCAGCAAGGCCCTTTTTTCAGGATGAACAGATTGCAGGAATTGAACAGCTTTGTCCGACTTCGGTAAACGACCGGTTAACACCAGAAAGGTTCTTCTGAGAAATACCTCATCACCACAAGGCAAAAAATGCTGATGCAATGTGTTGCGGACAATGTTGTCAATTTCGTTTGCTGATAAGGTATTAATTGATAATACAATCAGCAGCATGCATATGATTTTTTTCATGTATCATGGGTGTTAATGGACAGGTGTGATAATTTTACAATACCTTCAATTTCAACTAATAATTCATTTCTACAGATGTCAGCCTGAACAAAAATGGCAGGTATCTCAGGCCAATGCTTATCAACTTCAGATTTAATCAGGTTAAAATCATGCATGTGTTTGATATAAACCCTGATGCTGATTAGCATTGTATTGAAATCAGTAATGCCGTACTGTTTGAGATTGGTTTCTGAAAGGAGAAAATTGATGTTTTCAATGGTTTGTCTTGTTTGTGAATCAGCCTTCATGCAATGCATACTTTCTTCACCTCTGATGGCAGCTGTGCCTGAAACAAAACAAATTCCGCAAGATTTATCCAGGATAATTTTTGCCCTTTCAAATTTTGGGGTTGCATGTAAATTCTGGATTGTTTTCCCAATGAGTTTCGATTGAGAATAGTGATGTGCTGCTACCTGCAAAGGATTATCTATGGGTATGATTCGGATGCTGTCTGATTTAGAAGTGTATGCAATCAGGCTGATAATTAGTCCATTCATGCATATGCCAATTCCCGTTGCTGCAGGATAGCCCTGGCTCCAGTTGGTTTTATCGTAGAACCGCGCACGCATCTCATTAAAAGCCTGATAATGCTGAATTTCATTGGTTGATGCTGTAATGTAACCGATGTAATTCCATTGACGCACTATGTGGTGTATTCTAAATCCTTCTGTATCAAATATTGATTCGATTTGATGGAGCAGGTCCGGAACAAATTTTCTGGATGTTGCATCAAAATCATCATTTCTGATGCCTTCAATTAAAAGAAAGCTGCTAAAATCATCTTCAACGATTAAATAGGGTATTTCCTGGAGTTTTTTCCTTCTCAGTATTAAATTACGTTCAATATCGTTTATGTAGATAACTTCAGCACACACTTCATCTGCGTGCGCTGTTGGTTGAACAATGTAACTGAACAAAGGTAAATTCTCTTCCGCGTAAAATGATGATAATGCCTGTCGGATGGTTTTGATTTTATCAGCATAACTCTCTTCTTTAACAGAACCAAAGTAGGTGATTCGGATTATTTCTCTGTTCGTTTCAAATTGTGAAGCGAGCAAGTGAATTGTTTTATCAAAATTTCTATGGCAGGCTTTGTAACAGTTAATTTGAAAGTTTGTGATATTCATTCAATAGAAAATTAAAATAAGGTTAATTGTGTCAATTGCTTAGTAGACTTATTGTTTGTTGAAAAGTTTAATGCTTGTTAAGAAATATTGAATATTATTTCCCCATTGTATTAAATTTATAGGAAAACGCCAGCATTACGAAACTTTTGAGGGTGTTGAATTGCCTGTCTTCAACAAAATTGCTTGAAATTAGTTGTGTTACATTTAGTTGCTGTTGCAGGATATCGTTGAAAAGCAGGGTAATCGTTCCGGAATTGTTTTTCAGAAAATTTTTGCTTATTTCCGCATTCCATAATAATTCCTGTTGATTGTATTCGTTTGAAAATCCGGTAAACGACCTGTAGTTTAATTCACTTGAGAGTGACCACGATTTCGGGAGGTTTAGCTGAGCACTCAGAAAACCGCCCAGTGAACTGATACGCTTGTCTAAGATATTTTCCGTAGAATAGGCTGTGTTGCTTAATTCATATTTTATTTTTGCCATCATATACAATATATCCCATTTAAATGTCAGACCTAAATCCTGATTTAATGTGGTGGTCGTAGCAATTGTTTTCTGACTTCCCGTGCTGCTGTTTACGGTAGAAAAACCGATATTGTTGCGAATTCCGGATTGAGTATAGTTATTGATTTGAAAATAAGTTGATAATGGTCTGTTGTACATGAACATCCCGGTAATATTCCACGAGCCCGACTGGTTGACAGGGCTGGTGGTTTTTATCCCCGTTTCACCATCATAGTCGGTAAAGTTAATAATATCGTTCAGGATATAATTGCCTTCAATATTGGCCATAATTGATTGCTGACTTTCGCGGTTGTTATCGTTATAGCGCAATCTTGACCAGTGTGTAAACTTAGGCAACAGATCGGGGTTACCAATCCGGATGTTGGTCGGACTGCTTTCATCTCTGGATGGGTCAAGTTGAGCGACGGTCGGAGAAGTTGATCTGCCCCGGTAATCGAAACGCAGGTTCTTTCCATTGCCCATATTATAGATAAGATAGCCAACCGGTGCAAAATTATAGGTTTGCAGTCCCGGGAAATAGGTAATGGTTGAATCGGAACCTGTTGAAGAACCGTTTTGGATGAATGAGCGACTCTTAATTCGTGAAGGATTAAAATCCACACCGAAAACATAGCTGACTTTGCTCAGCACCCCTCTGTAACTGATTCCAAGTTGTTGTGTGAGGGTAAGATTCTCAACGCTTTTACTATATGGAATGTCGAGTATGGTATATTCCCCTGTCGAATCAGGTTTAAAATTATTTTTGAGATTTTCACGGCTATCAGTCCTTATCCAATACACAAATTGCAGGGAATGTTTTTTTGCCAGCGGTTCGATATAGGATAGATAGAGCCGGTTGTTGAAATTGGTTGTGCCGGTATTCCATTGTTGGTCTCTGATTACCTCTTTATTGTTTTTTCTTTTGAAATAGTAATAACGGGCATTGGTTTCCCCGTTTCCGGTCGACGAAGTGTATCGTGAATCAAGGTTCACGGATAATCTTCTTCCTTTTTTATTAAATTGGTGAGAGACAGTGAAAATCCCTCTCAGGTTTAATTTGGGACTTGTTGAAAAATTATTATATTTATTGGTGTTTACAGAATCTCTTTCTTCATTACCTGCTTGCAAAACAGAAAAACCATCATTTGTTCTTGTTGTGATGCCATAAGAGGCAGAGGGAATAAATGAGAAAGTCCAGTTTTTAACACTCCTGTTCTCTAATTTTCCACTGAAACGGATTTCCCGGTTATGAATAATTTGTGTCAGTGTATCTGATTGAAATGAGGTGCTGTCTGCCAGGTAATATTGCCGCTTGGAATTCCGGTTTACAATACTCTGATTTTGCCCGAAAGATAAATCGCCATTGATTACCCAGGGAGATTTTCGCTCTACTCCGGATGAAAAGTTGATGCCGGTGGACAAAGATGAATTTAATCCGGGTTTACCGCTACCGGTGGTACTCCCGCTTCCTCCAATTGTCATGCCGTTGATATTGTTTCCATTAACCACAAGACCGAGTTGAGTTTCATCGTAAAGACGGGCAGCAAATGAGTTGACAGAATAACGCATTAAATTTTCTTCGCTACTTGCAGGTTCCCGCCCTAAGCCCATGTTACTGCTCGAAAGCCAACCTCTTTTCTTGTCTTTCTGAATGCCTATATTGATAACCAGATTTTCTTCTCCGTCGTCAATACCCGTTAGTTTGGACAGCTCCGATTTGTCTTCAATAACCTGAAGCTTTTCCATGATATGGGCCGGTATGTTTTTAATAGACAGATTGGGGTTACTTCGAAAGAAATCTTTACCATCTACCATCACTTTTTTTACTTCCTTCCCATTTACAAAGATTTTACCTTCCTCATCAATGCTTATGCCGGGTAATCTTTTCAGCATATCTTCCACAACGGCATTTTCACGCAGCCGATATGCATTGGCATCGTATTCTACCGTATCATTTTTAACAGTCATCTCCCTTCGTTGTGCAACAACAGAAGCTTCAGCCAATGTAATGGTGTTTTCAACCATGACTGTTTCTCCCAGGTCGTAATTATTTTTTTTAGCTGTGACTTTTAATTCCTGATAAAGATTTTGGTAGCCTACACTCGTAATCAGAATCAGATAATCATTTTCCTTTATACTTGTAAAATTGAAGATGCCATCATCATTACTGGTTGTTCCTTTGATAAAAGAACTGTCGGATTTCAACAGCAATTGAACAGAAGCGTAGGGTAGGGGTACAGCAATATTGTCTTCGTATGTAATAATTTTACCTGCAATATTTTTCAATGCTGTGTCCGTATCAGCATACGTGTTGACAGAAAATATATTTAACAGAAATATAAGATAGAATGAATATTTCTTGATGTACAGGAATACAGTGTTTTGCATGATTTTCAAAGCAGATAAAACTGCTTAGCTGACTTTACGGTTTTTGAAAATGCAAAACTAAGAAAAAATATGTTCGAATTATGTCAAAATAATACAAATTCTATGTATTATTCAATTATTTGCATATTTGAGAATTGTCTTTATCAATTCATTTTTATTGATTGGTTTAGAAATTATATCATTAAATCCGGCTTTTTGAATTTTTATTCTTTCTTCGGTAAATGCATAAGCAGTTTGGGCAATGATAGGTAAAGACCGATTGTTTTTGCGTATTTTTTGAGTAACTTCAATACCCGAAAGGCCCGGCATTCTGATATCCAGAAGCAAAATGTCAAAAGCCGGTGTTGATTTTAGCTTTTCCAGTACTTCCAGACCATCGCAGGCCCGGGTAATACTGATATTTTTATGTAATAACAGGTTTTCAAGATAAAGAAAGCTGATCTCGTCATCTTCAGCAATAAGAATATTCAATGGTCTTGTCAGTGAATCAAGTGTTGAGTGATTTTCGGCAGGCTTCGTTTCTGATTGATTAACCGGCTTGAAAGGAATTGTAAAATAAAAAGTACTCCCTTTATTTACTTCCGATTCAACCCAAATATTTCCACCTAACATTTCGACATAAGCTTTTGAGATAGCTAACCCGATACCTGAACCTTCGTGAGAACGTGTAATGTCCAGATCGGACTGTACAAAACGATCGTATATCGCGTTTTGTCTGTTTGCGGGAATACCGCATCCGGTATCTTTTACGTAAAATTCCAACATGTCTTTCTTTATTTTATAACCCAAGTTTATACTTCCGGTAGTTGTAAATTTTATTGCGTTTTTTATCAGATTGATAAAAATTTTTTCTAACAGCGATTTGTCGGTTTCAATAAGGACTGAATTATCGGTTAGATTATTGTCCAGCGTGAGCGCTAAGTTTTTTTCGGCAGCCTGATTAGTAAAAAAACGCAATAATCCAGACATAAATTGTTCAAGGTACACTTCAGACTTATGGAGGATAATCTGATTGCTTTCAATCTTTGAAATTTCTATCACGTCATTGATGGTGTTTAGTAAGCGGTTACCACTTTTCTTAACAACGTCCAGGTATTTTTTTCGATCTGTCTCCATCAGATCATGATTGTCCAACAAATCAATAAATCCCAGGATGCCGTTCATGGGAGTACGAATTTCATGGGAAATGTTTTGCAGGAAGACTGTTTTCAGGTGATCGCTTTCTTCCGCTCTTACTTTGGCAGTCAGGAGCTCTTTTGTTTTAATCTTAACAGATTGTCTGAGAGAATAAATAAAGGCCAGGGCGAGTAACGCGACAATCGACATAACAGCCAACAACCATTTGATAGGTAAAGGAATACCATGTTCATGTTGATGGATGTCAAGCCATTTATGTAATGTAATAAAAAAAACAGATTCGGGATTGTTTTTTAACTTGGCAATTTGATGATCGAATTGTGTGAGGATATGTGATGCAATATCATTACTAAATCCGAAATATAATTCATTCGGTTGAAATACAATTCCTGTAGGGATGATACCCTGATCAAATTCATCAGAGAAGTAGAAAAAACGGTCGGCTACAATTAAATCAACCTCATTATTGAGCAATGCATCTTTTGTGGTTTTATAATCTTTGAAAGCAATTACTTCATAAATTAAATTGAATTTGTTTTTGATTTTAATTTTCAAAAGTTCTTCCTGGTATGAGTCCTTTAATAAACCGATTCGTTTTCCCTGAAGTTCGTTGATTGATTGAATACTATTGGATTGTTTTGCGAAAACCTCAAGCCAGGTATTAAGCAAAGAAAGATTATTGAAGTTGAATAATGAGTCTCGTTTAGACGTATAAGCCATATCAGGTAAAATGTCAATTTCACCTGTAGAAAGCATGTTAAGGAGAACAGGCCAATCATTGTAAACAAATTCAAGATGATAATTTTCTTTCTCAGCGATCTCTTTTAATATATCAATAAAAATTCCATCGGGTTGTCCTGTCTCGTTGATGAATATTTTAGGTTTATTATGATAAACGCCTACCCTCAACGATTTATCCTGATTTATTTCACGTGCGGAAACTGGATAAAACATTGTAAGCTTTAACAATAAACTGATCAGTAGGGTAGGATATATTCGTGTCATGTACCAGCATCATTTTACAAGCCATTGTATAGACAACAAAAAAAGAGCGCCTTTTGTTAGACGCTCTTTTCAATTTTATTAAATAAATATGTATTTCAGTATAAACAGTATCGCCAGTATATACATTCCGATACTTAACTTTTTGAAATTACCTGCTATCAGATTGATAATGACGTAACTTAACACACCCAGTGTAATTCCTTCTGCAATGCTATATGCCAGAGGCATGGCGATGATACAGATGAATGCCGGAATTGTTTCAGAAAAGTCAGAGAAATCAAGTTCCTTGATTGGTCCAAGCATGTATAGACCAACTAAAATAAGAGCAGGAGCTGTTGCAGCACCCGGGATGGCTAAGAAGATTGGAGAGAAGAAAAGCGCCACAGCAAAACACAAAGCTGTAATCAGGGCAGTCATTCCGGTTCTTCCACCTTCTGAAACACCGGCAGCACTCTCAACATAAGTTGTAACGGTACTGGTACCTAACATGGCGCCTGCTGTTGTTCCAATGGCATCAGCCATAAATGCTTTTTTGGCGTTGGGTATTTTTCCGTCTTTGTCAAGCATCCCAGCTTTAGTGGAAACACCGACCAAAGTTCCCAATGTGTCGAAAATGTCAACGAATAAGAACGTAAACACAACAATCAGCATATCAAAAGTGAGGATTTCGCTGAATTCAAATTGAAAGAATATCGGCTCAATGGATGGGGGAGCACTGATAAACCCGTTAATTTGTGTGATACCCAGTGGAATACCTATCAACGCTGTCAGGATGATACCGATCAATAAGTCGCCTTTTACCTTTTTTACAACAAGAACGGATGTGATGATTAATCCAATCAGACCAAGCAAAGCTGTTCCCGAAGTAATGTTTCCCAATGAAACTAAGGTTGCATCGTGATTCACGATGATACCGGCATTCTGCAAGCCAATAAAAGCGATGAATAACCCGATACCTGCACTGATAGCGGTTTTTACAGATTTTGGAATGGCGTTGGCAATAGCTTCGCGAACATTGAACGCAGTTAACAAGATAAATATTACCCCTTCGATTAATACTGCTGTCAACGCGAATTGCCAGGTATGCCCCATACCCAATACAACTGAAAAAGCAAAGAAAGCATTTAATCCCATACCGGGGGCGAGAGCGAAAGGCAGTTTAGCCCACAAGGCCATCACTAAAGTACCAATAATAGCTGCAATAGCTGTCGTGGTAAAGAGCGCATTGGGATCCATTCCTGCTGCCGACAAGATATTCGGATTCACGGCCAGAATATAAGCCATGGTCAGGAAGGTGGTTATGCCGGCT
>JAKIYP010000054.1 GCA_022708505.1 Bacteroidota bacterium
CTGCCGGAATACCACCACTCAGTGTCGCAATAATTTTCCCCTGCTGGTTCAGGGAATAAACCGGCTGTAAAATAGTTCCGTCTGTACAATAAATATCACCAATACTTGCCACAAAAGTACCAGGAATAGTTGCAGGTGAAGGAGTTACTTCCGATGCAACATTATTATGGATAATACAATTCATCACAACACCCCCGTCAATCAGCACACCGCCACCTGCACCATTAATTGAATTCGGTATGGAGTCAAAAACATAGCCTTTAGTAACCACAAATCCATCCAGTGTACCATATACAGTTGCCACCCGGTGTGCATAATCTCCATCTAAAACTGATTGCTGATTTGAATTGGCATTTCCCGGATAAATTCTATCGTTATAAGATGTTGCCGTAACAGGAAAACCTCCTATCAGGGTCACACCTGAGGGTATAATAATCTCATCTTCTGTGTAATGCCCGGCTGCCACCCAGACTGTTGCGGGCGTTGAAATACCTGAGAGAGCGGCTGAAATTGATGTGAAATTAGCTGCACTTCCAATTGTATTACTGAAATTAACGGTTCTCAGAGGTAATTGCGAATACGAAAGAAGCGCAAACAAACTACTGAATATGATTAAATTTATTATCCTCATTTTAAACAAACAATGTAATCGCTTTTAAAAAGCTATATAACAGTAACAACCTAAATTTGTGTTTGTTTTATGATTTCTGAAGAATTTCCATATATTCATAAAAACAAATAAATTCTGTAAGGTAACATTAGACGGAACCGGTTGCCTCTAATAATTAGCTCATTGTTTACGCTCCTGATTAGCACACCGGCAAAGAACAAATACACTTCATTACAACTCCATACATATACCCTTTCATAACAACAGCACCTTATCCATCAGCATTTAAGCAACATATGCACGTATATAACGGCACAAAGATACTTGATTATATGGGACAACACAAAAAAAACAATGATTTTTGACATAAAAAAACTTATTTATCACGTTAACTTATTTAAAATGAAGTTAAAATCTGCATTATTTCACGACTGATATTAACTCAACTCTTTTAATCCGGCCAATTCCTCTAATCCGGCCTGTTTTTGGTTCAGGAAAATATCATTGTGATAATCATCCAGTTTTCGTAGCAAATAAACCAGGGTGTGTTGCTCTTCCTTGCTTAATTTGCCAACTATTATTTTTGCAACCAGATTCATCTGCGGCAATATCGAAATAAGTTCTCTTCTTCCAGAATCCGTGATTCTAATCCTCTTGCTTCTCTTGTCTGTTTCATCGGCAAACTGACAAATATATCCCTTTTTTATCAACCGGTTAATAATCTCAATACCGGAAGTTTTTTCCATTACCTGAATATTAATCAGCTCCTGCTTCGAGAGACTGTCGTAAGTAAGCAAAGTAATCAAAAATGAAAATTCATCAGCGGTATTAATCTGAGTTCCCTTTAACGCTTTTTTTATGTAAGTCTTGGCATACCTGAAAAGTAATGAAACCAAAATAGAAATATCCGTCGAAATTTTATTTTCAACAGACTGATCGGTTAGAAAATCATCTTTTCCTCCACTTATTGCATCCCGCTTGAGTGATGCTATCTCTATATTCTTATTGAGAAAACCTATAAAGTCGACCGTACTTAACTTTCGACCATCTCTCTCATTATCTGACACATAAAGTTCCAGATAATCGAGCAAATCAAGCAAAATATGTTTCGCCTTCATAAAAACAAATACTTAAAACGACACAAAAATACAATTATTTTCTGTTATGATCACAAATTTAGAACAATTTTGTACTTGTTTTGTTTGGTATAATACAAAATCATACTATATTTGCTTGTCAAATGAATCAGATTATGGAAATATACAACAAAGCAACTTTTAAAACTTCGCAGCTTATTACCAGGTGTTACAGCACTTCATTTTACAGTGCTGTAAGCATGCTTGAGAAAGATATGCGTTCAGCTGTTTTTGGAGTTTATGGTTTTGTCCGGCTTGCAGATGAAATAGTGGATACTTTTCATGATTACAACAAAGAAAAGCTGTTAGATAAACTCGAAAGTGATCTTAAAGAGGCTATAGCCGATAAAATCAGTACAAATCCGGTTTTACATGCGTTTCAACTGGTTGTAAATGAATATGATATTTCTTATGACTTAATTAATGCTTTCATGCTCAGCATGAAAGCTGATTTGAATAAAAAGTCCTATACCAATAAAGATGAAACCGAACAATATATATATGGTTCAGCCAATGTAGTCGGACTGATGTGCCTGAAAATTTTTACCCGCGGAAATAAAAAACTATATGAGGAATTGAAATCGCCGGCCATGAAACTCGGGTCAGCTTTTCAGAAAGTAAATTTCCTAAGGGATTTAAAAACCGACATGCACGATTTACAACGTACCTATTTTTGCAATTGCAGGTTAGATTCATTCGATGAACAAGCTAAGAATATGATTGTAGATGAAGTTAAAGCTGAATTCCAGGAAGCATACAGAGGTATCAGGTCTTTACCCGGACGTTCCCGCCTGGCAGTATTAACCGCCTATTTATATTATTCAGCTTTACTAAAGAAAATTGAGAACACACCTTCTTCTGAGATACTGCATCTCAGGGTTCGTATTTCAAACTTCAGAAAAACCTTATTATTACTGAAAGCAATGTTCATGTATAAATTAAAAATGATTTGATATATGGTGGATAATGATGTAATATTAGTAAACAAACAGGATATAACCATCGGGAGTATGAATAAAATGGAAGCGCATCAGGGAGCACACCTGCATCGTGCCATTTCGGTTTTCATCGTCAACAGCAAAGGAGAATGGTTATTGCAACAAAGAACAACCGAAAAGTATCATTCGAAAGGCTTGTGGTCGAATGCCTGTTGCAGTCACCCCGCTCCCGGGGAAAAGACAGCCGACGCCGCTGTAAGAAGACTGAAATACGAAATGGGCATAACAGCACCGCTGACTGATTTATTCAGCTTTCATTACAGGGCCGAACTTGAAAACGGATTGACTGAACACGAAATCGACCACGTATTCTGGGGAGTATGCGATGAAAAACCGAATCCCAATCCGAATGAAGTAATGGATTATCGATATGTTGATTATGAAACGCTTCTGAATGACGTAAATGCCTCTCCGGAAAAATATTCTGAATGGTTTAAGATGATTGTCCAAAAGGTTCAGGAGCACGTAAAAAACAGGCAAGCATGAAACCAAATAAACTAATAACGATCATAAGGAACCCTCGGGAAGTACAACGATTCCTCGTTTGGTTTTATCTCATTGGAGTTGCAGGAATGCTCATTCCTGTTACTTCAGCATTCTTCATGAGACTAACTCCTTTAGCGCTGCTGATGAACTTCGGATTGCTGTTAATACACCACGAAAACAAATTTTCAACAAAAACAATACTGATTTTCAGTCTGATTTTGTTATCAGGTTTTTTTATCGAGATTCTGGGAGTTCAAACAGGTATTATATTCGGCGAATACATGTATGGTAAAGGTCTCGGATGGAAATTATGGGATACACCCCTTATCATTGGATTAAACTGGCTGCTACTCGTTTACACAACTACAACCATCACGCAAAAAATAAAAACACACAATATTATACGAATTGCATTGGGTGCGGGAATGATGTTGATTTATGATGTTGTGATGGAGCAGGTAGCACCCCGGATGGACATGTGGACGTGGAAAGACGGAATCATTCCGATTGAAAACTATATCGCCTGGTTTGTGATTGCGTCCCTGTTTCATACCCTGATCCAGTTCACGGGTATTAAAATCAGGAACAAACTCTCTGAAACAGTGCTTATAGCTCAGTTTGTTTTTTTTGTAATTCTGTTTATTCTGTTATAAATGATTATCAAAGCAAAACATAATCCATTAGTTGTCAATTTCTTCAATCTATATTCAAAGGAGAAAATCAGACATAATTTTCACCAGGTAGTGATTGAAGGAGACATTGATATAAGTAATCATGCTGTATTGCTACTATCCAATCACCTCAGCTGGTGGGATGGATTCTGGGCTTTGTATCTAAACATCAGGCTGTTTAAAAAGAAATTTCATTTTATGATGGATGAGAAAGAATTAGCGAAAAGGTGGCTTTTTTCTTATGCCGGTGGCTTCTCAGTAGCCCCGCACAACAAGTCAATACTTGAAAGCATCCGGTATGCCTCTGAACTTCTGTTGGATACAAACAATCTGGTACTGGTTTATCCACAGGGAAAACTCTATTCATCCTATTGCAATGACATCCGGTTTATGAAGGGAATCAATCGTATCAACACAACTGAGAAGACTAAGGTAGTCTTTCTGGTTCAGTTTGTCGATTACTTTCAACACGAAAAACCAACTGTATTTTTTTACTTAAAAGAGACTGATAAGGAACAATTGCCTGAGAAAGATTATGAAAAACAATACCAGCATTTCTATCATGACTGTCTGGAAAAACAAAGCAAAATAATCATATGATATACTTCGCCTACTTCATAATAATCTTTGCAGGATTGCAATTTTTGATTGCATTACTGAATGTTGTTTTCAGGGCAAATTATTGCCAGTACAAAACCACATCCAACCACCTTATCTCAGTCATTATTCCGGTCAGGAACGAATCCGGAAAAATTGAAAATCTGTTGCACGACCTTACACAACAAAGTTACCGCAACCTTGAGATTATCGTGGTAGATGATGATTCGGAGGACAACACAAGGGAAATTGTATCAGAAAAAATAATTGCAGACTCAAGAATACAATTAATTAGCTCAGGATTGCCTGAGAATTCCTGGCTGGGAAAGAATCATGCCTGTTACCGGGGAGCAAAAACAGCAAAAGGTAAATATCTGTTTTTTTTAGATGCTGATGTCAGGTTAAAACCCGAAGCAATCGACAGCATCACAGGGTATTTCGAAAAAAAACGCCCGGTTTTTCTTTCGGTATTTCCGAAACAAATACTCGGGAACCGGGGAATAAAGAAAGTGGTACCCATCATGAATTATATTTTGCTGAGTTTATTACCCTTATTTTTGGTCAGACGATCGGGGTTTTCCTCCTTATCTGCGGCAAACGGTCAGTTTATGTTTTTCGATACCGATATTTACAGGGCATTTGAACCACACAAGAGATTTAAACATGAGAAAGTAGAAGACATTCAGATAGCCCGTTTTTTGAAAAAGAAGAAAATGAAGATTGCTTGTCTGACCGGCAATGATGACATCAGTTGCAGGATGTATGAGAATTATGAAGAAGCCATGGAAGGTTTCAGTAAAAACGTAGCAGCTTTTTTTGGCAACTCATATTTACTGGCTATCATCTTCTGGTTCATTACTTTCACCGGAATAATATGGATAATGAGCTTTTTACCCTGGTTTTTTACCCCTATATACATTGTAATGACCATCGGGACACGCGTATTCATTTCAGTTACGAGCCGGCAAAAAATTGCTGACAACATACTGTTGCATTATACGCAGCTTTACAACTTAGGATTACTGATTAAAAAATCAATTCAACATAAAAAAAACAAAACTTACCAATGGAAAGGAAGAAATATAGCTTAATTATACTGATGCTTTTGCTATTATATCCTGCTGTCGCTGAGCCCACATTCAGCAGCAGGATATACGATGCCTACATTTCAGGTAACATGACTGAGTGGAAGAAAATTTTACAGGAAACAGAGCAACAAAAGAACCTGAGCAGCGCATTTCTGATGGAGCAAATTAATTACCAATACGGCTACATAGGTTGGTGTTTGGGTACCAACAAAAAAAACGAAGCAAAAATCTGGATGGAGAAGATGGAAAAGAACATGGAAATCTTAGAAAAAAGGAACTATCAACCTTCGATGATTGCTGCTTACAGGGGTTCGATGATTGGATTCAGAATCGGTCTGAATAAAATGCAGGCGCCCTTTATCGGAGGTAAGAGTATCACGTATGCCAAAACCGCTATGGAATCAGACCCGAAAAACCCGCTGGGATTCTTTTTGTATGGCAACATCTTGTTTTATACACCGGAATTTTTTGGCGGAGCTAAGGATGAAGCATTAAATCATTATCTAAAGGCATTAAAAAATATGGAGGAAAATCCTTCGTGGAGAAACAAAAACTGGAATTACCTGAACCTGCTGACCGTGATTGCAACAGCTTATTACGAATATAATCAGCAGGATAAAGCATTAATATTTTTACAGAAAGCACTTAAGGCTGAACCTGAATTTCAGTGGGTAAAAAAAGAACTATATCCAAAATTCTCAACAAAAAAATAATATGGAAAAAGAAGTATTAGTGGTAGGCGCCGGATTGGGCGGATTAACAACTGCCTTGCGACTGGCAAAAAAGGGATACGATGTTGAAATAATTGAAAAAAACAATCAGGCCGGAGGCCGTCTGAATCAGATAAAAAAAGATGGATTTACCTTCGATACCGGCCCGAGTTTTTTCAGCATGTCGTATGAATTCAAAGAATTTGCCAAAGATTGCGGCATAGAGCTCCCGTTCGAGTTTATCGAACTCGACCCGCTTTATACTGTAAATTTCAGCGATAGTCCAAAAACCTATACGCTTTATAAGGACATTGACAAGCTGGCTGCCGAGTTTATGGAAAAAGAACCTGATTTTAAAGAAAAAATGTTGAAATACCTGAGGAAATCGGGTGCACTGTATAATGATACGGTTGACATTGTTATCAAATCCAATTTCGACTCCGTATTGCAGTACCTGATTACCCTGATGAAGGTAAATCCGGTACACCTGCCCGTCTTGCTGAAAACTTTCTGGCAGCAGGTAGAGCAACATTTTGATTCGAAAGAAGCGCAACAGATTGTTTCGCTCATTGCTTTTTTCTTAGGCAGAACACCCTTTGATACTTCAGCAGTTTACACCCTGCTCTCGCATATCGAGTTTAAACACGATGGTTATTACAATGTTAAAGGCGGGATGTATAAGATTGTGGAAGGATTGGTTGACGAGTTGAAAAAAGCCGGCGTTAAAATCAACTATGGTGTGGAAATCACCGGATTTAAAAAGAAAGATGGAAAAATAGCAAAACTCATTGACCAGAGCGGCAAAGTCTGGACTGCTGATGCCTATGTGATCAATGCAGATGCGGCCGTATTCCGCGGCAGGGTGCTGAACAAAAGAAAATACCGAGAAAGCAGACTCCGGAAAATGAAGTGGACCATGGGTTATCTTACCTTTTACATAGGGGTAAAAGGTAAATTGCCTCAGGTAAACCACCATAATTATTTTCTGGGAACCAATTACAAGGATTACGCACTGAAGGTATTAAAACAACCTGACACGCTCGAAAAGCCTTACTATTACGTCAACATGCTATCCAAGCATAATGATGATTGTGCGCCTGAGGGTTGCGAAAGTTTGTTCTTTGTCTGCCCCGTACCCAACATGCTTTACAAGAAAAACTGGGATGATAAAGATAAGATTGTAGATAGCATTATCAGCGATTTTTCCAAACGCATCGGGCAGGATATTACAGAATCCATCATTTCCAGAACAGTTTACACACCCGTGGAATGGGAGAAATACTTCAACCTATACATGGGAAGTGGCCTGGGATTATCTCATCACATGATGCAAATCGGAGCATTTCGTCCGGCCAACAAAGACGAAGATTACAACAATGTCTTTTATGTAGGTGCATCCACCGTGCCGGGAGCAGGCTTACCCATGGCGGTAATTAGTTCAAAATTGACTGCAGAACGGGTTGAAAATCATTTTAACGAATAATAAATGTCGCCAGTCGCCAGTCACCAGTCGCCGGACTGTTTACTGAAGACAGGAGACATAAAAAGAAACAAACATGAAGAAAATAATAAACATTACGTTCCTAATCCTCTTTACCTCTTTTGTATTTGCGCAAAAGGGTACCATCAGAGGAAGGATTTACAACTCGAAAACAAACGAGCCACTGGAGTTTGCGAACATCATCATCCAGGGGACAAACATTGGCTCCACGTCCGACTTAGACGGAAATTATATTTTCACAGGCATTGACCCGGGTTTTAAACAATTAGTGGTCAGTCTGGTTGGATTTCAGACAACCTTATCACCTGAAATACAGGTGCAGGGAAATCAAACAACTTTTCTTGATATACCTGTGAATGAGACGACACAAGTGTTGAACGAGTTCGTGGTAAAACGGAATCCGAATGCCAAGAAAATTGAGAGTCCGCTTTCGGTTACCAACATTGGTGTGCAGGAAATTGAAAAGAGTGCAGGGGTCAACAGGGACGTATCCAAACTGATACAGACGCTGCCGGGTGTGGCGGTGACCGACCCGAACCGCAACGACCTGATTGTGCGTGGTGGCGGTCCGTCGGAAAACGTGTTTTACTTAGACGGCATCGAAATACCTGTCATTAATCACTTTACCACACAAGGTTCTTCCGGTGGTGTGGTAGGGATCATCAACCCGGACTTTGTGCAGGACATCAGTTTTTATACCGGCGCTTATCCTGCCAACCGTACCAATGCCCTGAGTTCTGTGATGGAAATAAGACAAAGAGAAGGAAATAAAGAAAGAGTACAGGGAAAACTATCCATTGGAGCTTCCGATGCAGCCTTTACCTTAGACGGCCCCATCGGCGAAAAATCTAATTTTATCATTTCCGCCCGTCAGTCTTACCTGCAATTGCTGTTCAGCGTAATCGGACTGCCTTTCTTACCAACTTATAATGACTTTCAGGTTAAATACAAGATTGATTTTGACAAGAAAAATCAGCTGACACTGTTGGGGATTGGAGCGATTGATGACATGACACTAAATTTGGGGATTGAAAACCCAACAGAAGCTCAAACTTATCTTCTCTCCTATCTTCCGGTTTACAAACAATGGAATTATACGGTGGGAGCTATTTTCAAACATTTCTCTGATAATCATTTCGACACCTGGGTGCTGAGTCGCAACATGTTGCGTAACTCCAGTTTTAAATACAAAGACAACGATGAAAGTCTGGGCAAAATTTCCGATTACACTTCAGATGAAATTGAAAATAAATTCAGGTTCGAACAAAACTATCCGGGGGGTAATATCAAATTTTCCTGGGGAGCAGGCGCAACTCTGTCGAGATACACCAACGCTACCTCCCGCTTGGTTTATTTCAACAACAACGTGAGCAATCTGAATTACAGCACCGACATCAACCTGTTTGGTTATCAGGCATTTGCTCAGGCATCCGACGATTTTCTGGATGAAAGACTGAAATTGTCGCTGGGAGTCAATTTCGTGGGTAATAATTACAACAACAACATGAGCAACCCACTGAATCAGCTATCTCCGCGGATTTCGGCGACATACGAACTGACCGAAAACATCAACCTGAATGCCAATATAGGCAGGTACGCGATGCGTCCGGCATATACAACACTCGGATACAGAGACATCTCTACCGGAGTGTTGGTAAATCAAAATGAAAACCTGCGTTATACCATTTCTAATCAGGCAATTGCCGGATTTGAGTTTCAACGGGGCCGACAACTCAGGTTGACCGTAGAAGGATTTTACAAGCAATATCAATATTATCCGTTTTCTGTTTCCGATGGACTCAGTACTGCCAGTAAAGGCACCAATTTCGGACAGGTTGGAGATGAAGAAATTGTTTCTACGGGTAAAGGTCGGGCTTACGGGGTAGAATTCCTCCTGAAAATCATGGAGATGAACAATTTGAATATCACCGCTACTTACACCCTTTTCAGAAGTGAATTTACGAACGACAAGGATGAATACATTCCCTCCACCTGGGACACCAATCAGTTATTGAACCTGATAGCATCTTACAAATTACCAAAAAACTGGAACATTGCAGGCAGGTGGCGTTTTTCCGGAGGTGCTCCCTACTCTCCTATCGATCAGAACCTTTCCGAATTGAAAGCCGCCTGGGACATCACCAATCAGCCTTACATTGACTATGACAACTTCAACAGTCTCAGGTTAAAGCCCAATCATCAGTTAGATATCCGTATCGATAAAGAGTTTTATTTTAAGAAATGGTTATTAAATTTGTACGCAGATGTGCAAAACGTGTACAACTATCAGGCGGAAAGCACCCCAATCTGGACCAATTTGAGTCCCGATGGCATTCCACAGGAAAAGGATGCCGACAGATATCAGTTAAGTCAGATAGAAGCATTTGCAGGAACCGTTTTACCAACTATTGGCATCATTGTTAAATTTTAAAATCCACCACAATGAAAAAGATATTTTTTATCATCAGTTTGGCCATCATGGCAAGCATGACAGCCAATGCGCAGCGCACACCAGACATAGCCACATCAGGCTTATTCGGTAATAAAGACAATATTACCGTGCTTACCATCAATTTTGAAAAAGGCAAATCGCACAACCACCCACTGATGGCCATTTGGCTGGCAGATGAAAACGGAAAATATATCCAGACATTATATGTAGCCGAATCGATAGCCAAAGGCTATTTCAAACGGGCAGACCGATCTAAAGGCATGTGGCAGGCCGGCGAAATTCAGCGACCAGCAACACTTCCATATTGGGCACATCAGCGAGGAAAGAAAAATGAGTACGACACTTACATGCCCACACCCAAACAGCCCGTACCCGATGCCTACAGTGGCGCAACTCCTCCCGGATCCTTTGTCTTCCACCTGATTCCGAAAGAAAAGCTTTCAGGCAAGTACAGGGTTTACATGGAAATCAATCAGTCGTGGGACTGGAACGAATTCTGGCACAACAACAAATATCCGGATGACAAAGAATACAAGACCTCCAGTCAGCCTGCCGTGGTGTACGAAGCCAACATCAACACCAGTGAGCCCGGTAAAGAAGTCATCTTTAAACCAATCGGACACAGTCATTACGCCGGCAGGGATGGAAAACTGTATCCTGAATTGAATACCTTGACAACAGCGTTGAATATTGTGAAAAGGTGTACGGTCATGGTGGAGTAGATACACCACTGATGGTGCATGTGACACACCATAGGTGGTGTATGGGTAACACCACTGGTAGTGTATCACATACACCAAAACAAATCAACTTTTCACCCGCTTCAAATACTCAGTAGGACTTTCATTGAAATACTCCTTAAAGCATTTTGTAAAATAAGAGGGAGAGGAAAATCCGGTATCGTATGCTATTTCGGAAATTGATTTTTCGCTATTGAGTATTGCTTGCTCCGCTGCTTTGAGGCGAATAATCCGGATAAGTTCATTGGGAGCATAATTGGTCAGGGATTTGATTTTCCGGTACAACTGAACCCGGGAGAGTCCGAGCCGCTGACCGATTTCATCTACATTCAAATCTGTTTCGATAATATTCTCTTCCACAATCTGCCGGAATTTTTCCATAAACGTTTTATCAATTTCAGCAACAGATTCTTTACGTTCTCCAAATGTGAGGTTTTGCTGAAAATAGGCCTTTACTTTTTCTCTGTTTTCGATGATTTTACGCACCCTGATTTTAAGCAACTCCTCATTAAAAGGTTTCGGGATATAAGCATCTGCGCCGCTTTCGAAACCAACTGCCCGCTGTTCATCCTGTGCACAGGCAGTAAGCAGCATCACGGGGATGTGACTGGTTGAGATATTTTCCTTGACCTGCGAGCATAATTCAAACCCATCCATCACATCCATCATCACATCACTGAGAATCAACTCCGGAACATATTTCATGGCTTTATACAAGCCACTCTGACCATTATCAGCCTCAATCACTTCGAAGCTATCCTGCAATAATCCCTTCAGAAAAACCCTGATATCAGCATTATCGTCCACGATCAACACAAGTGGTTTAGTAGATCTTTGATACGCTCTATCCTTAATTTCCACGCTCGATTCAAGCAAGGATACCTCTTCCTTCTTATCCTCCAAAGAAGCATTCAGCACCGGATATTCTTCCGTAACCGATATATCACTTTGTTTATAGGGGATGGTGACAATAAAAACACTACCTTTCCCTTCCGTACTCTCGACTTCAATGGTACCATTGTGAAGTTCAACCAGTATTTTAGTGAGCTCAAGACCAATTCCTGAACCTGAACTTAATCTGTCAATTTTATAAAACCGATTAAAGATAAGGTTCAGATGCTGTTCCGGAATTCCTTTTCCATTATCTGATACAACAATCCGGGCATATCTTTCATTGTCTTTAATAAACGATGAAAGACGGATATTTATACTCCCGTTCTCCGGTGTAAATTTGAAAGCATTAGATAGCAGATTATAGCATATCTTTTCCATCTTATCAGAATCAAACCACACAATATAGTCATCGGTTGAAGCAGAAAAATCAAAATGAATATGTTTCTTTTTACTCAGTTCGTAAAAGGAGTCATAAATATCCCTGATGAATACTTTTAAATCACTCAGGGTAAAATACATCTGCATTTTCCCGTTTTCATACCTTCTGAATTCAATAATTTGATCTATCAGCTTCATCAGCACCTGAACATTTTTTCGCATCAACATAGCCAGGCGGGCTCCTTCCTCCGATAATTTTTCGTTTTTGACGATATTTTCTAAGGGGCCAAGCAGCAGTGTTAACGGAGTTCTGAATTCATGTGAAATATTGGTAAAGAAAACAAGTTTCGCCTGTGTTGCATCTTCAATATTTTTCGATAAGGTAATCAATTGATCTCTTTGTTCTGCTATAGCCTCTTTTTGTTTGTTGATTGCCGCATTCTGAGCTTCGAGTAGTTTATTTGTTTTGTTCTTATGTTGTACAGTCCTTATCAGGAGCAAAATAAAAGCCATAAACAGAACAAGAATAACAAAGGAAGCAAAAAGCAGGGTGCGTTGGGTGGCATATTTAGCCAGGTTCTTATCTAACACCTCATTCAGCTGTCCGATTCTGTATTGATGTTGGTGAATCTGATCTGTCTGCAACTTGATAACGCGGGCATTGGTTTTGTCGACAACGGCTGTATACAGTATATTTTCTTTTTCGAAAATTTTATTATTCAGGATATTATACGCCGTCTGGATAGCCTTCTCACCTCCGGTCGGATATATAAAAGTTGCATCGAGTACGCCATTGATTACCTGTTGAATTCCACCATCCGGAGTCGACAGGGCATCAATACCGAGCATTACCGGAAATTTAATATCATTATGCACTTTTAACGCCTCATAAGCCCCGATCGCCATTTCATCATTATGTGCAAAGACCAGATCAATCTGAGGATTCTGCTTCAATATCCCGTGCATGCGTTCTTTGGCATCCTTTCGCAACCAGTTACCAAAATCATCCGCTATGATTTGAATCTCCTGATACGACTTAATGACACTTAAAAAACCTTCGTGACGCTCTTTCTCCGGGGTAGAACCTTCCAATCCTCTTATTTCAACTATTCTTCCTCTTCCATTCAATAAATTAGCCGCATACACTCCGACTTCTTTCCCTATCTGATAGTTATCAGCTCCCACGAATGCCGTGTAATTACCCGAGCTTATTTTACGGTCAACCAAAATCACCGGGATTCCCTCTCCCATCGCTTTCTCAATTACAGGTGTCAGAGGGACCGCTTCATTAGGAGAAACAATAATCAGATCGACCCGATCAGCAATAAAACTTTCGATATCACGAATCTGCCTTTGATTACTGTCATAAGCTGTTTTAATGGTTACATTCAATCCGGCATAGAATGATGCTTCCCGCTGAATATCTTCATTCATAGTTCTGCGCCAGGCATCATCACTACATTGAGAAACACCAATATTAAACGACGTCCTTTTCTTTTCGGTTGAGCACGAAACGAATGATAATGAAATCAGGGTGATTATCAGCAATGTTCTTATCATGGTAAAAAAAAACAAATATAAGCTTTTGTAGTAAGAAAACAAACCGGCGAAACAATAGTTTCACCGGTTGTACGCTAAAAAAGAAATCGTATATATCTAAATCAATGAATCTGGTAATAAAGGCATGGCACCATGTTGTGTACAAACATAAGCCGAGATTTCAACCGCCTTACGATGGGCTTCGCTGATGCTTTTCCCTTTTAAAAGCGAGGCTACAAAACCTGCGGTAAAAGAATCGCCGGCTCCAACTGTATCTGCCACTTCCACAAGTGGAGTTGGTAAAAAAGAGGTTTCAGCGGGAGTAAACACATAACTTCCTTCTGTTCCTTTGGTCAGCACCACAATATCAAGCTTATAATCCTGCATGAGGCGTGTCGCTGTTTCCGTTTCACTCATACCGTTCCACCCAAAAAGATTCGACACAAGCACCACTTCATCATCATTAATTTTCAA
>JAKIYP010000010.1 GCA_022708505.1 Bacteroidota bacterium
TTCTGGAAGCAGAAAATTTCAGGTCATACGATTTGGAAGATGTTTTCAATTACATGTACGTGGAAATGCCGGATGATTTGAAAAGGCAGAAAGCGAATTACGAACAATATTTAAGCTGGAAGGAAAAAAGAAAATGAGTGTCATGAATATGGTGCAGGCTATCAACAATGCTTTTGATATCAAGCTTGCAGAGGATAAAACGGTGGTGATGTTCGGAGAAGATGTGGGTGTGGAAGGTGGCGTTTTCAGGGTGACCGAAGGCTTGCAAAAGAAATACGGTGTTCAGCGGGTGTTTGATACACCAATTGCTGAGTCGGCTATCGTGGGAACTGGTCTCGGAATGGCCATGTCGGGTCTGCGACCGGTCGTGGAGCTGCAATTCGACGGGTTTACTTATCCTGCTTTCAACCAGATTATTTCGAATGTGTCGCGGATGCACAACCGTACACGCGGACGATTCAAGGCACCGATGGTGATTCGCTTTCCTTACGGGGGCGCCATCAATGCCATCGAGCATCATTCGGAAAGTCCGGAAGCCTTATATGCACACATCCCGGGTATCAAGGTCGTGGTTCCCTCGACACCTTATGATGCCAAGGGATTGATGATTTCAGCTATAGAAACCGATGACCCGGTGATTTTCATGGAGCCGAAGCGGATTTACCGGGCGATTAAACAGGAAGTGCCTGAAGAAAAATTTTCGATTCCGATTGGGAAAGCCAAGGTGCTGAAAGAAGGAACGGATGTTACGGTCATTGCTTTCGGAGCACTGATACGGGAATGTCAGAAAGCCATCGTGATGGCAGAAGAGGCCGGGATATCAGTAGAGTTAATTGACTTGCGCACCATTTACCCGATTGACCGCGAAACGATTGTGAATTCAATCAAGAAAACAGGGCGGGTGGTAATCGTGGCCGAAGCCTCCGAATCCTTCAGTGTAGGTTCTGAACTGATGGCCATTGCCAACGAAGAGGCCTTTTTATCGCTCGAAGCCCCTCCCAAACGGGTAATGGGATTTGACACGATTGTACCCCTCGCGCAGGGCGAACCGTATTATATGGTTTTCCCGGACCGGATTTTTTATGAAATTGAAAAAACGGCCAAATTTTAGCGAATAGCGAATAACGAATAGCGAATAAATAGCCCTGAAAGGGCGACATATCAATAGCCCGGAGTTTTAACCCCGGGAGAATATGGAGAATGTAAACCCCGTTGGTTTTAACCCCGGGAACGAATTAATAATAATATGAAATACATTTTTAAATTCCCCGACATCGGTGAGGGCCTCGAAGAAGGCACCATCCTCGAAGTTTACGTGAAAGTCGGTCAGACCGTGAAAGCGGGTGATTTGCTGGTGAACATGGAAACCGACAAGGTGGCGGCGGATATTCCTTCTCCGAAAGCAGGTAAGATTATCCGCATCTTCGGTAATGTGGGGGATGTGATTCATGTCGGCAAACCACTTGTGGAACTGGAGTTAGCCAATGGTGAGTCCGCACAGGATGCTTCTGCTGAAATGTCTTCTGAAGATGAAGGTGCTGCCGGCGTGGTGGGTACCATGGAAATGGCGGATGTAAATGCAGTCCTGCCCCCGAGCGATGAAGCTTATGCTTCCACTGAGCAAATAAAGTCTTCACCCAAAGCCTTTGCGACTCCGCATGTCAGGGCCCTGGCCAAAGAGCTGGACATCGACATCAACCTGGTTAACGGTACCGGACAGGGTGGCCGGGTGACCAAAGAAGACATTGAACAGTATGTGGCGAAGCAAAGTCCGGTTGAAAAAGCTTTCTTTGCACAGGTGTACGAACAGGAAGATGTGACCTACGAGCCCTTGACGCAGATTCGCAAGACCATAGCGCGCAATATGATCAATTCGAAGCACAACGCTGCGCATGTTACTGTACTCGAGGAAATAGAAGTGTCGGAGTTGATTGCCATCCGCGAGAAGTACAAACAACCATTTGCCGAGCGGGGAGCAAAGCTGACTTACCTGCCTTTCATTGTTAAAGCTGCCGTTCAGGCTTTGAAAAAGCATCGTATCATGAATTCGCAGATGGATATGGAGAACAACCGGATGATCTACAAGAACCGGTATAACATCGGTATAGCGATGGATACGCCGGAGGGATTGGTGGTGCCGGTGATACAAGATGCCGACCGGTTGAGTATCTTCGAAATCAGCCAGAAAATTACTGAGTTTACTGTTAAGGCACAGGAAAGAAAATTGACAATCGACGACATGAAAGACGGAACTTTTACCATTACCAACTTTGGTGCGATCAGTGGAATCTACGGAACGCCGGTTATCAATTACCCGCAGGCAGGCATTCTGGGTGTGGGGCGCATCGTGAAACAGCCGGTGGTTAAAGACGATCAGATTGTTATTGGCTACGTGTTGGGTTTATCACTTACTGTCGATCATCGCATTGTGGATGGTGGCGATACCGCCCGCTTTGTAAGGCAGGTGATGGATCATTTGTCAGATCCTGTTTCTTTGCTGATGGAGTAACATTAAAATTGAGATAATATGCACAGGGACATTGCCGACATCAGAATTAATTATTCCAAACAAAGCCTGGATGAAAAAGACGCTGAAAAGAATGCTTTCGATATGTTTGAGCGTTGGTGGAACGAAGCGATGGAGTCTGAAATAGCAGAAGTCAACGCCATGACATTAGCCACAGTCAACAATGGCATTCCCAATGCCCGTGTCGTGTTGCTTAAGGCTTTCGATGAACGTGGTTTTGTGTTTTTTACGAACTACAACAGCCAGAAAGGAACTGAGCTGAAAGAAAATCCGAATGTATGTCTGGTCTTTTTCTGGAAAGAGATGGAAAGACAAATCCGCATCACCGGCGTTGCCGAGAAAACTACAATACAGGAAAGTATCGACTATTTCAACAGTCGCCCCGACGAACATAAATTAGGTGCCTGGGCTTCGGCGCAGAGTCTGGTTGTGGCCGGAAAAGGTTTTCTGAAAGAGACATTTGATTATTATGCCGAACGATTTAAACGTGGTGCCATCCCAAAACCACCACATTGGGGCGGATATCGGGTGAGACCTACTTCCATCGAATTCTGGCAGGGGCGTCCCAATCGTTTACATGATCGCTTGCTGTATACCCTGCAGGAGGGTGGGGAGTGGAAGATAGAGCGGTTGCAACCTTGACTTGATTTCCAACTTGATTCTTTCAAGCAACTTTAGTGAAAAGATGAAAACCTAAGACTATCCCAACTTTATTCTTAACTTGATTCTTCCAATCAACTTCAGTGATTGGCAACCTCCAGCACCTGAGCTCCCTAACTTTATTTATAACTTGATTGCTACAAGCAACTTCAGTGCAGATAGCCAAACAGTCCTTTCTCCTTAATCCGCTGATACACCCCCTCCGGCACATACTGCGCCAGCCTGACATCACCGGACTCAATCAACTGTGTAATAAACTCGGTCGTTATACCCGTATCATTGGATGAAATTGTTTTCAGTATCAGAATCTTTCCGGTAAGATTAAGATATTGCCATAATAGTCGGATATCAGCCTGGAAATGAGCATCATCGGGATAGATAATTTCCCCGGTATCTGTATTAAGGGAAGGATAAAGGTATACCTTCACGTTGTCTTCGAATAAAGCGCCCATCATTTGGAGAATACCCCCGCGCAGGTCGGTGTAGCTGGTATGGTCAAGTACCTTGTCGAATGTAGGCAAGCCCATCACGATGCGTAGCTTGATGATGCGAAACTGTCCGAAATAACGCACCAGTTCGAAGTATCGCTGGAAACGGGAGACCATTACACTTTGTCCCATGAGGTTGAGCAGATCGACCCGGTGGAGAAAATCCTGTTCGTCTACTTCTTCACCCCGCATCAGGTAGTTCAGCGAAATCTCACAAAAAGCAATTGTGTTTTCAGGCGTATAATCCTCATCCCGTTTAAAAACCTGCAAACTGTCCTCGATGAATTTCATACCCAGGTTGGTGATAGGGCGAAAGTACCCCCTGGTCAGCAGGATGTTCTTCTTGTACAGCATCTCCCCCGGCTGTATGACCCGCCCCGTTTTATCGAACATAATGGCCGGAGTCATGTTGTTTTTTACCAGCATCAGGTTGAGGATGCGGTTATCCACCTTGTTCATATCCGGACCTTCGGTATGAATGTAATCAATTTCCAGCCGGTCGGTATCTAAGTTATCCAGTAAACTGAGGAGAATGTTAACCGGATTTTCACACCCGAATAGTCCCCCGTAGATCAGGTTGATTCCTAAAGTTCCGAGCGTATATTGTTGTAATAGAGTGTCGTTCTCAAGTAACTTAATATGAACCAGCACTAAATTGGGGTGGTAGCGGTCGCTCCCTTCAGCCATGATGCCCAGCCAGCCGTTTCCCTGATTGGTTTTAGAAAAGTTAATGGTTTCAACCGTATTAGCAAAAGCGAAGAATTTTTGCTGATTTTTCTTGTCTAAAATTTTAATCAGTTCATCGTATTCATACTGCACCATTTTGCGCAGCCGTTCTTCCGCCACGTATCGCGAGGGTTGTCCTTCGTTGTAAAAATAATCGCTGAACAGCTTATCGTATGCCGAAACCGTTTTTGCTACAGTATTCGAAGCCCCGCCGGCCTGAAACAGATGTCGCGCCGTTTCCTGTCCGCCGCCAATTTCAGCAACAGTGCCGTAGTATTTACTTTCGATGTTTATCTTGACTGCTTTTTCTTTGGTGCTGAGTATCTTCATAGAGGGTGTGTTGATAAAAATACGATGAAAGTATAACGCTTAGGCAGGTAAAATGTTTCAATCAAGTTTAGAATCAAGTTAGGGGAGTGAGGTGGTGGAGGCCTATCACTAAAGTTGATTGAGAGAATCAAGTTGGGGGTAGTCTTAGGGATTCATCTCATCACTGAAGTTATTTGTTGCAATCAAGTTGTTAATCAAGTTGGGGTAGTCTTAGGCATTCATCTCTCACTGAAGTGGTTTGTTTCAATCAAGTTAAGAATCAAGTGCCTGTTTGTTGAACAGAAGCTGTTTCTTTAATATCACACAAACTTCATCTCTAACTTGATGCTCTCAATCAACTTCAGTGATGAGAAGTCGTACCCACTTGCATACCTAACTTTATTCTCAACTTAATTCTTCCAAACCACTTCAGTGACAGACCATCCTCCACCTCACCCCCCCCTAACTTGATTGCCACAATCAACTTCATTGGAAATTTATTATATTTGCACAACCCATTTCAGAAACATAATATGAGAAAACTCATTGTCTTAACCGGCGCCGGCATGTCGGCCGAAAGCGGGATCTCAACTTTCAGGGATTCCGGAGGTTTGTGGGAGAAGTATAAAATTGAGGATGTTGCTACACCCGAAGCTTTCCATGCAAATCCACAATTGGTACATCATTTTTACAATTTGCGCAGGAAGCAGTTGCTCGATGCCAAGCCGAATATGGGGCACTATGAATTAGTGAAGTTGGAGAACGATTTTGATGTCAGAATCATTACCCAGAACGTGGATAACCTGCATGAAAGAGCCGGTAGTTTACATGTGCAGCATCTGCACGGGGAGTTGATGAAAATGCGTTCGACCGGCCCTGGACAAGAGATTTACGATGTTACACCCGACAAAGTGGAGTTTGAACCAGGTGATTTATGTCCCAAAGGCTATCCGCTGCGACCCCACATTGTGTGGTTTGGCGAAATGGTGCCGGAGTATGAATATGCATCGCAAGTCGTATCATTAGCAGATGTTGTGCTGATTGTCGGCACCTCCATGCAGGTCTATCCCGCTGCCGGTTTGTTGCATCATGCCTCGGCTGATGTGCCTGTCTATCTCGTTGACCCGAAAGATGTAGCAGTATCACGACCGAATGTGCAACACATCAAACTGGGAGCAACGGAGGGGATTAAGAAGTTTAGGGAGATGATATTTGCCAGATGATATTTTTTAAACCACAAAAGGCACAAAAGAAGACAAAAGGAAACAGAAAAGATAAATATAAAATATTAAACCACATTAGTCACATAAGTATGCCTAAGTGAATATAATTTATCGCTAAAAAAATGATAACATACCATCACACTATACCATTCAATCAATTAAAAACCACCTTTTCAGGTGATTTATACACCGACAATATTCATTTGTCAATTTACGCCACGGATGCATCACCTTATCGGCAATTGCCACTGGCGGTTGCTTATCCGAAAGATGCTAATGATATAAAGGAACTGATACGTTTTGCACGGAAGCAAAAAGTCAGTTTGATTCCGCGGACGGCAGGAACGTCACTGGCCGGACAGGTAGTTGGTGAAGGCATGATAGTGGATGTGTCCCGGTACATGAGCGGTATCATCGAACTGAATATCGAAGAAAAATGGGTGAAAGTTCAACCGGGTGTGATTTTAGATGAGCTGAACAAGTTTTTGGCGCCACACGGATTGTTTTTCGGACCGGAGACTTCCACGTCGAATCGCTGCATGATAGGCGGAATGGTGGGGAATAATGCCTGCGGAGCACATTCGTTGATTTACGGTAGCACGCGTGACCACCTTCTTAGTGTAAAAGTATTGCTTAGCGATGGTAGTGAAGTGGTCTTTGAATCTGTTTCTATCGGAGAATTTGAGGAGAAATGTATGGGTGACAAACTCGAAAATCAGATTTACCGTCAGTTAAAAGAGATACTTTCCAATCCGGAGAACCAGCAGGAAATCAGGGAGCAGTACCCCGATAAACAACTTCGTCGCCGTAATACCGGCTACGCAATTGATATATTGCTTGATTCGGCACCTTTTACGCCCGATGCTCCGGACTTGAATGTGGCTAAGTTAATTGCCGGGTCGGAAGGTACTCTGGCCTTTATCACCGAAATAAAACTGAATCTGGTGTCACTTCCGCCTAAAATCAAAGGCGTGATGGCGGCACATTTCGAAACACTGGAAGATGCTCTGGAAGCCAATCTGATTGCGTTGGAATTTAAGCCGGGAGCAGTGGAGATGATGGACAGAACCATCCTGGAATTGACGAAAGATAATATTAGCCAGCAACCCAACCGCTTTTTCTTGTCCGGTAATCCTGAAGCCATCCTGATTATTGAGTTTGCACGAGAAACCAAGGAGGAGATCGAAGATATTTGTCAGCAGATGGAAGCTAAACTGCGGGCACGTGACCTCGGCTTCCATTACCCGGTTATCTGGGGAAAAGACATCAACCGAATCTGGAATCTACGCAAATCTGGACTGGGTGTGCTTTCTAACATGAAGGGAGATGCCAAACCGGTGAGTCTGATTGAAGATACGGCTGTTCCGGTGCACAATCTTTCAGCTTATATTGCTGAGTTCAAACAACTGTTGGCAAGTTACCGGCTTTCCTGTGTGTATCATGCCCATGTAGGAACCGGTGAGTTACACTTGCGACCGGTGCTGAACCTGAAACTCAAAGAAGATGTGAAAATCTTCCGGGAACTCGGGACTAAAGTTGCTTTGCTGGTAAAAAAGTACAAAGGTTCGCTGAGCGGGGAACATGGCGATGGTCGCCTGCGTGGTGAATTTATCCCATTGATGGTCGGCAAAAAAAATTACGAACTGCTCAAACAAATTAAGCAAACCTGGGATTCTGACAATATCTTTAATCCCGGAAAGATTACCGGTACGCCCCCGATGGATACCTCCCTGCGGTATGAACCGGGACTGCCGACACGCGAGATAGAAACCATTTTCAATTTTAGTTCCGAGATGGGTTACATGCGGGCGGTTGAGAAGTGTAATGGTTCGGGTGATTGCCGGAAAACCGAGATCACGGGCGGACTGATGTGCCCGAGTTACATGGCTTCGCGCGATGAACAGCAAACAACCCGTGCCCGAGCGAATATCTTGCGGGAGTATCTGACTCATTCTACCAAACAGAACCCGTTCGACCACGAAGAAATTTACAAAGTGCTCGATCTGTGCCTTTCCTGTAAAGGCTGTAAATCCGAATGTCCTTCGAATGTGGACATGGCCAAACTGAAAGCGGAGTTTCTGCAACATTACCACGATGCTAACGGAGTCCCCTTGCGTACGAAACTGATTGCCAATATTAATGGTCTCAACAAGATAGGTTCGAAATTACCTGCGTTGACCAATTTCATTTTAGATAAAACTGTCTTGCCTTCGTTGCTGGGCTTTACGCCGGAAAGAAAACTGCCTTTGCTCGCCAATCAAACTTTCAGCAGTTGGTATAAAAAGCATTATCCGGTTTTAGTGAAATCGGCCAAACTGAAAAAAGGGAAGAAGGTCTATTTATTTAATGATGAATTTACCAATCATTACGATGTAGAGCTGGGTCAGAAAACCGTGAAGTTGCTGGTTGCGCTTGGTTATGAAGTCATTATTCCCGAACATGTTGAAAGTGGCCGGGCTTTCATTTCAAAAGGATTAATCCGGAAAGCAAAAAAAATAGCTGAAAAGAATGTACGTTTGCTGAAAGATGTTGTATCGAAAAAAACACCTCTGGTCGGAATTGAACCTTCATCCATTCTTTCTTTCCGGGATGAATATCCGGATTTGGTGGAAGCCTCTTTGCGTCACGAAGCCAGACAATTAGCCGGTCATACTTTCTTAATCGATGAGTTTATCGTGCAGGAGTTCAAAGCAGGCAGCATTGATGCAGCCTCTTTTCATGAAGAGGAAAAGAACATCAGTCTGCATTGCCACTGTCATCAGAAAGCCATTGCTTCTTCTCAATCGACATTGGATATGCTTTCTATCCCTAAAAATTATCATGTCACCGAAATACCTTCGGGCTGTTGCGGTATGGCCGGGTCCTTCGGGTACGAAAAAGAACATTACGAACTCTCGCAGCAAATCGGGGAATTGGTGTTGTTTAAACAGGTCGAACAGTTACCTGATAATACGCTGGTGGTGGCGCAGGGCACCAGTTGTCGCTCGCAGATTAAAGATGGGACAAAAAGGGAGGCATTGCATCCTGTGGAGGTGTTGTTTGGGGCGCTTATTTCCTCTTCCTCAACCACAAATAATACCCTGTAATCGGCAGACTTGCCCCGATTAACCCACTGATAAAAGTGAGTATCTTCGACCAGAAGCCCCAGAAGTTGCCGACATGCAGTGAATAAGTCCAGCCCCAGATTTTGGAGACTTTATTCTGATCTTTGTAAAGGGTGATGTTGGTTATTGTTCCCGTTTGTTTGTCGAAGTCGTACTTGTCTGTCGCACGTGAGGTCGGTGCGTTTTTTTGATGTACCACTGCTGAACCATCCTGTATGCGGACATATTTGAAATTCGGGTTTTGCTGCTTCAGCTCATCGGCAACGGACTGCCAGATCTCGATATTAACCTTTTGGGGTTCTTTTTTCTCTCCTCTGCCACCTCTTTCTCTCGTGTTTTCCTGCGGAACTTCTGCACCGAAAAGTCTGAAAACGCCGTTTCGGTACCATTCGAACGACCACATCAAACCGGTTACCGCTCCCACGAATAAAATCAGGAAAGCATAAGCGCCCAACACACTGTGCAAATCGTACATCAGTCGGCGGAAACCTTTTTTGCCTTGTATGGTGAAACTCCTTTTCTTCAGTTTCTTCGGAAACCAAATGATGACTCCGGTAATCAGGATAAATACAAAGATCAGGGTGGATATGCCGACGGAGTATTTACCCCAGGTGCGGGTGTCGTCGAACAACCAGCGGTGCAGCGACATCACCACGAAAAACGGACTTTCCCGATAGCTGAAAACATCCATCACTTCTCCTGTGTATTGGTTCACGTACGCAGTTACCCGGAAACCTTCTGCTAATCCCATCGCGTAGGTACGTCCGGCATCGGCATTGACCCTGACATCCTTAACCCGGTTGTCGGTCAGCTGACTGTTAACCATCGGAATCAGTTGTTCCAACGGAATGGGTTGCTCGGTGGTTGGTTCTACAAAATACCGTTCCGGGTGCGCCCATTCCTGTAACTCATCCTGAAAAACCAGGATAGAACCGCTGAGGCAGACAATAACGAGGATGATGCCGACCGGGATGGACAACCATTTGTGGATTAGAAAGAAGAATTTACGCATGATAATTTTTTTAGGAAAGTTCCGACAACTGATTCTCACCAGATGCCGGAACAGCTTGCTAAACAAAAATTACTAACAAAATATATAAGGGCTAATTATATTTCAAAACCGATACGACAACACAGCTGCTACATTCAGCGGATCAATCTGGTTGATGTAACCTCCTCTGTAATAAGAGTTATATCCGATGGCATTGAAGATGTTGTTCGCGAACACACGACCGGTAAACTTCTCGTAGGTGTAAGCTAGTTGCAAGTTGACTGTCGTGTAGGCCGGCATCTCAAATGGTTTCACCCCTGCCGGCGTTCCGTGTCCGTCGGGTGTCAGGCTGAATTCATTCACCGGACGTTCTCCTACATAATAAGTTCCCAGTCCGACCGACAATCCTTTCAAAGCACTTTTGCCGATGGTGTAGTAAATCCAGCCGTTGGCCGTATGGTCGGGTGCATTCATCGGTGAAGAACCATTCACATACGAGGGACTGTTTTCGTAACGGGCATTCAGCCATGCATAACCAAGCATCACCTGCAGATTGGGCAATGGACGGCCATTCAGTTCTACCTCGACACCATTTCGCAATAAATCTCCGGCTTTGATGAAGTATCCGGTTACGGTATTTGTTCCGGGTACATATTCCGTATTGGAGAGGTTCTCAGTTACGATGTCAAAATAAGTCAGGTTGAAACGGAGGCGGTTGTTCAGCCAATCGGATTTGATGCCGACTTCGACTTGTCTGGTTTCAGAAGGACCAATTTCTGCCCCGTTCGACATCTTGTTGGAAGCAGAACGCAGGTTGGTCGTGGTGGTATAAGAACCGAACAGGTTGATGTTTTCGATGGGTGAAATCATTACCCCGGCCATCGGGTTCCAGGCTGAACCGGTAGTCGGTCCGGCGCTGGTGGCGTCGATGCTGCTTCCGTAGCTGTAACGCAAACCGAGAATAGTTTTCAGGTATTTGTTGATGGTCATTACTTCCTGTAACAACAAGCCGTAACTTGAGCTGCGTGATTCAATCGGGTTGGCTGCTGTCAGCGCGACATTTTTCGTGAACTTATTCGGTATGATGGACTGAAACACATCTATGGTATCAACGACTACCGTATTATAAGCCGTGGTCGATAAATCGGTAAATTTATAATCAAATCCTACCTGGAATGTATGCTTCACTGGTCCGGTCATGACATCCCTTCCCACGAAGTCAAGCTGAAATACCGAGTTGGCGTCATCGCGCAAAGAACGCGAAACCGAACGGCGACGCATGTTGTATTGTCCCGGATAAGCATTCAGCAGGGTAGCCATAGAAGTTGAAGTATTGTCAAGCTGATAGTTGGATGCAAACCAAGAAGCCCTTAAACTGTATTTCTCTGAAAGCTGACGTACGAAACGCGCCGCGTAAGTAGTGGTAATGTTATTGGCATTGTCCGATTCGAACCCTAAGAATTTATCATAGGGCATCTCGTATAAAGCATTCACCGAGTCCGGACCCAGGTTTACGGTACTGGTGTAGGGCGTACGGTTATCGTTCAGGTAATCCATTTCCAGCACGATCATCGTCTTGGGATTCGGCTGCCAGGCTATGGATGGATTCAGATATACGCGGTCGGAACTGATAACAGGACGGTAATTGTCAGCACGCTCGAAAGCGCCATTGACCCTGAACGCGATTGTTTTCTCGCGGTTCAGCACCGTCTGCAAATCGAAAGTGGGACGAAAATAGCCCCAGCTTCCGGCACGCAGCGAAACATCCCCGGTGTTGATGAACTTGGGTGTTTTGGTTACCACGTTAATCACGCCGCCCGGACTACCCAAATCGTTCCCGATACCCTGTGTGATGGCAGCAGAACCTTTGATGACCTGTACACTTTCGACACCCTGCATTTCTGTGAGTGCCGAAGCAGTACGGAAATCAGAGTCGAGACGTACCCCGTTTTTTACGATCGGTACTCCCCGGTATCCGCGGGTTGATAAACTCTCGCGTACTCCGCCATAAGAACCGAACAAAGTTATGCCGGGCACGTTGCGTACTGCTTCTGTTACGGTCAGTACTCCCAGTTCGGTCAGGGCTTTCTCGGAAATAACAGAGATACTCTGAATTTGCTCCGAAGGTCGCAAAGGCATGCGGGTAATAGCATCCAGTTTCTCCGGCTGTTTGTGGCGTTCCCCGAATACCTCCACATCTTTCAGGTGGGTGTTGGGAATCATTTGCATTATCAATTGATCTTCTTTGTTCTTTTTCGGATCAATCTTTTGAATGCAGGGTTCGTGACCGATGAAATTAGCGACCAAAGTCAGCTCACGATCATTAGGAACCGGAAGCGTAAAGCTCCCTTCATTGTCCGTCGTTACACCCGTTTTGAGTTCCTGCACCATCACCGTGGCGGCAATCAGCGGATTGCCATCGGTATCGATGATTTTACCTTTGATGGTTAGTGCGGTAATATTGAGACTTATGAATAAGCAGGTAACGATTAAAAATGTAGCTATGAATTTTTGCATTGTAATATAGTTTATGAATTACGCTGCAAAATTCGGGGAAAAAGTAAAGCAAAAAAATCACTAATTATAATGAATTTTTGAAAAAGGGTATAGCTTGTTTTGGGTAGAAGGGGGTTGCTTCGTCACTCACTACGTTCGCTCCTCGCAATGACGGTGCGTTGATTAGGGCCATATATACGTCGCTGTTGGTTTTGCGGACTAATTGAGTGATTTACAGCGACGGGTTTGAAGGCCAATTACGCTCAACCAAAACCTTATTCCCAACCTTATTTTCTAACTAAACTACCTTAGTAGCAGAGATTTGGGCTATATTTCCTCTGACCTTATTACCTTATTTTGATTGATAGGGTTTTTAATAAGGTTAGGTATGGTGTGGGTATTTATTTGCTACTACTAAGGTTGTTTTGTAAGAAAATAAGGTTAATAAATAAGGTTGATAGCGGAGTGAAGGATCTGTTATTTAACTTAAATTTTATGAAGTATGTAATCATTCCAATTTTTCGTTCAAAAACAGCACAATCTTTGGTATAGCCTCTGTGAAATTTTATGTATAACCAGTTTGCTTATTTATATGAAAAAGGCAAACACAAAACCAAATTATTATGGCTGTTTTTTATAACAAGGTGCAACGGAAGAATCCTTCCGACCCTAACGCGACTGCAAAGTGGTATCCCTCGCTTCGTACCACCGGCATGCTGAAAGAGAAAGAAGTGGCACGTCAGATTGCCGATGAAACCACGCTGAACCCGAAAGAAGCCGAAATGGCGCTTTCGCAGTTACAAAAGATCATGCTTCGTGCGCTGCACAACGGACAGTCCATTCAGTTGGGCGACTGGGGTTCGTTTCACCTCACCCTGAATGCCGAAGGAGCAGAAAACGAAGCCGATGCCAACGCGATGAAGGTGAAGAAAGTCAACATCCGTTTCGCCCCGGGCAAGGAGCTGAAAGAATCCATCGCGAAGATTGAATTGCGGCAGACCAGCACCCTGATCAGCTAAGCTGATTATCCCTGAACCAGAATGAACCGGGCGGCTTACCTCGATAAGTCGCCCGGTTTTTTTGCAAATACTGTTTTAGTCGTGGCGAAGTCCTGTTTTTGTTTTCGCCAAATACTGTTTTAGTTGACGCCAAGTCCTGATTTGTCCGAACGCAAGTCCTGTTTTCGTCATGCCAAAGTCCTGTTTTGCATTTCACCAAGTCCTGTTTTGTCTCCGGCGAAGTCCTGTTTTCACTGAAGTCAAATCCTGTTTTGGGAAAACACAAGTCCTGATTTGCCCTTAACTACTTCAAATCCTGTTATCTGCCATTTTTGGTATGTTGTCAGTACATGACAAAATTTCCTGACACTTAAATAATCTAAATTGTTTACCCTTAACAGGGTTAAATTGTTTTTACTAGTGCTAATGAATGTGATTAAAACGGCACTTGCAGCGGGATATAATACATTTTTATTTAGCTAATATGCAGGTAAGTGATTAAAAATGAAAGAAAATTGGGGGTGTGAGTTAAAATTATCAAAATTTATTTTTATGTTTGTAAGCTGAAATTTCTACGGATGAAATGTTAACCGGATGGTCTGATGGTGATGCGCGCAAGTGTACTTTTTCTGGGGTTGCGCGTGGGGAGGGATGGTGGTTGGTTTGGATTATTCTTATGAAGATTATTGGAAATTGGTTAGAGAGGCAATTTTTTGTATGTGTAATAATCATACATGATGATTTTTATTATTCCCTTATACTTTAATGAATTAGAATTTAATATAAAGCGAAAATATGAACAATGAGTTGGGCATACAGGAAATTGAGTTGGAGATATTTAGGTGTTACCGCCAAGTGTAAGAGACCGAAACAAACAGACAATTGGCAACTTAAAGACAGAAAAAGAAAATCGAAATAATGAACAGCCGACGCACAAACCAACACATTTGCAAGCCCCGACACATAAGCCGATTCTTCAGCTTGCAAAAGAGTTGTTTTCTTGCCGACGCACCGTCTGTAATTAAGCATTATACAGATTTAAACAAAAGTTATAACCTAATAAAAAATATGGATAGCAAATGTGGCCTTTACTAATTGGAGCTGGAGCAGTCGCCCTTCTTCTAAAAGAACTTTTTGAGGACGAAGTAGATTCTGGCAAAGAAATAAAATAACGCATCTTTATCAGTTTCGCTTATGAAGACGAGCAATACAGAGATTATTTGGTTGCACAGGCGAAAAATGAAAGGTCGCCATTTTCCTTCGTTGATATGTCAGTTAAACAACCGTGGGACGAAAAAATATGGAAACAAAAGTGCCGCACTAAAATAAAATCCTGTGATGGAATGATTGTTCTTTTAAGCAAAAATACATGGCATTCAAGTGGCGCAAGATGGGAAATTAAGTGTGCAAAAGAAGAAGGTATTCCGGTTCTTGGAATGCATATTAAAAAGAATGACCAAGGAGCAATCCCGCCCGAATTAAAAGGAAAAAATATAATCACTTGGTCATGGGATAATTTGGCAAACGTAATTAAGAAAATATAATATGGGAATATACAGCAGTACATACTTAAAAAACCTTGCGTCAACAAAGCAGAGATTGTTTGAAAACAAAATGTTTAGTGCTCGTAATGCACCAGTAACAACGAAATTTGACATTTTCTTATCTCATAGCTTTCTAGATAAAACAGAGGTTCAAGGTTTATATCAAGAATTAACTGATTTTGGATTTTCAGTTTATGTTGATTGGATAGTTGACCCACATCTTGATAGGGCAAATGTTACTAAAGAATCTGCAACTCTTGTTAGAGAAAGAATGAAAAATTCCAGAACACTGCTACTCGCTATTTCGACAAATGCGACAATGTCTAAATGGATACCATGGGAACTAGGTTATGTTGATGGAAATACTAATAAATGTGCTATAATTCCAGTATCTAAAGAAAGTACTCCACCTAAATCATTTAAGGGTGCTGAATATCTAGTATTATACCCGTTTATAAAAAAATTACCTGTTAAAGACACCAATGAAGATAAGTTATGGGTAATCCAAAGTGAATTTTCTTATTCTCAATTCGATTCATGGATAAATACAGGGCTAATTATGGAAAACCGAAACGTTAATATTTTTACATTATGAGAAAAGCACTTGTTGTAGGTATAAATAGCTATCCCAATGCAGTATTATATGGATGCATTAATGATGCTTCTGCATTCGGAAACACATTGGAAACTAATGGAGATGGCTCTCCTAATTTTGATGTTCGTTTGCTAACAGATGTTCCAACAAAGGGAGAGTTAAAAGGTCGGATTAAGGAACTTTTTGCAGGTGATTGCGAAACGGCTTTATTTTATTTTTCTGGTCATGGTTTTTTTGACGAAACTGGAGGTGGTATTATTGTCACTCCTGATTTCAAGGCAAATGATGAGGGTATTTCAATGGATGAAATACTGAACATTGCAAATGAATCAAAAGCAAAAAATCGTGTAATCATTTTAGATTGTTGCCATTCAGGTGCATTTGGTACACCAAAATTTGGTGGAAATCAAAATGCACAGATTGGAGAAGGAGTTTCGATTCTTACTGCAAGTAAGGATGACGAACCATCTGTTGAAGTGAACGGTCATGGTATTTTCACAAATTTATTATTGGATGCTTTACAAGGTGGAGCAGCTGATTTGAGAGGACATATTACTCCAGGTAGTATATACTCTTATATTGACCAAGCACTTGGCCCATGGGACCAACGACCAGTATTTAAAACAAATATTACAAGGTTTACATCATTAAGAACTGTTTCACCTCAAGTAGCACCTGATATTTTAAGGAAATTAATACAATATTTTTCTTCACCAGAAGAGCAATTTAAACTTGACTCTTCATATGAATTTACGAACGACCCAGCCATAGAGCATAACTTCTTAGAACCATACGCAAATGAAAAAAATGTTTCAGTTTTTAAGGACTTGCAAAAATTGGCAAGTGTTGGTCTTGTCGTTCCCGTTGATGAACAACACATGTATTTTGCTGCTATGAATTCGAAGTGTTGTAGGCTCACCGCACTGGGTTATCATTATTGGAGACTTGTAAAAGATAAAAGAATTTAACCATTAAAATTAAATAATTATGGCAGACAAGAAAGTAGTATTTATTGCATTTGCAATTGAAGATGAAAAACAAAGAGACTTATTGAAGGGTCAATCACTAAACACCAAATCACCATTTGAGTACATTGATATGTCCGTAAAAGAACCCTACGACAAGGATTGGAAAGAAAGAGTTAGGACAAGAATTAAACGTTCAGACGGTGTGATTGCTCTTGTAAGTAAAAATTCTCTTAAATCAAGCGGACAAAAATGGGAAATCCAATGTGCCAAAGAAGAAGGAAAGAAAGTAAGAGGAATCTGGGCATACACAGATGACAGAACCGACTTAGAAGGTGTATATACAAGGGTTTGGACTTGGGACAACATAAAAGACTTTATTGATTCTCTTTAAGCCCACGCTTCACAGCCACACTCATTGCCAAGCCTCACGAGCCAGCGCTAAAGCCAAAGCTTGTCAAAGAGTGTGTCTGTCCCAACGCACGGCAGACAGAAACGAAGTGGCAAATTGAAAGAGAAATGACTGAATACAATAAACACCAGGCGGTAATACGCGGTATAAAATATTGGGGTTTAAGTGGTTATTCGAGCGTTCTGCCCCGCATCAAGTTCAGTTAACTGGACAGGATATTAGCCCGCACTCCCCAACGATTTCATACCGCCATCCGTTAGGTGGCATATTAAAAAAAAGAAAAACAAAATCGACAACAAATGAAAATATCTCACATAATCGTTACGACATTGACTATGAGCATTATTTTAGCTTGTGCTCCAAGACAAGATAAAAATGCAGAAAACTTGACTGAAATTTATAGTTTAATGTTTAAAGATGCCTTGAAAAATCAAACCACAGCTCCCGATTTTGTAGTTTATATAGCGAAAAACAGCAAAACTGGTGAATCGAAAGAAATTTGCACAACGACTGATGACTTATACTCAGGGGAAATAGTTGATTATAAAACAAGAACTGTTGTCTTTTCTGACAAAGATCATAAACGAATTGGTGCTCAGACATACGATAATAAGCTTGTTGACAGTATATTTAATTCTCTAAAAAAGACTAGTATAGACTCAATCATAAAAGAAAATAATGAATTAGGATATTCAAAAACTTTAGAACACTACTCAACTAAATATTCCACAGGATATTTTGAACACGTGCTTTATCGAAATAGAATTCTTACAAATCGTGACTGTGAATCAGGTTATACTGTAGTAAAGAAAATCTATTGATATTTGTGAAAAAAAAGTCTTTTCAACCATTAAACTTGACAACTGGGAACTCTCAAAGGTTGTCTCTGAATCAGCACTAAATGAGTTACAAGAAGAAATAAATAATACAACTGGACTAACCAAGATTTCAGAAATATTTAATTGTGATGGAAGTGACGCAAGAAGAATAAAAGACTTTTGGGATAATAGAACCAATTGGCAACGGTGTAGAGAATGTAAATTTAAATGGAAAGAATGTTTTGACTGTGTCATTAAATGTGAAAGTCCTCTGGAAAGAGACTTGTTGTTAGAACTTCGGAAAAAGAGTATTATGGCAGTGATGCAAAGAAGAATTAATAAAGACGGAACATACTATGACTTCCCGAAAAGTATTGACTTTGATAATCTTTTGACGATTCCAGATTTTTATATTGAAAAAAACGATATTAAACTATGTGTTTATGCCGATGGACACACCTATCATGAAAGGACAGAAAAACAAGCACTCAGAGACAGAAATATCGACAGAGAATTACAACGAATAGGTTTTACTGTATTAAGATATACAGGACAAGAAATTCGTAAGAACTGTGAACTTGTTGTTGAAAATATAATGAAGAATCTATAGGTTAAATGCTAGACAATAAAAACAAACTAATCACAACAAGTTGCTAGCCCATACATACACACGTTTATGTTCACAGACTGGCTTACGCGCACTTAGCAGGTTTTACGCCCAAATTCACTTTGTTGCTGTGTGATAATGAATATGTTCTAATCATCTAGTTTACATATACCAACTGTTAAAAATTAAATACATCAATATGGAATTACCAAAATACCACGAAACTTTTATTCCAATTCTGCAAACATTAAATTCAGCAGAATCCCTTAAAAGCAGAGAATTAGCAATTTTAGTAAGAGATAAGTATTATTCTCAATTACCGGATGAGTTGCTAAAACAAAAAACCACCTCAGGTGCAAATGTGCTACTTGACAGAATCCTTTGGGGTAAATCATATCTGAGGATGGCAAAATTTGTTTCGTATCCCAAACGAGGGCTTGTTCAAATAACAGAGAAGGGTAAACAGCTCTTAGCATCAGGAGTGTTGACCTTAAGTGATCTTCAAAACGACCAGGACTTTATATTTCATAGAGAGTCAGTTCGAACTACAAAAGAAAATCATATAGAAGTTGAAAATGTCAAGGTTGAAAGTGCTTCACCACAGGACCTGATTGATTCTGGATTTACAAGCATTGAAAAGGAAGTAAAGACTGAGCTTTTAGAAAAACTCAAAGAAATTGATCCCTATTATTTTGAAAAAGTTATCCTGATTCTTTTAAAAAAGATGGGATATGGTGATTATGTTGAAACTTCAAAATCGGGTGATGGAGGTATAGATGGAATAATTAATGAAGATAAGTTGGGGCTTGAGAAAATATATACGCAAGCAAAACGCTATAGTGAAAATAAAATCCGAGAAAAGGATATTAGAAATTTTATTGGCGCTATGAGTGGTGATACAACTAAAGGAGTTTTCATTACAACATCTACTTTCGATGAATCTGCCATTAGAAAAACAAGAGAAGCACATCATACGATTATTTTAATTGACGGGACTAAGTTAGTTGATTTAATGCATCAGTATAATGTTGGTGTGCAGGTGAAAACTGTTTACGAGGTGAAAGAAATTGATAACGACTTTTTTGAAGAATAGATGCTCACACCTCATAACTACATATTGTATCAAGGAGTAAGTCTTCTCCTGTGTGAGAAACTATAAAATTCTTCTAGATAGTCTGATAACAAAATGTATTCAAAACAATGAATCAAAAACATCAAAATACAAATACATTATGAAAAAAGGTTTAATATTTTTAGGAGGTTTTGTTGCTGGTATATTGGCAACAATATTAGTAGCATATTTTATTACAATAGCAAACAAACCTAATGATGGCGGTTTAGTTGGACTTACATTATTCCCGGAAAAGGGAGAATGTATAACAACAACATTAAAAAACAAATCTTGTGAGATTAAAATTTTTCAAGTTCTTGCACCAAATGCTGCATTGGGAAATATCAAATACTATACGGATGAAAAAAGATTTGGTGGTAAAACATACCGCAATTATGATATATTAAATGATGTAGTTGTTTTGCTTATAAATTATGACAACAAAACATATTATGACGACCAAAAAATAGACATATCCAATAAATGTGCGAGACAAATAGGTACATATCAATATACAACCAAAAGTGAATTTGAAAAAACTGTTCCTGCAATTGTTATTGAATAACTTCAAAAATCAGAAACTAAAATATGCAGGCATTTATCTTATTGCTTTTTGTAATAGCAGTATTGGTTTTAAAACATTTTGTCTTTGAATACAAGCGTAAGCAAAGACGTGATTATTACAGAAATGAATATTTGAAGTCAGATGCATGGCAACGGAAAAGATATGTAGTATTAAAACGAGATAATTGGCGTTGTATTTATTGCGGCGCACGTGCCACACAAGTCCACCACAAGCGATATGCAAAACGAAACATTGGCAAAGAACCGATTGATTGGCTTGTTTCAGTTTGTGAAAACTGCCATAATTTAATACACCATGAACATTAAAAGTATTGCACGACAAAATCCCTATCGTGTATGCACTAACAGCGATAAAAATAAAGAAATAGCGAAATGGAAACTTCAAGATTTAACATATCAGACTACTTGGATAATAATGAAATGATTGCAGAATATCTTAATACTGTATTAGCAGAAGGAGATGACTCAGAGGTGATTGCTGCAATTGGACATATTGCAAAATCAATTGGTATGACCAAAATTGCACAGGAGACAGGATTAAGCAGACCGAGTTTATATAAAGCATTATCAGAAGGTTCAAAACCTCAATTTGACACAATAATGAAAGTGTTGAGAGCTATTGGGGGTCAAATACAAATCAACCCAATGACTGCTTAATCAAAAGCGCACCACCACCTTCACACCCCTACCATTCACCTTTACAATAAAAACATTCCCCGCAATGCCCTCCAAACTAATCGCGTGCTGACCAAAGCCTGTTTCCTTGCGGACTAAGTTACCGAGCAAGTTATATACTTTGATGTCCAGAGGGGTATCGGGAGCGTCAATCAGGATGGTGCGGTCTTTTGTGTAAACCCGGATGTTGTTGTTTTCGGGGATATTCGTTCCTGTACCGGGTTCGTCGGTCAGGTTGACTTTCTTCTGGGTTCCATAACCAACAACGACTACCTCGTCGAGCAGTTTCGTATCTTCTTTTAACCTGACATTGATAACGGACCTATCGCCTATATTGACCGATTCGTTCAGATATCCGATGTAGCTTATCAGGATCGTTCCGTTTACGGGCGCTTCTATCTCGAATTTTCCGTCGAAATCGGTAATTGTACCTGTGGCAGTTCCTTTTACCTGGATGTTTGCCCCGATAATGGCTTCACCTTTTTCATCAGTGATGTTTCCTGTAATTCTTTTCTGCTGTGGAGCCTGGTTGCTGCGTGTTTCTGCAATACGTGTAATCACGATGGAATTTCCGGTAGCAATATTATACTGCAACCCTTTAGCGGGCAGTATGGCTTGCAGAATATCTTCAATCTTTTCAGACTCCATCTTCAGGCTGATATCCCGGCTTTGATCCAGGATGCTGTTGCGGTAAGAAAACTTATAAGCCGATTGTTGTTCGATGAGACTGAATACTTGTTCCAGACCGACATTTTTTACGTCAATTGAAATCGTTTTACTCTGTGCTGAAACTATATCTGTAAAACAATACAGCAGCAATGTTAGTAAAATAACGATTCCTTTTTTCCTGTTTATCATATTTGTATGTTGATTTAAATGATTTTCTTCCTTGTGTATCTTTATCTGGTTCAGCAGCGTTTAATTCAGTTGTTTTTTCTTATTAACACTGAAATTATCTATTGCCACTTGTTTGCCATTTATCCGGTAATCAAATTTGTAATGCATTTTCAGTATCTCGAGTGTTTCCTGCAGGTTATATGTCGAGAATGTTCCTGTAAATAAATCATTATCCGGCAAATTGTTTTGTGTTAACTGAATGCTTACCCCGTAACTGCGCTCGATAGCCCTGATGACCTGCCGGATAGGAGTGGCGTGGAATACGAGTTCTCCTTTGAGCCAGGGTGCTGCAGTTGCCGGATTGTCCTTAAAGACTTTAATACTTCCTGTACGTTTGTCGAGCACTGCGCGCTGGTTGGCAAACAACAGTACTTCCTGTTGGGTATTTCCTGCTTTCAATGCAACCTTCCCTTCAATCAGGTTGATCTCGGTAGTCAGTTCCTCATCTCTCGCCTGTAAGTTGAAAACCGTACCCAGCACCTTTACATCCATCGAATTTGTTTTGATGATAAAAGGTACTTTTTCATTTTTTGCAACCTCAAAATAAGCCTCTCCACCCATGGATACTTCCCGGAACTTGCGGTTGAAGTCATTTACGTTATAGCTTAGCTTGGTTTCCGAATTCAGGTTTACCTTGGTGCCGTCGGGCAATACAATGCTGACACGTTCGCCCGAACCAACCGATACAATCATATCGCTGGCAGCAGGAGCAGGAATTCTCTCCACCATAAAATACATGAAGGTGGCAAGTAAAGGCACTGCAATAATCGCGGCAACCCGGGAAACTTTACGAAGCAACATGGTTCTCGACCATTTCCGGCTGGCGTTAGCCTCATCGATACGAAGCTTCATCTCCTGTAAAATATCCGGATTCACTTTTTTGCCGGTTTCATTCTTCCATAATTCCAGCAGATACGAGTCCAGTTCATCATCAGAAGCAATATTGATATGCTTTTTCAGATCTGAAATATCTTCTGTTGAAAGCCGGTTTTCTGCAAATTTTTGAAATAATTCAGTCATGTTGTTAGTTTTCATGCTTTGCTATATTAAGTTATACACAAGGATTATCGAATTGTACCGAAGAATTGATATGTTATAAAACATGTTTTTAAAGCAAGAAACGGAAAGAGGAGAACTGAAAGCGAGTAACGAATAGTTAATAGCGAATAGCTTTTGTTAAATTATAAAAAGAAAATTGTGAAAAGCACTGCATTTTCAGCCAGTTTTTTCCGAAGAGTTTTCAGCGCTAACGACAGTTGATTCCTGACGGTCTGTTCGCTCAGGTTGAGCTGTTTGGCGACTTCAGTATGGCTAAGTCCCAGTTCTTTGCTAAGTTCAAATACGTTTTTTTGTGTCTCCGGAAGCGTTTCTTTTGCCTGTTCAAGCTTCTTCCTGAATTCATCCATTTCCATTTCTTCCGTGGTGTTTTCTACAGAAAGATGATGTTCATTCATGAATTCCATGTAATCCACAAATACCGGCATGTTGATAAGCGTACGCATTTTATTGAGGATGGCATTTTTGGCAATGGTGAACAGGTAAGACTGAAATGAATCCTCGGGTAACACATTTTCCCTGTTCAGCCAGAGGCGGACAAAGGTGTCCTGCACGATTTCTTTTGCGTCCGAATGTGATTTGGTCATTTTCAGCGCAAATGCAAATAACCTTCTCGAGTAAAGGGAATAAAGCGCATCGAAAGCCCGATACGATCCCCGGTTTAATTCAAGAATATATTGTTTTTCTATAGAAGTGAAATCGGGCATTGCTCAAAACTTTGCCGCAAACTTACATATTTTTTAGTAGAAAACAGAAAGGTAGATGTAAAAATACTGTGAAAATACCCTTCAGTTTTATCGATATTTTATCCTGGTATTTTTATATTTTCAATTTTTTGACCAAATTTTAACGTTCTATGTCCCAATTTTGCTGTAATTTTAGCCGTTCTTAGGAATGCGTACATATCTGATTGTTTAGAGTCGGATATCATAATGTTAAATCTATTTCAAATACCATGAACAGAAGAAATTTTATTCGCAACAGTTCGTTGTTAGCAGGAACTATGTTGCTTAGTAATTTACAGTTTGCTGATGCAAAAGGCAAACCTAAACCCCGCAAAATTCCATCGAACGAAAAAGTAAACCTAGCCTGTATTGGCATTGGTAACCGGGGCGCCGACATCATTAAGAGTCTGTACAAAACCGGACACTGTAATATTGTTGCCCTGTGTGATACCGATATGGGAGCCAAGCATACGCTGAATGTCATCAACATGTTCCCCGATGCACCGCGCTATCAGGATTTCAGGGTGATGTTCGACAAGATGGCCAACCAGATCGATGCCGTTTGCATCGGTACTCCTGATCACAGTCATTTCCCGTCCACCATGCTCGCGATGTCGTTGGGTAAACATGTTTTTGTTGAAAAGCCGATGGCGCATACTTTCAATGAAGTGGAACTGATGATGCGGGGCGCTAAAAAATATGGCGTGGTAACTCAGATGGGCAATCAGGGACATTCGGAAGCAAATTATTTTCAGTTTAAAGCCTGGAAAGAAGCGGGCATCATCAAAGATGTAACGGCAATTACCGCCCACATGAATAATCCGCGCCGTTGGCATTCGTTCGATTCGAATATGAAAAATATGCCGTTCGCGGAACCTGTTCCGGCATCGCTCGACTGGGATACCTGGTTGGGGACTGAGTTCTGGCACGACTACAACCACGACTATATCAACGGCCAGTGGCGATGCTGGTACGATTTCGGAATGGGTGCGTTGGGCGACTGGGGTGCGCATATCATCGATACAGCACACGAATTTCTGGATTTGGGTTTGCCGACCGAGATTAATATGTTGTATGCCAATGGACATAACAAGTTTTTCTTCCCGTACTCATCTACCATCCTGTTTAAATTCCCGGAAAGGGGTGATATGCCGGCTTGCGACATTACCTGGTACGATGGAATTGACAATACTCCTCCTGTTCCCGCAGGTTACGGCAATGTGGAGTTGGACCCGAATATCCCACCTCCAACAACCGGACAGATTCAGCCATCGAAATTAAATCCGGGTAAAATCATTTACAGCAAGGAACTTACCTTCAAAGGGGGTAGTCATGGTAGCACACTTTCGATTATTCCGGAAGAAAAGGCATTAGATATGGCCTCAAAGCTGCCGGAAGTGCCGGTTAGTCCGTCGAACCACTTTGAAAACTTCCTGCTGGCCTGTAAAGGACAGGAGCAAACCCGTTCTCCGTTCCACATTGCCGGTCCGCTTAGTCAGGTGTTCTGTCTCGGCGTGATTGCGCAGCGCCTGAATACCAGGCTTTTATTCGACCGGAAAACAAAGAAAATAACCAATAATAAAATAGCCAACCAAATGTTGGTTGATACACCACCCAGAAAAGGATGGGGAGAATTTTATAAATTATAATGGATAGACGCAGTTTTTTGAAAAATATGGGTATGGCCGGTGGCGCTGTTATGCTGGCATCGAGTCCCTGGCTGTCGGCATTCTCCGAAACTGAAAACACCAAAAAGGAAATTGCCCGACTGGGAATTATCGGTCCCGGTTCGCGCGGTCAGTTCCTGATGAGTTTTCTGAAGAAAAATGCTAAAGTTGAGGTTGTCGCGCTGTGTGATATTTATCAACCTTCCATCGATGGCGCTTTAAAGTTATACCCGGAAGCAACGGTTTATAAGGATTACCGCAAATTGCTGGAAGACCGCCGGGTGGATGCGGTGTTGATTGCTACCCCGTTGAATACGCATTTTCAGATTGCTATGGATGCTTTCGATGCGGGAAAACATGTTTTCTGCGAAAAAGCGCTGGCCATGACCATTGCCGATTGTTACCAGATGTATCAGAAACATCGTGAAACGGGTAAGGTCTTTTTTGCCGGACAGCAGCGTCTGTTCGATCCGCGGTATATCCGTGCCATGGAAATGGTGCAGCAGGGTGTTTTTGGTGATATTGAAGCAATCCGTACCTTCTGGTTCCGCAACAACGACTGGCGTCGACCAGTCCCTTCCCCGGAACTCGAAAGGCATATCAACTGGAGATTATACAACGAATATTCGAAAGGATTGATGACCGAACTGGCCTGTCACCAGATTCAGATTGGAACATGGGCCATGCAGAATATTCCTGACAAAGTGATGGGTCATGGCGCCATAACACATTGGAAAGACGGCCGGGAAGTGTATGATAATGTGTCCTGTATTTATGTGTTCGACAATGGTGTGAAACTGAATTTCGAATCGGTTATTTCCAATAAGTTTTACGGACTGGAAGAACAAATCCTGGGGAATCTCGGAACTGTTGAACCTGAAAAAGGTAAGTATTACTTTGAAAATGTTGAACCGGCTCCCGGTTTTCTTCAGTTAATCAACGACATCGAGAACAGTTTGTTTGATTCACTGCCTTTTGCCGGAACGAGCTGGGCGCCTGAAACCGCGAACGTGAACAAAGGGGAATATATTATTGGTGAGAAACCAACTTCAGATGGAACCTCTTTAATGCTTGATGCTTTTGTGGAAGCGGTGATTACCGGAAAACAACCGGAGAAAATTGCCGAAGAAGGTTATTACGCGAGTGTCTTGTGCTTGTTGGGACACGAAGCGATTGAAAAAGAGCAGATCGTGCCTTTCCCGGATGCCTATAAAATTAATTATCTGAATCATAAAATTACAGCATGATGAGAGATATAGTCATTAGCTCAAAAAGAATCAGAACAGAATTATTTACCCTGTTGATTTGTTTTATTGTCGCGAATCTGCTTAACCTTTACGCGATAATTTCTTATAGTACCCCATTTGTGGAATTGCTTACCCAGTTGGGTTATGTGTTTATTTTCTCGTTGGTACTTTATATTGTATGGAGTCTGCTGAGAATCGTATTTTATGCAATTAAGAAACTTGTGAAATCAAAAAATTAAAAATAATATGAAGAAGCTTATTTTATTAACAGTCATAGCAGCTTTCACGTTGACCGCGAATACTCAGCCTAAATGGGAAAGCCTTTTTAATGGTAAGAGCCTAAAAAACTGGACTAAATTAAATGGTACAGCGGAATATAAAATTGAAGATGGAGCCATCGTAGGTATCAGCAAGATGAATACACCAAACACTTTCTTAGCGACAAAGAAAACTTATGGTGATTTTATGCTTGAATTTGAATTTAAAACCAATGATGAAATTAACTCAGGTGTTCAGTTTCGCTCTCTTTCTGATCCAGCCTATCAAAACGGACGGGTACATGGATATCAGTTTGAAATCGATGCATCGAAAAGGGCCTGGACAGGTGGAATATACGATGAAGCAAGGAGGGGATGGCTTTATGATCTGACCCAATATCCGCAGGCGCAACAAGCATTTAAAAAAGGGGAATGGAATAAAGCGCGGATTGAAGCCATTGGCAATAGCATCAGAACCTGGGTGAACGATATTCCTTGTTCTAATATCTTAGATGCAGAAACTGCTTCCGGATTTATTGCTTTACAAGTGCATGCTATCGGGGATGCCAGTAAGGAAGGCACAACCATCGCCTGGAGAAATATCCGTATCTGTACCACCGATCTCGAAAATGTAAAAACACCGGAAGCCAAAGCAGCGCCGCAAAAGAATTGCATCCCGAATACCATTTCTGACAAAGAAAAAGCGGAAGGTTGGGAACTGCTTTGGGATGGTAAAACAACAAACGGATGGAGAGGTGCTAAATTGAAGTCTTTCCCCGAAAAAGGATGGGTTGTGGATAATGGTGTGCTCAAAGTGATAAAATCGGATGGAGGCGAATCGACCAATGGCGGTGATATCGTGACTACTAAAAAGTATAAGAATTTTGAGCTTACGGTAGACTTTAAAATAACCCCGGGAGCAAACAGTGGAATCAAATACTTTGTCGATACAGAATTGAATAAAGGAGCCGGTTCCTCCATCGGATGCGAATTCCAGATTCTGGATGACAACAAACATCCTGATGCCAAACTGGGTGTTGGAGGCAACCGGAAATTAGGTTCTTTATATGACTTAATTCCGGCAGCGCCTAACAAGCCATATCGGGGTGGTTTCTTTAATACTGCCAGAATTATTGTTAAAGGAAATCATGTTGAGCATTGGCTGAATGGAGTGAAAGTGGTCGAATATGAGCGTAACAACCAGATGTGGAATGCGCTTGTGGCATACAGTAAATACAAAGTGTGGGAAGGTTTCGGAAATGCGGAAACCGGACACATCCTGTTGCAGGATCATGGTGATGAAGTTTGGTTCCGGAACATCAAAATCAAAGAATTAAAATAATCATTTAGATAAACGGGAAGTGTTGTAATGGCACTTCCCGTTATTCATTCCATGCATTTTCAACATCTATACAAGCAAATTTATTCGAATCAATCCATCTTCTACGGATGGTTTCAGGCCATGCACACCCGTATAGATATCGCGTTGTGCAGACTTGATGAGCAGCATGCGCTGGAGCTGACTGAGAAAATCTACGCAGAAATAAAGCGGGTTGAACTTATGGCCGACCGGTTTAATCCGCAAAGCGAGATCAGTACAATCAACCGGCTGGCTGCTGTTGAGCCTCTTCCCGTTTCTGATGAATGGTTTGCAATGATAGAAAAGTGTATCAATTACAACCGGATCAGTGCAGGTCTTTTCGATGTTACGGTAAATTCTTTGAATAATCACAAAGATGGAGTTAAAGATATTCAACTTGACCCAGAGCTGAAAACCGTGTATTTTAAACATCCGGATGTACAAATTGATTTAAATGGTTACATCAAGGGATATGCGCTGGATAAGGTAAAAGATATTCTGCAGGAAAATCAATGTAATGATGCGCTCGTTAATATGGGCAATAGTTCAATTCTTGCACTTGGAAATCATCCCAATGGGGAAGGGTGGAAGGTGAATGTGCCGGGAAAAGATAATGAGTATGTAATACTGGCGAATGAGTGTTTAACAAGTTCTGGAAATAAGTCAGATTATCGTCATATCATCAACCCTTTAACAGGAATTGCAATTGAGAATTTAAATGTTTGTTCAGTTATCACTGCGAATGCAACTGATGGGGAAGTACTGGCAACTACATCTTGCATTGGAGCCCCGGAGTTGCAGAATGCACTTTGCGAACATTTTAATGGGATTAAATTATAAAAAACATGTTTAGTATGGATAAATTATTGAAAATCTGTTTGCTGGTAGTTGTATTGTTAATTGTTTCGTTTGAGGTGCCGGGTCAGAAGAAGATGAGCGGAAATCCTGTTTTTGAGGGATGGTATGCCGATCCCGAGGGAATCATATATGATGACACCTATTGGATTTATCCGACAACGAGTGGTAAATACGAAAAACAAACTTTTTTCGATTGTTTTTCATCCAAAGATTTGGTCAACTGGACCAGGCATCCGAATATAATTGATACGGCTGAAGTTAAGTGGGCAAAGATTGCCATGTGGGCGCCTTCAGTAATCCGGAATAACAACAAATACTATTTCTTTTTTGCCGCGAATGATGTGCACGAAGGAGAAACCGGCGGTATTGGAGTTGCGGTGGCTGATCGTCCACAGGGACCTTACAAGGACTTATTGGGTAAGCCATTAATTAATCAAATTGTGAACGGTGCTCAACCTATCGACCAGTTTGTTTTCAAAGATAAGGATGGTACACATTACATGTATTATGGTGGTTGGGGACATTGCAATGTTGTGAAGTTAAACGAAGATTTCACCGCGTTGGTTCCTTTCGATAATGGGGAAATGTATAAAGAAGTTACACCACAAGGTTATGTTGAAGGTCCGTTTATGTTTATCAAAAACGGTAAGTATTATTTTATGTGGAGTGAAGGCGGTTGGGGCGGACCGGATTATTCGGTTGCTTATGCCATTGCCGATTCTCCTTTTGGACCATTTAATCGTGTTGGGAAAATACTGCAACAGGACCCTGAAGTCGCTACCGGTGCCGGACACCATTCTGTTATGCATGTTCCGGGGTCTGACGATTATTACATCGTTTATCATCGCCGCCCGATCAATGTAACTGAACGTGATCACCGGGTCACATGTGTAGATAAAATGACCTTTGATGAAAATGGATTTATAAATCCCGTGAAGATTACTTTCGAGGGTGTTAAATCAAGAAAGATTTTATCGCCTCGGCCACCAAAGGTATCCCCTCGTTGATTTTCTCAACGGACGTATTACAGAACGACAAGCGCATGGTGTTGTTAATCTTTCCCTGCGGGTCGAATGTCTTTCCGGATACGAAAACAACGCCTTTTTCAATGGCGTTCTTCAATATTTCTGTTGAATCGATGCCTTCGGGCAATTGCAACCAGATGTAAAAACCTCCTCGTGGTGCGGTGAAGGTAACGCATTCGGGCAAGTGTTTTTGCAGGGCGGTCACCATCGCTTCTGCTCGTTCCTTGTATTGTACCCTAACAGCATCAATATACTTATAAACAGCTCCGGATTCAACGAATTTATGAGCCAGCATCTGCGTGAAACTGGGCGAACAGGCATCAACCGCCTGCTTGATTAACTCACATTTCTGATAAATGTGTTCCGGTACCAGCATCCAGCCAAGGCGCAGACCCGGTCCCAAAATCTTCGAAAATGAACCGGTATAACATACTTCAATGCCGGCAGGATTCATTTCCTTGATGGTGGTCAGGTGCTCCTTGTCTGCTTCGTAATACCACAAATCACTGTAGGCATCGTCTTCAATCAGCGGGATGTTCTGACCTGAAAGGATTTCTATCAATGCCTTTTTCTTTTCTAATGTATATAATGTTCCCGCCGGATTATGGAAGTTGGGTGTCAGATAAACGAATTTAGGCTTTTGTTCCGCGTTAGCCAGGGCTGCTTTCAATTTTTCCAAATCGATGCCGTCAGAGCTCAGTGGCACGGAAACTATATCTGCCTGATAGGACTTGAACGCGGAGATGGCGCCTATAAAACAAGGGTTCTCTACAATGATGGTGTCGCCCGGATCAATAAAGGCTTTTGCTAATATGTTGATAGCTTGCAGGGAACCGGTGGTGATCATGAGTTTGTTTTCATCAACCGGTAATCTTTTTTTTCTCAGAAATGCTTTTAATGAATTGAGTAGCTCGGGTATGCCACTGGTCGGACCGTATTGCATGGCGATTTGCTTTTCCTCTTCCGTCAGGTTGTTGTATATCTCATCAATCTGATGTAGCGGAAACAGGTTGTTGTCGGGCATTCCACCTGAGAATAAAATCATACCTGGCTTATTGGCCAAACTCATTAAATCGCGGATTTCTGAAGTGCGCAGACTATTTATGGAAGTTGAAAAACGGGTCATGTTATTTAGTGGTTAGTTGTTAGTGGTCAGTGGTTAGTTGGTTTAAGAGTTTAAAGATTTAAAAGTTTAAAAATTCAAACTTAATGTTTCTAATTTGGTTTAAATGCTTAATAGTAAATCGTAAATGAATATTAGCTTAAATGTAACTTATATGGCTTATATGGTTCAAAAAATTCCTTTTATGATTCCTTAGTTTTTCTTTTGTGGTTTAAATATTCAAAATTTAATCTCTGTTTTGGTGACATAGGCGGTTCCTTTGAAGTTGGCCAGCAGCGGACCATTTTCCTGCCGGATATTGATGTCGCAGTGTATTAATTTGTTGCTGCGGGAAATCTCGGTTGCTTCAGCGATAATAGTACCTGAAGTGCTTTTTTCAAAGAAATTAATGGATGCATTGATCGATAACGCTACCTTTCCATACGAATTTGTCGCAGCTGCAAAGGCAAAATCGGCCAGGGTGAATAGCAGTCCACCATGCACCACGCCGGCCCCATTCAGATGTCGGCTGGTTATTTCAACCTTCACAATGGCATGGCCGGGATTGCATGATACGAGGACAATCCCGTTTTCGCGGGCAAAGTTGTCGCCTTTGAAATATTCAAAACACTTATCGCTCACGTTTAATAGTGGTTAATGGTTGGTATTTAAACCTGTCAGGTTTTCAAAACCTGACAGGTTTAAAGTTGTAATTGAAAATCAGATTTGATAAATATCACTCGCTTTCACCAATTTCATCTGATTTGCCTCCAATACCCGGATGACTTCCTCGTTCGATTCGGAACGAATCACCACACTGGCAGCATTGTCGAAGGCAAAGGCGTACATGTATTCAACCGGCACATTGTTGTCTGAAAGAATTTGCAATGCTTTGTATAAACCGCCTGGTTCATGCGGTACAATCATACACACCACATCGGTGATGTTCACTGAAAAATGCTTCTCTTTTAACGCTTTGATGGCTTCATCCGGTTTGGATACAATACACCTCACAATGCCAAAATCGGCTGTGTCGGCAATACTGAATGCTGAGATGTTGATGTTGTTCTCACTCAGAATCTTTGTCATCTCGGTGAGTCTCCCGGTCTTGTTTTCCAGGAAAACTGATAATTGCTTTATTATCATAATTTTTTATTTTTAAAGTCTAACGTCAGTAAATAGCGAATAACGAATAACTAATAGCTAATAGCTATTCACTATTCGATATTAGTTATTCGCTTGTCAATCACCCTTTTTGCTTTTCCTTCTGATCTGGCAATGGTGTTGGGTTCAACTAAGTTAATTTTCGCTGAAATACCCAGCGTGCTTGCGATGTTATGCTGGAATCTTTTCTTTAGATTCTCTAAAGTTTTAATTTCGTCCGACCAGAACTGATCGTCGATTTCGATATTGATTTCTAAGGTGTCGAGGTTGTTTTCGCGGTTTACAACCAGTTGGTAGTGCGGACTCGCCTCGCTCATTTCGAGCAGTACGGCTTCAACCTGCGATGGGAATACGTTCACGCCACGGATGATAAGCATATCGTCGCTTCTGCCCATGCATTTTTCCATCCGCACCAGCGTGCGACCGCAGGCACATTTCTCCACATGCAGACGAGTCAGGTCTCTGGTTCTGTATCGGAGCAGCGGCATGGCTTCTTTGGTTATGGTTGTGAAAACAAGTTCGCCCAGTTCACCATAAGGCAAGACCTCCAGCGTTTTGGGGTCGATAATTTCCGGGATGAAATGATCTTCGAAAATGTGCATGCCGTTTTGATGTTCGCACTCCATAGAAACACCCGGACCTATGATTTCGCTGAGTCCGTAAATGTCAAACGCCTTGATGCCGAGTAGATTCTCTACTTGTTTGCGCAATTCATTGGTCCAGGGTTCAGCACCGAAAATACCAGATCTCAGTTTGATGTCTTTCCTGTCAATGCCCGCTGCAACTAAACTCTCGCCCAGATGCGCTGCATAAGAAGGCGTGCAGGCAATCACGGTCGAACCGAAATCAACCATCAGCTGCAATTGTTTTTTTGTATTTCCTCCGGAGATAGGTATAACTGATGCACCGACTTTTTCAGCACCATAATGAACGCCGAGTCCGCCGGTAAATAATCCGTAACCATAAGCCACCTGGATGATGTCTTCTTTGGAAACCCCTGCCATGGTCAGCGAACGTGCCACGACTTCGCTCCAAAGTTGCAAATCGTTTTTGGTATAACCCACCACCGTTGGCTTGCCGGTGGTACCGCTCGAAGCATGCAAGCGGACAATCTGGTTTTGGGGTACCGTAAACAGTCCAAAAGGATAATTATCGCGTAAATCGTCTTTTACCGTAAAAGGTAAATCTTTCAGCTGATCAATGCTTTTGATGTCGCCGGGTTCTATGCCCGCTTCTGTCAGTTTCTTTCTGTAGAAAGGCACATTGTAGTACATGCGTTCAATCATCTTGACAAAACGCTCATTCTGAATCTCCTTCAGCTTTTCTCTGTCGGCTGTTTCAATAAATTCGTTCCAGATCATAGTAAATATTTTTGGTCTCCAGTCTCCGGTCTCCGGTCACCAGTCTGATGTATGATAACCGATGTCTGGCGTCTGGTGACTGGTGTCTTATATAGTTAGTATTCCTAATTCAAACGCTTTTAAATTCATCTCTACCACGGCTTCGCCTTTGCTGCTGAACATGGCACGAATGCTTTCCCGGAGTTCCTCTTTGGTGAACCCGAGGTAATCGGCAGCGGCGCCTATCATCACTACATTCTCGGTTTTGATGCTGCCAGCTTCTTTCGCGATGGCTTCGGCATCGATAAACTGTACTTTTTTGCCTGTTTTTTTTATGTTTTCCAGCACTTCTTTTTCATCCGGATAATTCGCGATATTCACAAAAGGTTTTGTCGCCGTGATGATTACACCGTCTTCCGCCAGAAAAGGAAGATAACGAAGTGCTTCCATAGGCTCCAGCGATAAAATAATACTGGCTTCACCACGTGGAATTAAATCGGAATAAATTTCACGATCGGAAATGCGTAAATGCGATTCTACCGCACCACCACGCTGACTCATGCCGTGGACTTCCGCCTGTTTGATGAAAAGATTTTTTTGCATGGCAGCATAATCAATGATGGCGGCAATGGTCAGAATTCCCTGACCGCCCACTCCTGCCAATATAATATTGTTGATCATCGTGTCTTATTTTTTGCTGTTTTTCCTTCTTAATGTTTGAATGCACTCGCGGCAAGCCAGAATAACCGAAACGCCTTCGTAATCGAAAGCAGCTTTCAGCTTGGCGATGTTTTCTTCCAGATTTTTCTTCAAAGGAACGATGGTGTGGATGTGTGCTGTCTCCACCCCGATGCCTTCACAAATTTGCTGAAGTTTGTTAGTCCCGGCAGAATCTTGTCCGCCTGTCATGGCTGTTGTATAATTATCAGAAATAATCAAGGTCATCGGTGTTTTATCGTTCACCGCATCCAGCAGACCGGTGATACCGGAATGTGTAAATGTTGAATCTCCGATTACTGCTACTGCCGGATGTATTCCCGCATCAGCAGCGCCCTTGGCCATGGTCACAGAGGCTCCCATGTCCACGCAGGTGTTGATGGCGTTGTAAGGAGGCAATGCACCTAATGTATAACAGCCAATATCGGCAAATACATGCTTGTTTTCGTAACTTTCGAGGGCTATGTTCAGGGCTTCGTACAAGTCGCGGTGACTGCAACCCTGGCACAACTCGGGCGGCCGGTTGGCAACAATTTCAGGAACCGGCCGGGTGATATTGGTTTTGTTCAGCAACGCTTTGGCTAACGCGTCCGGAGATAACTCGCCGGTGCGGGGTAAGGTGCCGTCGAGTCGCCCTGTAAACTTGCCATTGTCGAAAAATCCGCGTAATAATTCCTCGTAAATAGGGTAACCCTCTTCCGCGATCATCACTTTTGAATAACGACTGCAAAACGCCTTGATTTTTTGCTCCGGAACAGGATATTGCGAAATCTTCAAAACAGGGATGTTCAATTGATGTGCTAAATTAATTTCCATCACGTAATTATAGGCCAGTCCGAAAGCAATGACCCCAAAGTCTCCAATTCCGGTAATTTCTTTATTGAAAATTGAATTTTCAGATAACTCAGTCAGTTGTTTTTGCATTTCAAGCAATGCATGATAACGTTTGCGCGCATTGGCGGGCAGTAAAATCCATTTGAATTTATCGGTTTCCGGATTCAGCGGATTGGCTTCGACAGGCGCAGTGCGTTCAATCACCGAGCGGGAATGTGAAAGTCGTGTGGTAATGCGGATTATGACCGGCAATTTCACGTCTTCCGACAATTGGAAAGCATTACGAACACAATGATATGCTTCCTGTTGACTCGAAGGTTCGAGCAAAGGCAGGAAAGCAAATCTTCCGTAGAAACGGGTGTCCTGTTCATTTTGTGAAGAATGCATCGAAGGGTCATCGGCCACCAGCAACACCAGTCCCCCGTTAATCCCGGTTACAGCAGAGTTAATAAAAGCATCAGCAGCCACGTTTAATCCGACGTGTTTCATGCAAACCAAACTCCTTTTCCCGGCATACGACATGCCGAGTGCAGCCTCATAAGCCGTTTTTTCGTTGGCCGACCAGCTTGACCTTATCTTTTTTTGTTTCGCAATTTCTGATTGCTGAATGTAGGTGGTGATTTCGGTAGAAGGAGTGCCGGGATAAGCATAAACGCCCGAAATCCCTTCGTCAATAGCGGCAACGGCAATGACTTCCGCCCCGAGGAGCAATTCTTTTTCTTTAACCATGTTTTAATTCAATGTCTAATGTGTGCTTTTATCTGCAAAATTGATGTAAAAACAGGATAATGTAATCTCACAAAAGTGTTTTTCAGCCAAAACTTCGCAAAGTTAGCGAAAAAGGAGCAAATAGCAAAGTGCCCTTTACAACACACCACTCACTTTCCTTGCTCTATAGAAAAATGCTTATAAAACCAAACAAAAAAAATGTTTTTGCTATTAAAAATTAAAAAAAATCTGATTTTTGCTTTTATAGTTAAATAAATTTTGTAATTTTGCCGCCGAAACAATAAACCCACTAAAAAACGTAACATTTTTATGAAAGCAGATCAAGTCCTCGACACCCTGAGGCGTCGCTTTCCCAATGAACCTGAATACCATCAGGCAGTTGAGGAAGTATTGCACTCAATTGAAGAAGTGTACAACGCCCACCCCGAATTCGAAAAACAAAATTTAATTGAAAGACTTTGCATTCCGGATCGGATTTTTTCTTTCCGCATTACCTGGACAGATGACAAAGGCAACGTGCAAACCAACATGGGATACCGTGTTCAGCATTGCAACGCCATCGGCCCTTACAAAGGCGGTATGCGTTTCCACGCCTCTGTTTGTCCTTCTATCCTGAAATTTTTGGCTTTCGAGCAAACATTCAAGAATGCACTGACTACCTTACCGATGGGTGGTGGAAAAGGAGGTTCTGATTTCAATCCGAAAGGAAAATCAAATGCTGAAATTATGCGTTTCTGCCAGGCGTTCATGCTGGAATTGTGGCGCCATATCGGTCCTGAAACTGATGTCCCTGCCGGTGATATCGGTGTAGGTGGTCGCGAAGTTGCTTACATGTATGGTATGTATCGCAAACTGGCCCGTGAAAATACAGGTACATTCACAGGTAAAGGTATCGAATTCGGTGGTTCGCTGATTCGTCCCGAAGCTACCGGTTACGGTAATATCTACTTCCTGATGAATATGCTCAAAAGAAAAGGGATTAACGATTTGAAAGGTCAGGTTGTATCTATTTCGGGTTCAGGTAACGTGGCTACTTATACCGCTGAAAAAGTGCTGGAGCTGGGAGGTAAAGTAATTACCCTGTCCGACAGTAACGGTTATATCTACGATCCGGAAGGCATCACCAAAGAAAAACTCGAATACGTTTTCGAACTGAAAAATATCTACCGCGGTAGAATCAAGGAATATGCCGACAAATACAATTGCAAATATGTAGAAGGTGGACGCCCATGGGCTGAAGCTTGTACTATCGCGTTGCCTTCAGCAACCCAGAACGAGTTGAACGGCGACGATGCTGAAATGCTGGTGAAAAACGGTTGTATAGCTGTTTCAGAAGGAGCTAACATGCCTTCTACTCCCGAAGCTGTTGAAGTATTCCTGAAAAACAAAATCCTGTATGCTCCGGGCAAAGCTGCCAATGCTGGTGGTGTTTCAGTTTCAGGTCTTGAAATGACTCAGAACTCAATCAAACTGAGCTGGTCAAGAGAAGAAGTTGATCAGAAACTGAAAGACATCATGGAAAATATCCACAATGCCTGCGTGAAATACGGAACAGAAGCTGATGGTTATGTTAACTACGTGAAAGGCGCAAACATCGCCGGTTTCATGAAAGTTGCCAAGGCCATGATGGCACAGGGTGTGCTGTAATTGAGATTTTAGATTATATGTTGAAAAACGCCCGCGAATTTCGCGGGCGTTTTTTGTGCCTGTATGAACAATTTTTTATCATAACATGTTTTAAGTATCAATTAAATAAAAAAATAAGTACAATGGCACCAATCAAACTTCTTTCACTGATTTTCTTGTCCGTATTATTTACTGGCAGTATCAGTTCCCAATCCATTTATTCATTCAAAGTAAACACAATTGATGGTCAGCAAACCACTCTGGCGCAATACAAGGGAAAAACCATCCTTATTGTAAACGTTGCCAGCAAGTGCGGGTTGACCAAACAATACGAAGGCCTCGAAGCTTTGTATAAGAAGTACAAAGACCGTGGACTGGTCATACTTGGTTTTCCCTGTAATCAGTTTATGGGACAAGAACCTGGTACAGAAGCGGAGATTGCTGAATTTTGTTCCGTAAATTATGGAGTAACATTCCCGCTTTTCTCCAAAATTGATGTGAATGGTGAAGATGCTCATCCCTTGTATCAATACCTGAAAAAGGAACTACCGGGAACTGCAAACAAACTGGATATTGAATGGAACTTTGCAAAGTTCCTGATTGATAAAGAAGGTAAACCGGTCTACAGGTATCATCCCAAGGTGAAGCCTGCTGAGTTGGAAGGGGATATTGAGAAATTACTCTGAAATGAATTGCTGACTGAATATCTGATAAAATGAAAAAATATGAATAAGTTAATTTTATTGTCTGTCTTTATTTGTTTTGCACAGCTTGTTGAGGCGCAATGCGTTTCGGGTGACTGCAACAACGGATTCGGAAAACACCAGTATTATGACGGTTATTACGAGGGGAACTGGAAAAAAAGTCAGTGGGAAGGTCAGGGGAAGTATGTTTTGAAAGATAAATATACTTACACCGGAACTTTTACTGATGGGTTGTTGACCGGCAAGGGTACTATGGAGTTCTCCAATGGGAATCGGTATGTTGGTGATGTCTATGATGGTTTGTTCCAGGGCAGTGGTGTCTTAACTTATAGTGACGGTAAAACTTTTGAAGGTGAATTTAAAAAGGGAGAAATCTGGTCGGGAAAAGGATTTGTGGCTATTGGAGAAGATACATATAATGGTCAGATTCTGGAAGGGAAATTTCACGGTCAGGGAGTATATAGGGATAAAGAGGGGAGGATGTTTGAGGGTGTATTTAATAATGGTATCCCCTGGACAGGTAAAGGTTTTACCTTGCATAAAGAAGGAACGTATACAGGTGAAATCTTCGAAGGGAAGATTCATGGTAACGGCGTGTTTAAATATAATTCAAATGGATTAAAACTCGAGGGTAAATTTGTAAATGGTACGATAGTCGATGGGAAGGGGTATATCAAGGACTTTAATGGTGATTATTATGGTGAAATAGTGAATTCGACTTATCACGGACATGGCACATACACACATCGCGACGGATGGAAATATTCTGGAAGGTTTGTAAATGGTAAAGTTACATCTGGCACTATGAATTATGTAGATAAAAGTAGTTATTCTGGGGATTTTTTGAACAACAAGCCCCATGGGAAAGGGACGCTTAAATACACTGATGGTTATACATATTCCGGATCTGTGGAATACGGAAAACGACAAGGCCAGGGTTCACTGTATGATAAAGACGGGAATTTGGTGTATTCTGGCAGATGGTCAAATGATAAACCAATAGATAGATAATTGATTAACTTTAATATATACATTTTTATGAAAACTTCATGGTTGCTTTTGTTTATACTGCTGTTTAACGCAGGGGTTATGGCACAGAAAAAAACTTTTTGCAATGCATTCAGACAATTAGAAGAAATTGCCGGTGATAATTTTACGCAGATTCGTTTGGCTGAAGATACAACGGCTAAAGGTGCGTTTAAAACTTATCTCTCCTCGTTACAAATCGCAGGAGCTCAGAAGACCGAAATTAGTCAGCGTCTTGGGAGAACAGTTTTTAGAGGCGATTTCGGACTGTTTGATTCTGAAGATGCGGGAAAAGCGAAAGTGAATGAATTGATTGCTCAGATGGTTGAATGTTTTCCGGGCTTTAGGTTCCATGAAATGAAGAAAGGAATCTTTAGTGAAACAAATTATATTTTTTCTAATCATGTTGAAAATGCTTTCAGATTGTACGATGCAGCTTTCGTGTTGAAAAAAGAGGGTAAAAGTAATGTTCGTGTCATTTTTGAATTTGGAGGTGTTGAGAAAAATATATACAACAATATGATTTCCGGTATGCCTTATACCGATTTTAGTGTGGTAAATGTTGATAAGGTGGTGGATGAGTTTAGTAGAAAACTGGATTTGGTTCTTAAAGAGTCAAAATCTGCATTTTACAATATTACAGGAGATCTGATTGAGGAGCCAAATGCGATTTTTAAAAGATATACGACTGAAACACAAGTTCCGTCAAACGGTTTTTGCACAATCGAAGACCGTACTATGGGATTGGTTTATTATGTTATCCCGCTTGTTAAAGAAGGAGATGCCGCTGACTTCCAGAAAGCAAACAATGAATATCTTGTTAAAATAATGAAAGCGCTGGGTAAAGATTATGCGCTCGGCTTGTCGGCTGATAAAAAGAAAGTTAATTTTGTACACAAAGACAGACCCGGAAAAAATGTGCTGAGTATTGTTGTCGTGAACCGCAAACCGCAGACTTTCGACTTAAGTATTTATGTTGATTCTGATAAGGAGTAAAAAATCATTCGACGATTACTGGATTTAAACCTCTCCGCCAATTATTCAGGTATTTGAAAAAATCCTCAGCCGTTTTGATGTCGTTTTGTTCTTCTTTTGCAGCAATAACTGTAAAGTAGAACCGGGTGGTTGTTTCTTTTTTCTGTGGAAAAACAATCAGGTTATTTACGCCCTCCATGATTTGTTTTCCCTGAGATTCTTTGGGCATGTACAGACCCAGACCGACAGTTTCTTTGGCGTATTTCAGGGTGTCGGGTTGCGGATGCCAGCTGCCCCACGAACCTACAAGCTGGTTGCTTTGGAAACAAGCGCCACCGCCGATTTGTTGCACGCCGGTTGCTAATTGCTCAATATCTGCGGAAGTAGTTATTTCGGCAACCACGTCGCGGTGGCGGGCGTAGAGGATATAGCGGACAGTCATGTCGGCTTTCTTGCCTTCGTATTCCCATCCTTTTACATCGCTTTCCACCACTGTGCGAATGTTTCCGGAAGCTACGATGCGGTGTGTTCTTAGATCGAACCTGTTGATATGCGTTGCTTTGTCTTTTTCAAAGCCTTTGACGGTGCCCACGCCTACCCATCCCGAGACAAGCAGGATGTCGTCGCCATAACCGGCAGCAAGCTGCTCGTCGGTCGGATACCATTTGGTGTCGGCCAGCTCCAACTGATATTGCTTCTTTCCATATACATCGATGGTGCTTTTGTTGTCGAAATAGATGCGATAAGCCATCAAGGCAGATTCAAAAGCCACCCCATGGTGGTGCAGCTTGTTGTACATGTCATTTTTTGCCGATGATATTTCGCGGATGTTGGTATGGCTACCGTCGGCTTCTTTCAAAATCAAACTTGCATACACCTCTGCCGGAAATTTTACACGTTTTTTATCAGATATACTTCGAAGTTGAACCTTCTTTTTTTCTCCGGCTCTCAGGTCGGTCAGGAATACCAGTTCGTCAGGAATGCTGTCGTTGTTGAGGTCGTCGAGTTGACTGCTAACCTGTTTTCCGTCAATGTAAACAGCCAGCCGGTCGCGTTTTGTCTGCCCGATTTTTTTGAATTGATCTAATTTTACTACGACCGGAGCGTCTTTTATGTCTGCTTGATTTGGATTGGTGATTTCAATGTTAATTCCCGATGTGGAAATCAGACATAAAAACGTGAAGGCGAAAATGGTAAATGCTTTCATAACCTTTTATGTTTAATTAGAAATGCATACAAAGATAAGACTTTGTTTTTATTTTGATGATTTCTTCTAATGAAGTTAGAATTGTAAAATAATGCTAAAAATGAAACATTGACCTGTATTTTTAAGTTATATCTGCTAAGTAGTCCTTTGTTTCAAGGATTAAGTGTAAATTATTTATAACATTAAACTTATAAAGAAATGAACATTAAACAATTAATCTTTATCATGCTGTTTTCGACAGCAATAAATCTTTCAGCACAAAATAATGGTGTTGAGGTAGGATACATTCATGTAACTGAGGAAACCAATGGGTCGACCGCGATTTTTCCGGCACAGGTGAGTGGTATACGTATTGGACCGGTTTCAGAAATGGAGCTTTTTACGAATGTGGATTTCAGGTATGGCGTGATTTATAGTTATCTGATGTCGGTTTTTGATGGTGCGATTTCCGGGACAAATTATTATAATGCGCATCAGATTGATTTACCATTGCAGTTACAATTGAATTTCCGGGTTGACAATGCTCTGAAGTTGTTTGCATTTGCAGGTCCGAATCTTAACTTCGGAATGTTACAGCATACCGTCAACAGAACCAATGTCGGCAGTGCTGAAGTTAAAACAACCTATAATCGTTACAAAACAGACGCGGATGACGATGGCGTTTATGATGTGAACCGTTTTGACCTGCAACTTGGCCTGGGTGCCGGAGCGCAACAGAACAATGTGCAGTTAAGGGTTGGATATAATTGGGGGTTGGTTGATTTGAATAACCGGAATAATATCAGCCTGATAAGAAATCAACTGACGGCGACACTGGTTTTTATGTTTTAAATATCGTTCATTATTTATCGAGAAAGCCATTCATTTTCATTTAATGTGTGGCTTTTTTGTTTATAACCATATTTTGTTACTTTTGCATGTCTTTATAATGTTGTTAGCAGTCAAATAAGAAACATGATTCTAACAAAGAACTTCAGTGATATGATAAACAAAAACCAACTCTTCCCAATCGGGCAAATCAATAAACCTCACGGAATCCACGGGGAAATGTCGTTTGGCTTCACGGCTGATGTTTTTGAGCTTGAAGAATTGCCGTTTTTTATCTTTGAACTGGATGGGATTTTTGTCCCGTTTGTGGTAGCTGAGTATCGTTTGAAGACTGCCTCGACTGGTATTTTGCGTTTGGATGGGTTAAATAGTGAAGAAGATGCCCGTGCATTTTCAGGATTGCAGATTTATATCCTGAAAGAGTTTCTGGAAGTCGTGGATGATGCTGAAATTGAGTTGGACTATTTCGTTGGCTTTCAGCTTGAAGAAAAAGAACAGGGCACGATTGGCGTGATTAGTGAAATTGATCGTACTACCGACAATGCCTTGTTTGTGATTCAAAAAGAGGATGATGAATTGCTGATACCAGTCAGCGAAGAGTATATAAAGAAAATTGACCACGAGAATAAAATCATCGTGGTTGAACTTCCCGAAGGACTCCTTGACTTATAATCACTTCAACGCGTAAACTTTCTCTTTTACCCATTCTGCCCATTGCGCCTGTGTTTTCGACTTGTCGAATGTTTGCCAGGGTATTCTTTCTCCGATTTTGATGGTGAAATGTTTACCTTTTTGTTTGAACATTTCATCTGCTAAAAACATCATCTCGATGTTAAATTTTATCTTCAGGAATTTGCGCAGATTCGCCAGGTTGTAGAAGAAGTTTGAGTTTCTTCCTTCGAAATAAATTGGTACCACATCCCGTTGGTATTGAATGGCTTTGGTGATGAAGTTTTTCTTCCATTCCAGGTCGCAGATTTCTCCTTTTGTTTTGCGGGAACACATGCCGGCAGGATAGGTAACCAGGTGATTGTCGGAGCTGTATAATTCGTGCATCATTTCGGCATGACCTTTCGATTGTGCACCGAATTTATTTACCGGGATGAACATCTCTTTCATCGGATGTAAATTCATCATCAGGTCGTTAGAAAAAAATCTGACTTTCCCGTCGTACTCTTTCCCGATGAGGTAGCCGGTAGCCATGCCGTCCAACCCACCAAGAGGATGGTTGCTCGCGAAAATATACCTTCCGTCTTTTGGTGGCAGGTTCTCCTTTCCATAAATGGACGTGGTAACGCCAAGAAATTCAAGACCTGCTTCGATAAAGTCCAGATTCTTCAGATCTGGATTTTTCTCAAAAAATTTGTTTATTTCATCCTGATGTACAATCTTTTTCAGGTATTTCACAATGAATTTAGGAACCTTTGCATGAGGAGCCCTGGTTTTTATCACCTTGGCGACATCTATCTTAACAATTTTTTGTTTTGTCATAATGTTCATTTTTTCTGCGAAGCAAAAATAGTAAAAATATATGGGAGTTGTATGTGTGTTTTTTGTCCCCACTTTAATTGCATTTTAATCTGTTTGTTTTTAATTTGCTGTTTTATAAATATTTAGATTTGTCATTACCTTTGATTTACTTGTTTAGATTTTATTTATAATCTCTTGAAAAGCAAGATTTAATACTTCAAAACTTGTTGATAAGTTTTTTGTGGGGAAATGTGGGGAATTCAAAATAGTTTTTATACTTTTACCGTTGCAAATTAACATGCGGAAATATATGTCAACATTTATCGGGAAATACGAAGCTAAAGCGGATGTGAAGGGGCGAATTTTCATCCCCTCAGTGTATCGTAAGATTCTTCCTGAATTGGAAAGAGAGCGTGTTGTGATGCGAAAGGATGCTGAAAATGACTGTCTGATTATTTATCCGGTTCCGGTATGGAATGAGAAGGTTGAGGAGTTTAAGTCCAGACTTGATGAGTGGAATCCTGTCGATCAGCTGTTGCTCATGCAATTTGTTTCTGAAGCAGAATGGCTGGATATTGACAGCCAGGGGCGTGTGTTGATACAGAAAAAACATCTGCAAACCATTGCCGTGGAGAATGCGGAAGTGCTTTTCGTCGGCATGATTGACAGGTTTGCCGTTTGGAGTAAGGCCAAATTTGAGCAATCAAGACTCGCTGCGCCTGATTTTGCGGCATTGCTGAAAGAAAAAATGATGAAAAAGTAAGATATGCCTTATGGATGAGCCCGTTTATCATGTGCCTGCGTTGCTCACAGAAACCATTGATGGGTTGAATATCAAGCCTGATGGGGTTTATGTGGACTGCACTTTTGGTGGAGGAGGGCATGCGCGGGAGATGCTGAAACGTTTGGGAAATAACGGGAAATTGATTGGATTTGATCAGGATGAAGATGCTTTCGGGAATATACCTCAGGATGAACGGTTCATTTTTGTTCACAGTAATTTTAAGTACCTGAAAAATTTCCTGCAATTTCATCGGATTGAGAAAGTTGATGGGATATTAGCTGATTTGGGTGTTTCATTTCATCATTTTGACGAGGCGGAACGTGGGTTCTCATTTCGTTATGATGGAGAACTGGATATGCGGATGAATAAAAAATCCGGTCTGACTGCTGCAAAAGTGCTGAACACCTATTCGGAGGAGCAGTTGGCGGATGTTTTCTATCTCTATGGCGAATTGCATAATGCCAGGAAAATTGCCCGTACCATCGTCAACTACCGTGCTGACAATAAATTTGACAGGATATTTCCGTTTATTCAAGTGTTGAAACCTTTCTTCGGAAGAGAGAAAGAAAAAAAAGATATGGCGCGGGTCTTTCAGGCATTGCGCATTGAAGTGAACCGGGAAATGGAAGTGCTTAAGTCGCTGCTGAAACAATGTGTGGAGGTGCTGAGTGAAGATGGACGGTTAGTTGTACTTACCTATCATTCTCTCGAAGACCGGTTGGTGAAGAACTTCATCCGTTCCGGAAATTTTGAGGGGAAATTAGAGAAAGATTTCTTTGGAAATGTGATTGCTCCTTTGAAAGCGGTCAATAACAAGGTGATTATTGCAGGAGATGAAGAAGTTGCCGCTAATCCGAGGGCCCGTAGTGCCAAGTTGAGAATTGCAACGCTGAATCATTGAGTATGTCGTTTTTTAAAAACATATCAGAAAGGATTCGTCAGAGTGAGGATTTATCGGATCTTCGTTCAAGTAGTGTGCGCGATATTCTCAACGGGAATATCCTGACCAAAAAGTTCATCAGAAAGCAGTATCTGCTTATTGTTCTCCTGGTGGTGCTGAGTATCGGGTATATTGATAACCGCTATTCCAGTGAAAAGCAAATTGCCACCATGGTGATGCTGAAGAAAAATATACAGGATGCCAAATATGAGTCGTTGACAATCTCGGCTGAGTTGATGGAAATCAGCCGGCAGTCGAACCTCCTGCTGTTGATGGAAAGTAAGGGCATGATGTTGAAGCCGGGGAATACCCCGCCGATTGTGATAGAATAAAGAATAGATAATCAGCAAAAAAATGATTGAAGAGGAGGTTGCCACGTCGTTCACTTAGTGAACTCCTCGCAATGACTGACTGGAGACAATTAAGGATATGCCGGATAAACGTAAAAATATCGTCGTAAGATTTGGAATAGTATATTTTATTATTTCCATACTCTTTGTATTGGTGATATATAAAATCGTTCAAATCCAGTTTTTTGAAAGAGATGAATGGATGAAGCTGGCTGAGAAGCAGAAAATCAGTGACATCACCGTCAGACCGAAAAGAGGTAATATTTTTGCGTCAGACGGCAGGTTGCTGGCCAGTTCGATACCTACCTATTATGTTTACATGGATATGAGGGTCCCGGCCCTGAATAAAGATGAAGGTAAACTGTTTTATGAAAACCTGGATTCTCTGTCTTTTGCTTTATCGAAGTTTTTTGGAGATAAAACCAAAGTACAATACCGAAATACATTGCTGAAAGCGTTCAGAGAGCAAAATGGGAATTTGCAGCTTTATCCCAAAAGAATTTCGTATGCACAACTGAAAGATCTCAGAAAGTTACCACTCTACAGGCTTGGCAGGAATCGCAGCGGATTATTTACCCGGGAGTTTGTGCGGAGAGTAAAGCCATTTGGTTCACTGGCATCAAGAACGATTGGGGATGTGTATGCCGATGAGGTGAAGGGCGGGAGAAGTGGTATTGAGGGATCATTCAATGAACAATTATTAGGAATTCCGGGTGTCTCAACACGCCAGAAAGTGGCGAATAAGTACCTGGAAACGGTTGAAGTGGAGCCGGTAGACGGATTGGATGTGTATACAACACTGGACATTGAAATACAGGATATTGCTGAAAAAGCATTGCGGGATACCATTGGCGCACTGGGTGCGAAATCGGGTTGTATCGTGGTGATGGAAGTGCAGACCGGTGAGGTGAAAGCCATGGTGAATCTGGATTATGACGAAAAATCGGATGGTTATTACGAAGGGAAAAACCACGCGTTGACCGACAGGATGGAGCCTGGTTCAACTTTTAAGGTTGCATCTCTGATCGCCGTGCTGGATGAAGGGAAGGTGAAAATCAACGATGTCTTTGATATTGACGGGGGTATTCTTCCGATTGCCAACCGCTTGATGAAAGACCATAACCATCACCGGGGTGGATATGACAAATTACATGTCAATGAAATAATCCAGGCTTCGTCGAATGTGGGAACTTCGAAAATGGTGATGAAATCTTTTGGTGACAAACCGGAAAAATACATCGAGAAATTATATGACCTCAGGTTGAACGATTCCCTGCCTTTGCAGATGAAAGGGGTTGCCAAGCCCTGGATCAAACATCCGAAGAAAGATAAGAATGAATGGTATAAGACATCTCTCGCATGGATTTCCATTGGATATGAAACCAAGATACCGCCGATTTATACCCTGACACTTTTCAATGCCATTGCTAATGATGGGAAGATGGTGAAGCCATTGTTCGTGAAGACTGTAAAAAGGAATGAAGAGGTGGTACAGGCGTTCGAAACGGAGGTGTTGAAAGAATCTATTTGTAAACCGACAACGCTGAAAGAGGTTCAACAGACCCTGAAAGAGGTGGTAGATGGAAAGTTCGCCACAGCGAAAACAGCTCAATCTAAGATTGTAAGGATTGCCGGTAAAACAGGAACAGCGCAGATTTCTCAGGGCGGACTTGGATACAGGGCTGGTCAGACACGTCATAATGTTTCTTTTTGTGGCTATTTTCCTGCGGATAATCCAAGGTATTCGGCAATTGTTGTGCTTACAGCTCCTGAAGGGGCGCCCTCAGGCGGTCGGATGGCCGGTAGTATTTTCAAGAAGGTGGCGGAGCGTACCATGTTGCTGAAATCAAGCTGGTCGCCCGACCGGATTGCAAATGATTCTGTCAGAAAACATCCTTATCTGCCCGAAGTGAAAAGCGGAAATTCTTTCGCGCTGAAAAAGGTGATAGAAGAACTGGCGATACCGGTCGACAACCCGGAATTTCGCGGATGGGTAAAACAAACTCCCAATGAAGGTAATCTCCTGTCGTTGGATACGTATAAAATTCAGAAAGGATTGGTGCCGGATGTGTCCGGTATGGGTGTCAAAGACGCGTTTTACATGTTGGGGACACTGGGACTGGATGTCAGGGTGAAAGGCCGTGGAAAAGTCGTAGCACAAAGTCTGAAACCGGGTACCTTACTGAGGGAGGGTAGTATAATTGAATTGGAATTACAGTAGAATAGCAAAAAAGAACTACTATGTTGTTAAAAGAACTGCTGCTGGATATTAAGGTGCTTGCTTCTGTTGGAAATCAGGAGTTGGAGATTACGGGAATAGAATTTGACTCGCGGAAAGTGACCCCGGGGTCTTTGTTCGTTGCCACCAGGGGGACAGCTGTCGATGGTCATGATTTTATAGCAGCTGCCATTGAAAAAGGAGTTGTCGCGGTCGTTTGCGAGCAAATGCCGGAACTGACCGTCGACGAAGTAACTTATGTTCAGGTTGCCAACAGCGCTGACGCGTTGGGTCTTCTGGCTGCAGCATGGTATGGTTATCCTTCGTCGAAATTAACGCTGGTGGGTGTCACCGGGACTAATGGAAAAACTACTATCGCGACCTTATTGTACCAGCTGTTCAGGGAACTTGGAAATAAAACAGGCCTGTTGTCGACGGTTTGTAATTATGTTGATGATTTGGAAGTTGAAGCTACACATACCACGCCCGATGCGCTGAATCTGAATGCCTTGTTACATCAGATGGTGGAAGCGGGTTGTACATATGCTTTTATGGAAGTCAGCTCGCACTCGGTGGAACAGGGACGCATCGCCGGACTGAAATTCGACGGGGGCGTTTTTACCAACCTGACCCGTGATCACATCGATTATCACCTCACTTTCGAAAATTACCTGAAGGCGAAAAAGAAATTCTTTGATTTGCTGCCCGAAGATAGTTTCGCGTTGACGAATGCGGATGATAAAAACGGGATGGTGATGCTGCAAAATACGAAAGCGAAAAAATATACCTATTCGCTGCGTGGACTGGCGGATTTTAAAACAAAAATACTGGAACACAGCTTTGAAGGAATGTTACTGGATATGAACGACAAAGAAGTGAATGTGTCGTTTATCGGGAAATTCAATGCCAGTAATCTGTCGGCTGTATATGGTGCTGCTGTATTATTGGGCGCTGATGAAATGGAAACGCTGAGAATCATCAGTTCGCTGAAATCGGTCTCAGGGCGGTTTGAAACCCTCCGTGCACCTTCAGGATTCACGGCTATTGTTGATTATGCACATACACCCGATGCGTTGAATAATGTCATTTCAACCATCAACCAGATTTTACAGGGTAGCGGTCGGTTGATTACCGTAGTTGGTTGCGGCGGCAACCGCGACAAAGGTAAACGACCGATGATGGCCAGAGAAGCCGTGGATGGTAGCTGGAAGGCCATTCTGACATCCGATAACCCGAGGTTTGAAGATCCACAGGAAATACTGAAAGACATGACCGACGGATTGGATGCCGTGCAACGAACCAAAGCCCTGACCATTGTCGACCGCCGCGAAGCCATCAAAACGGCTTGTGCCCTGGCACAGCCGGGCGATGTTGTGCTGATTGCCGGTAAAGGCCACGAAAACTATCAAATTATCCAGGGAGTGAAATATCATTTTGATGACAGGGAGGAAGTTAAGTTAGTGGTTAGTTAAAAACGAAAAGCGAATAACGAAAAGCGAATAGCTAATAGTGAATTTTGAAAAATATATAGTTTCTAGCTATTAGTTATTAGCTATTAGCTGACATTGAACTTTTAAACAATTAAACCGAAAAAACAATGTTATACCACCTCTTTACATACTTAGACAAAGCGTTTGATTTTCCCGGAGCGGGAATGTTCAACTACATATCGTTCAGGACAGGTGTCGCCTTCATCCTGGCGTTGATTTTATCGACTTTGTTCGGAAGAAAAATTATCGATTTTCTGCAACGGAAACAAATCGGTGAAATTGTGCGTGACCTCGGTTTGGAGGGACAAATGAAGAAGAAAGGTACTCCCACCATGGGCGGTATCATCATCATCATCGCGATACTGGTGCCGACCTTGCTAATTGCGAATCTGACCAATATCTACATCCTGCTGATGATTATTACAACAGTCTGGCTGGGGGCTATTGGTTTTCTCGATGACTATATCAAGGTATTCAGAAAGAACAAGGAAGGATTAAGTGGTAGATTTAAAATCGTGGGACAGGTAGGCCTCGGACTGATTGTCGGTCTGACGTTGTATTTGAGTCCGGATGTTGTAATACGCGAAAATATCGAAGTAAAAGGTGAAACCAATCGGGTGGAAGATGTGCATTACGCCAAACACGATGTGAAATCAACCAAGTCAACCATCCCGTTTTTCAAAAACAACAACCTGAATTATGCTGATGCGTTTAAATTCATGGGCGAGAAGTCTCAAATTTATGGTTGGATATTCTTCGTGTTGATTGTAATTTTTATCGTGACAGCTGTCTCAAATGGTGCGAATATGACGGATGGGTTGGATGGTCTTGCGACAGGCTCCTCGGCCATTGTCGGGGTAATACTCGGGATCCTGGCTTATGTCTCGGGTAACGTGAATTATGCCGGTTACCTGAATATCATGTATATACCGGGGACAGGAGAGATGCTCGTGTTTGCAGGTGCGTTTATCGGTGCAACCATCGGATTCTTGTGGTATAATGCTTTCCCGGCTCAGGTTTTCATGGGCGATACAGGCAGTTTGACCATCGGCGGTATAATCGCGGTCTTTGCCATTGCCATACGGAAAGAATTGCTCATACCGATTCTGTGTGGCGTATTTCTGGTTGAAAATCTGTCGGTTATGTTGCAGGTCGGGTACTTCAAATATACCAAAAAGAGGTATGGAGAAGGTAGGCGCATATTCAAGATGGCGCCTTTACATCATCACTACCAGAAACCTGGTGACGGAAGCATTCCGGCCCTGATTCAGAATCCAAAAACTGCCCTGCCGGAATCGAAGATTGTAATCCGGTTCTGGATAATCGGGCTGATTCTGGGTGCGCTGACGATTATAACGTTGAAGATAAGATAAGATACAGTCGCTTCGCTCCGTCAACAGACACCAGACGCCAGTCTTCAGACGGGAGAGCGGAAAGCGAAATAGTGGAAAGTGGCTAGTGTGGCTTAATGGTTTAAGAGTTTAAAGGATTAAAGTAAATTAATGTCTGATATCCGACGACCCGCGTCTGGAGACTGGCGTCTGGTGTCTGTTGACGGAGCGAAGCGACTGAAAGAAAAAATGAAAAGAATAGTAGTTTTAGGTGCAGGTGAAAGCGGAACAGGAGCAGCAGTACTTGCAAAGCAAAAGGGTTTTGATGTTTTTGTGTCGGACTTATCCGCCATCAAATCATCTTACAAAGCCATGCTGGAAGAACATCAAATTAGCTGGGAGGAGAAGCAACATACTGAGACCCTGATTCTGAACGCGGATGAAGTGATTAAAAGTCCGGGTATACCAGACAAAGCCCCACTGATGAAAAAAATTGTGGCGCAGGGTATCCCGGTGATTTCTGAGATTGAATTCGCAGGTCGGTATACCGATGCTAAAATGATTTGTATCACCGGAAGTAACGGGAAAACGACCACGACTACGCTGATTTATCATATCCTGAAAAATGCGGGATTGGATGTTGGTCTGGCAGGCAATATCGGAAACAGTTTAGCTTTACAGGTGGCGCTTGAACCACATGCTTATTACGTGATTGAGCTGAGCAGTTTTCAACTCGATCACATGTTCGAATTCAAAGCTGATATTGCTGTTTTGCTGAATATTACACCAGATCATCTGGATCGCTATGATTACGAGTTTCAGAACTACGTAGATGCGAAATTCAGAATAACACAAAATCAAACAGAGCGGGATGCTTTCATTTATTGGGAACAAGACCCCGTTATTCAGAAGGAGATGGCGAAGAGGAAAATACAATCGGCAATTTATCCTTTCGCGCTTGAAAAATCGGAGAAAACCAAAGCTTTCTTAACAGAAGAGAAACTAATTATTGATACCTTAAAAACAATATTTGTTATGCCAACATCAGAATTAGCTTTACAGGGAATTCACAACACCTACAATTCCATGGCAGCCGGACTTACAGCTGCAGTGCTTGATGTGAAAAAAGAAGTTATCCGGCAGTCTCTGCTCGATTTTCAGGGCGTGGAGCACCGGCTTGAATATGTGGCTACTGTTCGCAATGTGAAATTTGTGAACGACTCGAAAGCCACGAATGTCAACTCGTGTTGGTATGCACTGCAAAGTATGAAAACGCCGGTTGTGTTGATATTGGGAGGAACTGATAAAGGCAATGATTACAGCGAAATCGAAGAGTTGGTGCGTGATAAGGTTCGTGCTTTGGTGTTTTTGGGTGTTGATAATAAGCCATTGCATACTTATTTCGATGGGAAAAAAGAAATGATTGCTGATGCTCTCTCGATGGAAGAAGCGGTTGACAAAGCATACCGGTTTGCAAGTGAGGGAGATACGGTGCTGTTGTCGCCCTGCTGCGCGAGTTTCGATTTGTTCGAGAACTACGAAGACAGGGGACGGCAGTTTAAGCAATGCGTGAGGGCGCTGTGAAAAGCGAAAAGCTAATAGTGAATAATGAATAGTGAATAATGGTGTCTGGCGTCTGGCGTCCGGTGTCTGGCGACAGTAGACTGTAGACAAATCTTATTAAAATGGATTCAATATTAAAGAAATATCTCAAAGGTGATGCAGTAATATGGGCTGTATTCATTGGTTTGTGTATTATTTCGGCGGTGGAAATGTTCAGTGCTTCCAGTACGCTGGCTTTCAAATCGATTAATCATACCGCACCGATGTTGCGTCACGTGTTGTTCCTGGGAATGGGCGCCTTTATCGCGTTCCTGGTACATTTCATTCCCGCGAAATTCATTCGCTTCGGAGCGTTTGTGCTGTTGGCATTCTCGATGGTGACTCTGGTGTTGGTGTTGTTTAAGGGAAAAACCGAAAATGACGCTACCCGTTGGTTGCAACTGGGTGGTTTTCAGTTTCAGCCATCAGAGCTGGGTAAGTTATCCCTGATTATTATTGCGGCGGATTTTATTGCGCGGATAAAAAATTCTGCTTCAAACGAAAATAAGTTTTTCCGGATTTTGATGGTGTTGTCGGCCATCGTATGTTTCCTGATTCTGCTGGAAAACTTCTCAACAGCCGTATTGCTTTTTGGGGTTATCTGGATCATGATGTTCATTGGCAAAATAGCTGCCCGCAAACTTGTGCTGATTATTGCTGCCATTGTCGGTTTGGGTGTTTTTGGTTTTGCCGCGATAAAAATTTTCCCGCAGGAAAGTATGCCCAAGATGTTTGACAGGGCTTATACCTGGGAGAAACGTATCGACCGTTATCTTTCCGAAGATAAAGAAAAAGAAGACAAATATGTGATTAATGATGAGAACTTGCAGGTGCAGCACGGCAGAATTGCCATTGCAAGGGGTGGTGTGATTGGGGTGATGCCGGGCAACAGTGTGCAACGTGACTTCCTGCCACAGGCATATTCCGACTTTATTTACGCGATTATCGTGGAAGAAATGGGATTGGTGGGAGGTGTTTTTGTCATCCTGCTTTATATGGTATTGCTCTTTCGGGCAGGCAGGATAGCCACAATGAGTAAAACCGTATTTCCCGCGATTCTGGTGATTGGTCTCTCGCTGATGATTGTGTTGCAGGCATTTGTCAGCATGGCTGTAGCTACCAGCCTGGGTCCCGTGACAGGACAACCGCTTCCCATGATCAGTCGTGGTGGGACTTCCATCCTCATAACCAGTATCTATTTCGGCATTTTGCTTGGCATTACCCGGCAGATTAAAGAAGAACAGACTGGCAACAATGCACTTACTGAAGAAATTGTAATAGAAGACGACGATGAAGAAACATACGACGAAATCGAATAGTCAACCCCGGTTTATCATCAGTGGGGGGGGAACAGGGGGACATATTTTCCCGGCTATCAGTATAGCCAATGCCCTGAAGGAATCATATCCCGAAGCAGATATTCTGTTCGTGGGAGCTATAGGCAGGATGGAGATGGAACGGGTTCCTGCAGCCGGCTATCCGATAGAAGGACTTCCTGTTAGTGGCTTCGACAGAAAAAACATGCTGCGAAATGTCAAGGTCGTGTGGAATCTGTTGCGAAGCATTCTCAAAGCGAGAAAAATCATCCGCAGGTTTAAACCGGATGTGGCTATCGGCGTGGGCGGATATGCCAGTGCGCCGGTGTTGCGTGCCGCCTCGGCCTTTGGAGTCCCAACGCTCATTCAGGAGCAAAATTCCTACGCTGGTGTAACCAATAAGCTGTTGGCAAAAAAAGCAGCCCGAATTTGTGTGGCCTATGATGAGATGGAGCGGTTCTTCCCCAAAGAAAAAATTGTGAAAACAGGTAATCCGGTACGACAGGACTTGTTTGCTGTAGCTCCCAAAGCTGAGGCAGCTTATCAGTTTTTCGGCCTGGACCCGGCAAAGAAAACCATCCTGATTGTAGGAGGAAGTCTGGGTGCCCGCACCATCAACCAAAGTGTGATTGCACATTTGGAAACCCTTGCGAACTCAGAGGTGCAGGTCATCTGGCAAACAGGGAAGTTTTATATTGAAGATGCAGAAAAAGCGTTTAAACCTTTTGCTTGTAAACATATTATCGTAACTGCTTTTGTCTCACGCATGGACTACGCGTATGCAGTGGCAGACCTGGTCATTTCGAGGGCAGGTGCCAGCTCGATTTCGGAGTTATGCCTCCTGGCTAAGCCTGCTGTTTTAGTGCCTTCTCCTAATGTTGCCG
>JAKIYP010000055.1 GCA_022708505.1 Bacteroidota bacterium
AGTTGAAAGGGGAATCAATGAGAAAGAGAAATATCAAATAATTTATTTACATTTGTTGCAAATTTACCATATCTTAACAAGTGGCTCACTTTGCCGGAATACTGGCTCACTTTTATCGGAATAATCAAATCATCAGATAGTTACATTGAAATGATAAGTTTGAGCGGACAGAGAATTATGCAATTTCCAATAACAGAAAATATCGGAAAGATAAATTTACCGGCTAATACAACAAAAGGAGTATATACTCTGCGACTACTTGTGAATAATAAGAATTATGGGACTTTGAAAATAATCATTGCTGGGAAATGAGAAAATAGATTTTGTGGTTTATTGTTTTGTTTGTTGGTACTTCATTGCATTTAACCCTTCCACCTCTTCATGCGTTGCCCAAACAATCACGGGCTTGTTATCTCTTGTAAATCGATCAATTTCCCCGATAATCTTGATTTTCAGGTCTTGTCCCAGACCTGTTAACGGTTCATCCAGTAACAATACGTGACAGGGAAGCGCCAATGCCCTGGCTAGTGTCGTACGTTGTTGTTCTCCGCCACTGAGAGCATCAGGAAGTTTATCTTGTTGATTATCGAGTTCCATGGCATGAATCAATTCGCCTATTCTGTTTTTTTCTTCCTGATTTACTTGAGGAAAATGGGGTAGGGCAAAGGCAATATTCTGTTCCACGGTCAGCCAGGGAATCAATCGTTTGTCCTGAAAAGCGTAAGAGATGACTGGTTCGGATTGACTGAAAACAAGCGTGCCGCTGTCTTTTTGCAGGATGCCGGCGATGATGTTCATCAGAGTAGTTTTTCCCGAACCCGATGCCGTTTTAAGCAGGTGGATATGGTCGTTCGACAAACTCAGATTCAGGTTCTGGAGTACCGGAACATCATTGAATGATTTATTTAATGAATTAATGCTAATCTCTTTTCTATCAATATTTAAAATGACGTTTTTTGCTGGTTTTTTTGTAACCGATAAACGTAATTTTCTGCTTCGTTGAGCAAGCAATTTCACCAAAAAATCGAAGATAAAGCTCACTACGATGGCTATAACAGTCCACGCGAGTAAAGTTTTCATATCGATAAAAGCCTGTGCTTTTTTCATACCCGTACCGATGCCATGTACCGGCCCCGCAAGCACCTCGCCGATGATCACAGCCCTCCAGCCAAAACCCATAGCCGTTGCCACTCCGGCCAACATAAGAGTACGTGCCGAAGGAAAGTAGATATATCGCAGCCTTTGCAGACTGTTTTTATTAAATACTTTGGCCATTTCAACCAGTTTGCCGTCAGTGTGTTCCAGTCCGCTCAGCATGTTCTGATACAGTATAGGGAACATGGTAAAAAAAGCAATAAAAACCGGCAATCCCGGGGGAGAAAGCCAGAGCAGAGCGATTAAAACAATGGAAATAACCGGAACAGAGCGCATGACCACCACCCAGGGATGAAAAAAGGATTTCCAGAAAGGATGATGCAAAGCGATAGCAGCCAAAACGCCGGCTAAAACCAACATAAAAGGCCGGATTCGCCAGCATAGTCACAATGGTTTTCAACAGGCCTGTCACGGATGGAAATAAATCAGTGTAACCAATCAGCATGGCCAGTGCCTGCCAGAGAATCAGCAATAGCAGGATGCTATAAAAGGCAGGTGTTGGCTTGAACTTCATGAAAAATAAGTTTTATTCTGATGGCAGCTTATAAATAAAATCATCAGCAGGCATTTTCCCACCTGTACTTGCAGGTTCAAATGTATAAAAAATTCTCAGATAATCCATCACTGTTTCTTTTACATCAGCAGCATAACTGAACCTGATATTACAGCGGGGAATAGACTGCAAAGCAATTGTTGTATCGGGATAAAAGCCGTGTTTGACTAATAATCCGGCTGTTTTTCGGGGTTGTTGATAAGTAATATTGCAACTCTCTTTATATTGTTCGGATACTGTCTGTACTAATTTGCTGTAATGCTTTATCAAATTAGCTTTTACAAGAAATGACGTTTGTGCGAATATGCTTTTACTGAATTTTAAATGTATGTCTTCGGGTTCAATTTTTTGTATAATTCTGATATTAGTATCCTTAGCCATCAGGATGCTGACCATCGGTTCAGATATCACGGCCAAACTGATTTTTTGTTGTAAAAAAGCATTACCCAATTCCACATTGGAAGAGTAGGAGTAATCGGGCTGGATATGATTCAGCACGTTTTTTTCTAGATAGTTCCGGAATAACACATCGGCCGTAGCACCTTGTCCGAATAAATATACTTTTTCCTGTTGCACCTGATTCAGGTGCTGAATAGCCGGGTTGTTAGTAAGCAAATACAAGCTACCCCAAACCGGCACGGCAAGCAGCTTGTAATCGATTCCTTTGTTGTATAGATTCGCGGCCATAACGGTAGGTAAAACCGCGAAGTCAAGTTTTCCCTGCATCATCAGGGCCTGAATCTGAAGTGGTTCGGAGTGAATAATAAACTCAACTTTCTTGCCTTCAATAACCGGAGGTTTGTCAATCAAAGCCATAAAACTCACAGCTGAGGGGCCTTCCAGCAGACCGATTTTGATGGTATCTTCTTTTACCGTACATGAAAATACCAGAATCAAAGTTACTATGATCGTTGTTATTGCTCTGATTGACATGTGATTATTTTTTAGTTCGCAGGGTGATGACCGTAACTTCAGGTCTCGCTACCCCCAGTCGTACCGGAATACCGATAAATCCAAGGCCTCTGTTGACGTACAGATATTGTTCCCCTTCCTGATACAATCCGTCCCACTCATCATAAATAAGGGAAGAGGGCGATATGAGTTTGCCATACATGTTAAAAGCCATTTGTGCAGCATGAGTATGCCCCGACAAAGTCAGGAAAATATTTTTATGTCCCAGTATTTCCCCTTTCCAATGCGACGGGTCATGCGACATGAGTATTTTCAGGGTTGTTGAATCCGTTTCAGCTAATGCCTGGTTTAAGTCGCCATATTGCGGAAAAGGTGGTTTTCCCCAATTGCCGACGCCCAGTAATTCGATAATACCTGAATCTTTTTGGAGCTGAACAAACTCATTGGAGAGTAATTTAAATCCAAAATTACGGATATGCTGTTGAATGGCAGTCAGGTTGGCTGCTTTGTCTTCTTCCTTTTCCCATTCGGAGTAATCACCGTAATCGTGGTTGCCGAGCACAGCATATTTACCGTCTTTGGCCTCGAGTTGCTGGAAGTATTTGTCCCATCCGTCCATTTCCTGACTGTAATTATTGACAATATCGCCTGTAAACAAGAGAAGATCAGCTTGCTGTTCGTTGACTTTTTTGATAGCAGGTTCCATATAACTGTAGTTCCGTCCCCAGCTACCCAGGTGGATATCCGATATCTGTACAATTTTATAGCCATCGAAAGTCGGAGGAAGTCCGCTGACTTTTATTTCAGTTTGTCTGACATCGATATTCTTTGGATTTACAAATGCGCCATGTGCAAACAAGATAACCAGAAACATCCCGGTCAGAACACCGGCATAGCGTATCAGGTAGATTTTTTCTTTCAGCAAGAGGTTAATCAGAAAATTTAGGAAATGAAATATAATATATACTAATTTAGGAAGATAAATCACCATAAAAGCAAAATTCATCCACATGAAAAACTGAAAAGACGAAGGCTGATAGGAGTGGCTATCGGCAAATTTCATGATCGCGAAAATCGTGATAAAAAAGGCAGTCGGTAAGAAGTTGAGCAGATGAAGAATCAGTTTAGCACGGTGTTTTTTTAATTTGAAATAAAAAAACAAGTCGGGTAGCACAATCGAAAGCAACAAAATAATGAATGCAAATGTATATAACCTCATAAATATTCGTTTTTAATTCGTGCAAAGATACTTTTTAATGATAAATCTTCAAAAAGTTTTATCAATATGCACATTTTTTTTACTTTTGTGTCGCAAAATCTAAAATTTTGAAAAATCAACATTAAAAACGGACTGAATGGTTGAGATATTATTCCTTGTCATCATCGCGATACTGGTACTGGAGTTCGGCTTCGACCGGTACCTGACCATTCTCAATATCCGGCACTCCCGTAAGCAACTTCCCGAAATCTTAACCGGTATTTATGATGAGGATAAATACAACCGGCAGCAGGATTACTTTCGCACCAATGCACGTTTTGGTATGCTAACAGGCACATTCAGCTTTGTTGTCATTCTGTTGATGTATCTGTTAGGCGGTTTCGGGTGGCTCGATCGCATGGTGCAGTCGTGGACAGATCATACCCTACTTCAGTCTTTGTTTTTTTTCGGAATACTTTTTATTATCAATGACCTGATCAATATTCCATTCGATTGGTATCATACTTTTGTCATAGAGGAAAGATTTGAATTTAATAAAGTCACACCAGGCATTTTCATCACCGACAAACTCAAATCCTGGGGAATAGGTATGCTTATCGGAGGGCTAATTTTATCAGCTATCATCTGGATTTACACCCTTACGCCTCAATATTTCTGGCTGCTGGCTTTTGCTGTTACCACGATCTTCAGTCTCGTGATGGGCATGTTTTATTCCGAATTAATTGTTCCTTTATTCAATAAACAAACACCTTTACCTGAAGGGGAGTTACGTACCGCCATTGAAAAATTCGCGACTTCAGTGGATTTTAAACTGAAGAATATCTTTGTTATCGACGGTTCCAAACGTTCCACCAAGGCTAATGCCTATTTTGCCGGTCTGGGACCCAAAAAGCGCATTGTGTTGTATGATACCCTGATGGAACAAATGACTACAGATGAAATCGTAGCGGTGCTGGCGCATGAAATAGGACATTACAAACACAAGCATGTATTGAAGAATTACGCTTTCTCGCTGCCTTTCAGCCTGTTGCTTTTTTACTTACTCGGCTGGATGTTGAACAGCGATTTACTTGCTCAGGTTCTGGGAGGTGAAAAAGCGGTATTTCACCTGAATGCCATCGCCTTTTTCACGCTGTATACACCTGTTTCCACCTTGTTAGATTTATCGGGTAATATTCTGTCAAGAAAATATGAATATCAGGCAGATGCCTATGCTAATAAACATGGATTAGGAGAACAGTTGATTTCCGGTTTAAAGAAACTTTCTGCCAAATCCTTAAGTAACCTGATGCCACATCCTTTGTATGTGTTTTTCAATTATTCTCACCCAACGTTATATCAACGCATTACTAAAATTAAATCGACATGAGACTGGGAATTATAGGGGCTATGCCGGAAGAGTTGGATTTGATTATCGCTTCGGTGGTGAACAAAGAAATTGTGGAACATGGTAGCCGGATTTTTTATAAAGGCGAATTGTTCGGACAGGAAGTGGTGGTGGTTTTTTCCCGCTGGGGGAAGGTGGCAGCAGCTACAACAGCCACAAGTCTGATTCTGGAGTTCGGTGTCGACCGCATTGTTTTTACGGGTGTTGCCGGTGGTATATCGCCGGATGTGCATGTTGGGGATATTGTGATTGCCCAGCGGCTTTTTCAGCATGATATGGATGCACGACCGCTGATGCGCCGTTTTGAGATACCGTTAACCGGTAAGACTTCTTTTGAAATAACTCCCCAGGATCAGGAAATGATGGTGAAAGCTGTGCATCAGTTTTTGAAAGATGACAAGGAATTCAGAAAAATACTTGCTGAACAGCATATTAAGAATCCCAAACTGATAACAGGCGACATTGCCAGTGGTGACTTGTTTATTTCGACACCAGACATGAAAAATGCACTGATTAAGAACCTACCTTCAGTGGTATGTGCTGAGATGGAAGGTGCAGCCGTGGCGCAGGTATGCGATGATTTCGGAATTCCTCTCGCGGTAGTACGGGTGATCTCCGACACAGCCGATGAAAAGGAAGCAGTTACCTATGTGGGATTTGTGAATCAGCACGCGGGGCAATATTCTTTGTCGATTTTGAAAGAATACATTCAGCTGTTGAAAAGCGAATAACTAATATCGAATAGCTGAGAGCGGAAAACGGAAAGTGAATAGTGACTTTAGACATTTGACTTTAGACAAGAATAGTAAAAACAAAATAATTAACAATTAAATCACTTTTAGAAAATGGAAAACAACATTATTTATCTCGTACTTCTTGCCTCCATTGTGGCATTAGGTTTCGCGTTTTATTTCTTCAAACAGATGATGAAAGAAAGCGAAGGAACCGATACAATGAAAAAAATTGCCTTGCATGTGCGTAAAGGTGCTATGGCTTATTTAAAACAACAATACAAGGTTGTAGTAATCGTATTTGTTGTACTTGCCGCAATTTTTGCTGTGATGGCTTATTTTGACCTCCAGAACAACTGGGTACCTTTCGCTTTCCTGACAGGTGGTTTCTTTTCAGGGTTAGCGGGTTTCTTTGGAATGAAGACAGCTACTTATGCTTCAGCCCGTACGGCGAATGCAGCTAAAAATTCCTTAAACAGTGGTTTGAGGGTAGCTTTCCGTTCGGGAGCTGTAATGGGGCTTACCGTAGTGGGATTGGCATTATTCGACATTTCAGTATGGTATCTGATTCTGGATCATTTTGTGCAGGATGTTGATCAGGCGCATAAAATGATGTATATAACCACAACTATGCTTACATTCGGTATGGGAGCTTCTACTCAGGCTTTATTTGCCCGTGTGGGGGGCGGTATTTACACCAAAGCTGCTGATGTGGGCGCCGACCTGGTTGGAAAGGTGGAAGCCGGTATCCCGGAAGATGACCCGCGTAACCCTGCTACTATTGCCGATAACGTAGGCGATAACGTAGGTGATGTAGCTGGTATGGGCGCCGACTTATACGAATCTTATGCCGGTTCTATTTTGGCTACTGCTGCATTGGGGGCTTCGGCCTTTATGGTGAACCCGGCCATGCAGGTAAAAGCGGTTATTGCTCCGATGTTGATTGCAGCGATTGGCGTTGTATTATCAATAATCGGTATTTTTATGGTAAAGACCAAAGAAGGGGCTAAAATGAAACAATTGTTGGCAGCATTGAGCCGTGGTGTAAACACAAGTTCTGTACTGATTGCTATTGCTACTTTTGCCATTTTATATGTCCTGCAAATTCAAAACTGGATGGGTATATCTTTCTCCGTAATTGTGGGTTTGTTTGCTGGTATTATCATTGGTCAGTCGACTGAATATTATACTTCTCAAAGTTATAAACCGACGCAGAAAGTGGCCGAAAGCGCCAAAACCGGTCCTGCAACCGTTATCATTTCCGGCTTGGGACTGGGTATGATTTCAACAGCCATTCCGGTAATTACCATTGGTTTCGCTATTATCCTTGCCTATTTATGTGCCATTCAGTTTGACCTGGCTAACTATCTGGCTCCTCAGAACCTGAGCCTGGGTTTGTACGGAATCGGTATCGCCGCTGTTGGTATGCTTTCAACTTTAGGTATTACACTGGCAACCGATGCTTATGGTCCGATTGCTGACAATGCCGGAGGAAATGCTGAAATGAGCGGATTAGGAAAAGAAGTTCGTCAACGTACCGATGCTTTGGATGCGCTGGGCAATACAACAGCTGCTACCGGTAAAGGTTTTGCTATCGGTTCGGCTGCATTGACAGCGCTTGCACTGTTAGCTTCTTATATTGAAGAAATCAAGATTGCCTTGATCCGTATCGCTGATGCTGCTTCAGATGGATTGGTGCAGGTTGGCGCTGAAATGATGAACTCAGATGCGATCAAGCTGGCTTCTTTCTCTGATTTCATGGAGTTTTATAATGTGAACCTGATGAACCCGATTGTGTTGGTAGGTGTGTTTGCCGGAGCAGTAATGTCGTTCCTGTTCTGCGGTCTTACAATGAATGCAGTAGGACGTGCAGCTCAGAGTATGGTGGAAGAAGTTCGTCGTCAGTTCCGTGAAATTGCCGGTATCATGGAAGGTAAAGCAGAACCGGACTATGCACGTTGTGTGGCTATTTCAACCAAAGGTGCACAAAGAGAAATGTTATTACCTTCTATTCTGGCTATTGTGGTTCCGATTGTAATCGGAGTTATTTTTGGCGTGGCAGGTGTACTCGGCCTCTTAATTGGTGGATTGAGCACAGGTTTCGTGCTGGCTGTGTTCATGGCGAATGCCGGTGGTGCGTGGGATAATGCGAAAAAATACATTGAAGAAGGCAACCTAGGCGGTAAAGGTTCTGATAATCATAAAGCAACAGTAGTAGGTGATACCGTAGGCGATCCGTTTAAAGATACTTCCGGTCCGTCACTGAACATCCTGATTAAACTGATGAGTATGGTGTCGATCGTAATGGCAGGACTCACCGTAGTTTGGAGTTTATTCTGATGACCGGCATATAAAGGTATATTTTACCTTTTGTAACAGAAAAACACGAAGCGATTGTAATTGCTTCGTGTTTTTTATTTCCGGTTATTCTTTTTTTCCCGGAAAAGAATTTGCTCCTTTTTCCAACAAAAAACGTACATGCTTTTCAACGGCTAAAGCAGTCTCAGTAGCTCCGGAATAAGCATCTAAAGTAATGAGTGCAGCTTCTTTCAGGCTTTTAGCATTCCATTGGCTGAAGAAACCGGAATTTTCAAGTAACCTCACATAACTTAATGTTTCGCAATGTGTTAACAGCGCAACTTTTTGTATTTTGCCTTTCTTATCTGTCATCACCATGACTGGTGTCATTCCTTTATAACCTTTAATTCCGGCACAAACTGTCTGACTGTTCATGGCATATCCGTTATGCGACCCGGAAATTCATCTTTGTCTGTATTTTTCCCTGCAAATTGCTATTGCTGTATTATCGGCAAAACACTATCTTTGCACAAAAATTATCAGCATTCCGGTTTGTCGCTTTGCTTTTGGTAAAGAGGAAAGTCCGGGCAACACAGGGCACCATATTTCCTAACGGGAAGCTGTTCGCGAGGGCAGGGTAGTGTAACAGAAAATAACCGCTCCGGTTCCCGGAGTAAGGGTGAAAAGGTGAGGTAAGAGCTTACCGGTACTTGTGGCAACACAGGTAGCCGTACATCCTATGGGTTGCAAGATCATGTATACCGGCGCATGTAGGACGGCCCGTCCGATGCCGGGGGGTAGATTGCTAGAGGCTGTTGGTGACAACAGTCCCAGATAAATGACAAACACCTTGCTTGCAAGGCACAGAACCCGGCTTACAGGAGTGCTGTTTTTATTAATGGTTAGTTGATAGTGGTTAGTGGTAAATTAAAAATCAGCCATCACTAACCACTAACCACTAACCACTAACCACTAAATTAAATGGCTGCCAAACTAATCATCTTCTCAGCTCCTTCCGGTTCAGGAAAAAGTACCATTGTAAATCACCTGTTAAAGGCCGGATTCGACATCGAGTTTTCTATCTCGGCAACCAGCCGGCTTCCGCGTGGAAATGAACAGGATGGAGTTGAGTATTATTTTCTGTCGCCCGATGAGTTTCGCCGTAGAATAGCTGCCGGTGAGTTTATCGAGTATGAGGAAGTTTATAAGGATACCTATTACGGTACCTTACGCAGTGAAGTGGAACGAATTGGCAGGAAAGGCAATAATATTGTTTTTGATGTGGATGTCGTGGGTGGCTTAAACATCAAACAACAATACGGAGATCAGGCCTTGCTGATTTTTATTGCACCTCCGGGAATAGATGAATTACGTAAAAGATTGACCAGTAGAGGCACGGATTCTGCCGAAATGATTGATTTACGCATTGCGAAAGCTGAATATGAACTTTCTTTTGCTCCCCACTTCGATGTTACCATAGTGAACGACAACCTCGAGGAAGCTAAAAAAGAGGCAGAAAAGGTGCTAAGTGACTTTTTGGGAGTTAAGAAATAAGTTTACAGTAAACTTGTCGAAGGTTTATCCTTGATCTGATCAATGCAGATTTTTACAAAATCCCACTTTTCATAGTCATCCCGCATGGCGGTTTCATTCCAGAATACAAAATCAATGTCAATGGGTATCAACCCATTCGATTTGCCTTCCGGGGTCCTTCCCAATTCCTGTTCGATTTGTTTGAAAAAACGGACAGAATCGTCAAAGTATTCATCAGACAGTATTTTAATTGCCTGATTGTAAAAATGATTCTTGTATTTTTTGTTTCGGGGTAAGGTTATCAATACAGTGCTTTCATCAATGATTTCATATTGATCGTTGATCTTTTCTTTTGCCCTGGTGATGTTTTCTTCCGGGTTCAGATTGCTTCCCAACATGATAATTCCTTCGTTCATACAATACGCTTAATGGTTTAATGTTCAACAGTTAAGTTATCAGTCTCCGGTCTACAGTCTGTCATTGCGAGGAGTTCACGAAGTGAACGACGTGGCAACCTTATCTAAATCTGCATTTGGTCATTCAACCTTCCACTTTCCACATTCAAATGTGGTTTATAATTTAAAAAGAGCCGAAGATAATTTCTCCGGCTCTTTACCTTTTATCTAATAACGGTAGTCTTTTAATTGTTCCTGAAGACGCTTTCTGGCCAGAAAAATACGGCTTTTCACCGTGCCAATTGGTAAATTCATTTTCTCGGCAATTTCTTCATATTTGAATCCCTGCACATGCATAGAAAATGGAATCCTGTATTCGTCGGCAAATGAATTAATGCTATTCCTGATTTCTCCCACCGAATAAGAGCTCTCCGGACTCTCAAACCCTGAATTTTGCGGCAAATTCAGGTGGTGTAAATCTTCAGTCTTGTCAATTACAGTCTGGTTGCGCACAATCTTACGGTAATTGTTGATGAAGATATTCTTCATGATGGTGAGCACCCATCCTTTAAAGTTGACATTATCAGTAAACTTTTCCTGATTATCCAATACTTTTAAGGTAGTATCCTGCAGTAAGTCTTCTGCTTCTTCACGGTTTAAAGTGAGTGAAAAAGCAAAGTTTCTCATGTTGCTTTGTAATGCTACCAGCTCATTTTCAATGTGTACATTTTTCATTTTCTGTAGTTTTTATGTGTGAATAACTTAACAGAACCTAATATGGGTCCAACTCCATATTATGAAAAAACTTCCTCACAAAAGCAAGTAATTGATTGTCAGTTGTCTATACTGAATGATGCGAAATAAAGAGCTCTTTCGAAAATTTTTTGATAATATTTTCGCTACAAATATAAAAATATATTTTTGAAATGTTAGTATATTTGGGGAAAATATTAAGCAAAATGAAAAAAATATCCATATCGATTTTATTTATAACTGTTCTAAGTTTGTTCAGTGCTGTAAAAGCTGCTGATAAAATCATTTATAAGATTGATATTAAAAAAGAAATAGGCAGTACAACCTGGTTATATACGCAAAAGGGCTTTGATGAAGCCAAGACAAAAAATGCTGATATAGTATTAATTCATATGAATACCTACGGGGGGGAAGTTTTATATGCTGATTCCATACGGACAAAAATATTAAATGCTGAAATTCCGGTATATGTTTTTATCGATAACAATGCGGCATCTGCCGGCGCCTTAATTTCCATTGCCTGTGATAAAATTTTCATGCGTCCGGGTGCCAGTTTCGGTGCGGCTACGGTTGTTAATCAAACCGGTGAGCAGATGCCCGATAAGTATCAGTCATATATGCGTGCTACCATGCGTGCTACAGCTGAGGCACACGGACGGGACACCATTATTCAGGGAAACGATACCATTTACAAATGGAAAAGAAATCCATTGATTGCCGAAGCCATGGTGGATGAAAGAACAGTAGTCCCCAATTTAATTGATTCGGGAAAAACACTCACATTTACCACACTTGAAGCTCAGCAATACGGTTATTGTGATGGCGTGGCAGCTAATGTGGATGAATTAATTACGAAAAATCTGGGTATTGAATCGTATGAATTGATTACTTTCAATCCGACTGTACTGGATAATATTAAAGGTTTTTTGATGAGTTCCGTTTTACAGGGCATCTTAATCATGCTGATTATCGGAGGTATTTATTTTGAACTGCAAACGCCCGGTATTGGATTCCCGCTGGCAGTTGCCGTGCTGGCAGCTTTGTTGTATTTTGCCCCCTTGTACATCGAAGGCCTTGCTGCCAACTGGGAAATCCTGATGTTTGTCATCGGGCTGATATTACTGGCCGTGGAAATATTCGTGATACCAGGATTCGGTATTGCCGGAATTTCGGGCATTGTGCTGGTTATTGCCGGGTTGACATTAAGTTTACTGGAGAATGTCAATTTCGACTTTGAACCGGTGGAAACCGGAGGCGTAGGCAAGGCATTGCTCACTGTAACTGCCGGGATATCGTTTGGATTTGCGCTGGTGTTATACCTGAGCGCCAAGATTGGAACAAAAGGGCTGTTAAAGAATATAGCCCTCAATACCAATCTGGAAAAAGAAGCCGGTTACATGGCTGTACCCATGGAAAATAAAGCGTTGGTCGGAAAACAGGGTAAAGCCAGAACCGATTTACGGCCTTCAGGTAAGGTAACCATCGAGGGAGTGGTTTACGATGCTGTTTCTGAAAGCGGATTTATTTCCAAAGATACCGCTGTAGAAGTACTCAGGTACGAGATGGGGCAATTATATGTTTCAGTGCTGACACAAAATTCATAATATCTTCGGTAGTCGTGTCGAAAGAACACATCCACCGGAGTTCCAATGTATTTTCATCCCAAATGTAAAAAGGATACAATTTTTGGAGCGGTTCAATGGCTTTTTCAGGAATAATGGCAAAAACGGCATTCGCATCCACAGAACGGGTGATTTTTACTTCCGGAATCCGGGAAATCTCAGCAGCCAGCAATTGAGCCATATTATTGGCATGTGAAGCCATCCTGTACCATAAATCATGCTTTAATAAAGCTAAAAATTGTACTGCGATAAACCGGTTTTTAGAGCCTAACTGAGCCGATTGCTTTTGATAGAACTCAGCATGCATTTTTAATTCTTCATTAAAAATTAATACAGCTTCACCGATCATAAGTCCGTTTTTAGTGCCCCCGAAGCTCATGATGTCGACACCACAGTCGACAGTAGCCGTTTTAAAATCAACACCGAGCGCGGCTACCGCATTGGAAATTCTGGCGCCGTCGAGGTGCACATACAGGTCATTGGCATGTGCAAAGTCACAAAGCAACCTGAGTTCCTGCAGAGAATAAACAGTACCTAATTCAGTACTCTGGCTGATTGAAATTACTTTAGGTTGATTATGATGAACATTTCCTTTGGCTTTCAGGAGTGGGCGAATCATTTCCGGAGTAAGCTTTCCGTCGGCTGATCGCAGAGGAATCAGCGTGCAACCGGTGCTTTGTACCGGTGCGCCACATTCATCAACCTGTATATGGGCTGTGTCCGTGCAAATGATGGAATGAAAGGGTAGTGTACAGCATTTCAATGCAATCACATTAGCTCCGGTACCGTTAAAAGCGTATAAAACCTTTACCGGACCGAATAAGGATTCAAATTGCTCATTGGCTTGTTGGGTAAAACGGTCTGCACCGTAAGATACTTCGTGGTAGTTGTTGGCATGTTGTATAGCTTCAAGTATTTCGGGATGAATACCTGAGTAATTGTCGCTTGCAAAAGCTTTCATTCGGGGTTAGAATTTAAATTTGTCGAAGAAACTTTTTTTAACTTCCGGTTCGCCGGCAACTTCATCATCAGAAGCAGATTCGACAATATCGGAGTCGGTTGAAACAGGATATTCGCGGGGAACAGCTTCACCCTGTTCTTTTTTAATGAAACTAATTACATCTTCCAGTCCTTCGATGAACTTATTAAAATCTTCTTTATAAAGGAATATCTTGTGTTTTTCGTAAGTAACCTGAGCATCCTGTTCGAAACCGCTAACCTTCTTTTTACTTTCTGTTATGGCTAAAAACAAATCCTCGTTTCTGCTTTTCTTTACATCCAGATAATAAATTCTTTTTCCTGCTTTAATGGATTTAGAATAAATAATTTCGTTGTCTTTTTTCTCCAGTTCAATTTTTCTTTTCTCTACTTCCATAACGAATATCTTCTAAATGGTTTATTATAAAGGCCTTAACGAAACACTAAATGGTTTTGACCTTTTGACTCCAAATTTCTGTATTTTTTTTGAAATTAACAAGTAAATGGTTATATTTTTATCTAAAAATGCAGTATCTTTGCCCAAAATTTGAAAACGTTCACTTTATTGTATGATTAACAGAATTTTGTTGCGAATCAAGATAATTCAAATCTTGTATGCATTCTATAAGGGAGA
>JAKIYP010000011.1 GCA_022708505.1 Bacteroidota bacterium
TTTACAATGACGGAAGTGATAAAGGAGGCGAACTATACTTCAACTTAGGCGATATCAGTGAAGATGTACTGAAAGATGGTAAAAAATTCTTTGAACACGGATTACCGCTGGATGATGACCCCGCCAAAACAGAACCAACAGTTTGGGGCGTAGTACCCCGTGTGCAGTCAACCGTAACTGCTTTCGACAACACAGCAGGAGCCAGAGCCAAACAAGATGTGGGATTAAATGGGCTCCCGACAGAAAAAGAATTAATATTTCCAATCTATCGCAGCTATGTCGATTCAATTCTGGCAAAAGTGAATGTAGCTACCCGCCAGCGGATGCAGCAAGACCCGTTTTCACCACTCAACGACCCTGCCGGCGACAACTACAGTTTCTACCGAAATCCTGCTTACGATCAGCAGGAAGCAGGTATTTTAACCCGTTACAAACGCTTTAATGGTACAGAAGGGAACTCACCGGATGCAACAAACAGTGATCTTTCCTACACAACAACAGCGACATCTTTGCCTGACAATGAAGACATCAACAACGACAACACGCTGAATGAATATGAGCGATACTTCCAGTATCGTGTTGAGATAAAGCCGGAAAAAATGGTGGTTGGAACTAACTACATCACGGATAAAATTACCTCTAATGTAAAGTTACCCAACAATAACATTGAACAAGTAAGCTGGTATCAGTTTAAGATTCCATTGAGGGAATTTGATGATAAAGTGGGTAATATCCGAAATTTCAAGTCAATTCGTTTCATACGTTTGTTTATGACTGGCTTTGAACAGGAGAAACACCTGCGTTTTGCCTCTTTAGATTTGGTAAGAGGAGAATGGAGAAACTACACTAAAATGTTGCATGAACCGGGAAAAACACCCATATCAGAAGGTAAACTGGATGTACAGGCAGTGAATATCGAGGAAAATTCAGAAAAAACACCGGTGAACTACATACTACCTCCGGGTATTTCCCGCGCAACCGACCCGGGACAACCCCAGCTGATTCAGCAAAATGAACAATCCATGTTGATGAAAGTCATCGGATTGGCTCCCGGTGATGCAAGGGCGGTATATAAAAATACTACCTATGACATGCGGCAGTACAAACGACTTCAGATGTTTGTTCATGCCGAAAAACTGATTAATGATGAATATAATTTAAAAGATAATGATCTGACTTGCTTTATCAGGATTGGTTCTGATATGGTCAACAATTATTATGAATACGAAGTCCCGTTGATGTTGACTCCTCATGGCATATACAGTTCAAGCAGCACACGTGACCGGGAAGTAGTCTGGCACCCCGACAACATGATTGATTTTCCTTTTGAAGCCCTGACAGAAGTCAAGCTGAAGCGAAACAAAGACAAAGCATCAAATTTAGAACGATATACGTTAAATGACCCGGATAAACCCCGAAACTACATCACTGTTGTTGGTAATCCCTCAATAGCTGAAATTGAGAACATCATGATTGGTATCCGTAACACCAGCAACAACCTGAAATCAGCAGAAGTGTGGGTAAATGAATTGCGCATGTCGCAATTCAATGAAGAAAGCGGTTGGGCTGCCCTCGCAAACCTGGCTTTAGGACTCTCTGATTTGGGAAGCATCAATTTGGCCGGTCGTGTCGAAACTGCCGGTTATGGTAGTCTCGAAAGCAACGTGATGGAAAGAAGAAATGACGACCTTTACCAAATGAATTTTTCAACTTCATTGGAGTTAGGCCGTTTTTTACCCAAAGAAGCCAAAGTACAGTTACCAGCTTATTTCTCCTATACCAACGAAACCCTCAGCCCAAAATACAACCCACTGGATCAAGATGTTACACTGGAAGAATCGTTAAATAACCTGGATTCGGAAACAGAAAGAGATTCCTTATTGTTGATATCTCAAACGGTACATACATCTAAAAATTTCACCATATCATCCGCCAAAGTAAACATCAAGAGTAAAAAACCTCAATTCTACGATCCGGCGAACCTTTCCTTCTCTTATTCATTTTCTGAAACTAACCAACACAGCGCTGAAGTGGAGCAGAATTTAATCAAACAGGAAAGAGCTTCATTAAACTACAACTTCAGTTTTGAAAACAAACCTTTTGAACCATTTAAGGAAACAAAAGGATTAGATAAACCGGCTGCCAAACTGATTAAGGAACTGAACTTTAACTACCTGCCAAATTCCATCGGGTTCAACACCAACATGAACAGACAGTATTCACAGATTAAACTCCGTGATTTCAATACTGATTTTGGTGGAAGTACAGGAAATGACGCGCTGGATGTTACTTTCAGTAAGGATTTTATGTGGAACCGGCAGTTTGACATCAAATGGGATTTAACAAGAACCTTGAAACTCAGTCTGCAAACAGCCACCAACGCCATCATTGAGGAACCTTATTATACTCCTGAATTTGGCAGGGAACATTATGAACAGTGGCGCGACTCAGTTTGGTCAAGTATCCGCAAGCTGGGAACACCTTACACCTATCAGCAAGTCTTCACGGCTTCCTGGGGTATTCCGGTAAATAAAATTCCGCTGTTCGACTGGATTAACTCTGTAAATACTTCATACAATGCAAACTATAACTGGAACCGCTCAGCCCGGTTGAAAGACATGGATGATTTTGGCAACACGGCTACCAGTACGCGTTCTTATCAGATTGACGGGCAGTTTAACATGGAAACACTGTACAACAAATCGGCTTATCTGAAAGAAGTAAACTCCCGGTTTACCGGTAACCAGAGAAAAGTACCGAACCCCAAATTCAAACCCAAGACTTATAATGAGGTAATCAATATTGAAAAAGGCAAGAAAACGACCGTAAGACATCGCTTAGGCAGTAATTATTTCAATCTGAGTGCCACCGATAAAAAAGGAAATAAAATCAAACTGAAATATAATACCGTAAACCCGTCGGATATTGAAATCCTGAGTTTAAATAATCTTGACAGTGTATCGGTTACTTTAGTTACCTACGATCCGAATGTCAGGACGGTAACACAAAACATTACAGACATAGCTACCCGCGTATTGATGTCAATTCGCAGGGGTTCTATCACCTACCGTGAAACCAACAGCATGGTGATACCCGGGTTTTTACCCAATGTCGAAATTTTCGGTCAGCAGGTGATGGATAACGGGACCTATGCTCCCGGTTTAGACTTTGCTTTTGGATTGCATAACAACAACACCATTAGCAATGCCATTGACCAGGGGTGGTTGTTTATGAGTGATTCGATTATCAACCCGGCAAACACGGCTATGACCTCCGATTTAGATCTGAAAATGAACCTGGAGCCTATACCCGGACTCAAAATTGACTTGAATGCCAAACGTTATGAAGCTTCCAATACAACGATTCAGTATATGTTCGCGGGTATGCCGACAACCTTCAACGGAAGTTTCAATATCACGCAGGTTGCGCTGGCAACAGCTTTCAAGCCCATAGGCACAGCTGAAAACAATTACAATTCGGATGTATTCAATCAGTTCCTGAGCAATCGTACATTTTTCAGGAATAAATTAAACGCCCAATATAAAGGCACCCGTTATCCTACAACAGGATTTTTAAGCAATTATCCCATAGAATTTTACGATGATGACCCCAACAAGAAAGAATTCAGCCTCAATTCATCAGAAGTATTGATTCCGGCGTTTTTATCAGCTTATACCGGACGAGATCCTGAAAGGATGGAAACCAAACCATTTCTGTCTTTCCTCAGCATGTTACCGAACTGGCGTGCCAACTACGATGGTTTATCCCGCATTCCCTGGGTAAAGGATAAGTTCCGCTCTATCAGCATTACGCATGCCTACACCTGTCGTTACAGCATCGGTTCGTATACCTCCTACTCCACCTGGGTAGCCATGGGTAACGACGATAATGCACTTGGTTATATCCGCGATGTGCAATTCAACAACCCGATTCCGGCATCGCCTTATGACATTTCTTCTGTGTCGCTGACAGAACAATTCAGTCCGCTTATCGGTATCAATGCAGCCCTCAAAAACAGCATGACCACCAAATTAGAGTATAAAAAACAACGTAACCTGGCCTTGAATCTATCCAACACACAAATGATAGATGCCATGACCGATGAATTTGTGATTGGTTTCGGGTATGTGGTCAAAGATTTTGATGTCATCCTGAAATTAAAAAACAGCACACAATCCAGGATTAAAAACGATTTGAAAATCAATGCAGATTTTTCGTATAAAGACATCAAATCCTTGTTGCGAAAAATTGATGAAGGATTGACTCAGGCTTCCAGCGGGAACAAGTTATTAACCATGAAAATCATGGCTGATTATGTATTCAGTTCCAAAGTTAATATCCAGATGTTCTACGACCGACAAGTCAGCACACCGCTCATATCTTCTTCTTTTCCTGTATCTTCCAGTAATTTCGGGGTAAGTTTTAAATTCATGTTAACAAGATAAATCAAATAATCACTTAAAAACTTCACACATTGTATGAATCAGGGAAAAATCACCAACCGGTGGATACCGGTAATTGCTGCGGTAGTCATCCAGTTTTGTCTTGGAACAGCTTACATCTGGTCCGTTTTTCAAACCGGCATTGCCAACAAAGTATTCAATGGCGATAATGCATCTGCCGCATTGACATTTTCTCTGTTACTGGGAACATTAGCATTCGGAAGTACCTTCGGAGGCCGACTTCAGGATAAAAAAACTCCCGGACCGGTTGTATTCTGGGGTGGATTGGTATTGGGAGCCGGTTTTATCCTCGCGTCGTTTACTTCTCCTTCATTTCCATGGTTATTGTGGATTGCTTATGGACTGTTGGGCGGTTTTGGCATGGGTATGATTTACTCCAGTCTGATTGCTACCTGTCAGAAATGGTTTCCGGATAAACGCGGACTGATTACCGGTATCATCGTATCGGCATTGGGATTCGGCGGAGTCATCTTCACACCGATTGCGCGTGCTTTGATAAAAAATGCAGGCGAATTACAAACTTTTATGTGGTTGGGTATCATTTTCATCGTCATATCGGTAATTGGTTCACTTTTTATTAAAAATCCTCCGAAAGGTTTTATCCCGAAAGGTTTTGATATGGACAGCATTGCCAAAAAGAACGGTACGAACTGTTTTACTTCCCGTGAGATGCTGAAAACGCCACAATTCTACCTCGTAGCTTTCACTTTTTTACTGGCTTGTATGGCGGGTCTGATGATGATAGGTTTCACAGCGCCTATTGCCATTGCCAAAGGACTATCACCTGAAGTGGCTGCAACCGGTGTGATGATTATTGCTTTGTTCAACTCCTTCGGTCGGGTTTTCTGGGGCGGTATTTCAGATAAAATGGGACGCAGAACTACCTTGCTGACTTTGTTAATCATGACGGCCGTATTGATTTTGTTGGTCAATGTAGTCAACGGAATTATGTTATTGGTTTTAATTGCCTTAATCGGATTTTCATACGGTGGTTTTCTCGGCGTATTCCCGGTAATCACAGCCGATTTCTGGGGCATGAAAAACATGGGATCCAACTACGGTATCATCCTACTTGGTTTTGGACTGGGTGCTATCATCTCATCTTACATCGCCGGTTATTTCAAAAACTTAGCAAATGTAACCGAAACAATCGATGGTATAACCAAGGTGGTAGCCGTTGACCTGACAAAGATGCAACCGGCGTTTATCATTGCATCAGGTGCAGCGGTAGTTGGAGCGATATTAATCGCGTTGCTGAAAAAGCCGAAGCATATTAGCGAGTAATGACAAGCAAGATGACCTGAGACTGTCGACCTTTAAAACGGTGTTTCATCACTTTTTGCATACCCGCCAAAAGGTGAAGCCGAACCAAATTCTTTATTGGCATGTCCATTGAATGTGCTGTCGTTCATTTTAGATGAAATAGTCTGGTATCCTCCGTGTACCGGACTATTTTCATCATCATCGTCATCTTTATTCATGAATTTGGCATACACATTCTTGAATTTCAATTGAATATCTCCTGTAGCCCCGTTACGATGTTTTGCCACAATAATCTCGGCAATACCCAACAGGGAATTTCCTTGCGCATCTTCTGTAAGTTTATAATATTCAGGGCGGTGGATAAAGCATACCATGTCAGCATCCTGCTCAATTGCACCGGATTCACGCAGGTCAGACAACTGCGGACGCTTACCTTCAATCCCGGTACGACCTTCCACCCCACGGTTCAACTGTGAAAGTGCGATGATGGGAATATCCAGTTCCTTTGCCAGTCCTTTTAACGACCGGGAAATAATACTAACTTCCTGCTCCCTGCTCCCGAAACTCATTCCTGATGCATTCATCAACTGAAGGTAGTCGATGATGATGCATTGTATTTTGTGTTCGCGAACTAATCTGCGCGCTTTACTTCTCAGTTCAAATATAGATAAACTGGGGGTATCATCGATAAAAACTGGTGCATCCATCAACTGCGTTACGTCTCTGTCGAACTTTTCCCATTCGTAGGCATCTAACTGACCGTTTTTGATTTTCTCACCTTCGAGCTGACAAACATTCATAATTAAACGGTTTACCAACTGCACATTCGACATTTCAAGAGAAAATACGGCAACAGGCGAATTGTAATCAACTGCCATGTTTTTGGCCATAGAAAGAATAAAGGCTGTTTTTCCCATCGCAGGACGGGCGGCAATAATGATTAAATCCGATCTTTGCCAGCCGGACGTAATTTTATCCAGACTGTGGAAACCACTTGGAACACCACTCGCACCCTGCTTTTTAGCCGCCTGAATCATCCTGTTTCTGGCTTCCTCAATAACCGGATTGATCTGTACGACATCTTTTTTGAGGTTACGTTGCGAAATTTCGAACAACATACCTTCAGCCTCTTGCATGAGGTCGTCCACGTCTGTTTTGTCATCAAAAGCCTTGGTTTGAATTTCCGAGGAAACACGGATTAACTCTCTTGCCAGATACTTCTGAACAATAATTCGGGCATGGTATTCAAGGTGGGCAGCTGAATTGACTTTGGCTGTGAGCAAGGTAATGTAGTAAGGACCGCCGACCTCATCAATGGTTCCATCCTTCCTGAGCTGTTCCGTTACCGTATGCATATCAACCGGTTGCTGATGGACAGCCAGCGATTGAATGGCTTCAAAAATCCGCTGATGGGCAATTTTATAAAAACATTCCGGCTTGAGAATTTCCGACACCATCGAATAGGCATCTGTTTCGAGCATGATAGCACCCAGCACGGCCTCTTCCAACTCAGGCGCCTGTGGCGGAAGTTTTCCAAATTCGTTGGCTGCAATTATTGGTGACTGATTCTGTCGTTTATTATTGTACGGTCTTTTTTCCGCCATGATTGAATTATTAAATAGAAGGCAAATTTACACTTTTTACCCGCAAGGTCAATTATGAAATTTCAAAAGCTATCAACAAAAGTAAAAAACTTATCAAAGGTTTTTAAACCGTCGGGTATATCCTCAAACAAACCATAGACCGATGAGCCTGATCCTGACATGGATGCATAGACAGCTCCCATGTTATACAAGGTGTCTTTAATATCTTTAATAACCGGATATTTATTAAATACCGCTGTTTCAAAATCATTTCTGAGATAGTTTTTCCATTCCGGCACTGGTTCTTTGATTATTTCCAGTATCTTATTTTCAGGCTGACGGGGAGTAACTGATGCATACGCCTCCGGTGTCGGGATATGTACATCCGGTTTAACCAACACAAAATGATAACCCGCCAACGAGATATCAACGGGAGAAAACTCATCCCCTATTCCACTGGCAAATATAGGTCTGTTTCGAATAAAAACCGGACAATCAGCTCCCAACTTCACCGCATACTTTTCCAATTCTCCATCGGAAAGATGCAGATTAAACAACTCATTCAGCGCCTTCAGCATAAATGCCGCATCTGAAGAGCCGCCTCCAAGTCCGGCTCCAAAAGGAATATTTTTACGCAACTGAATATCTACCGGCTCAATATCAAAATCTTTCTGAATCAAACGCAGTGCTTTGATTATCAAATTCTTTTCCGGATCATCAGTTACTTCAGTCCCAAAAACTTCCAGACTGTAGTCAATCTTGCGTGAATAAACAATTTCGCTCTTCGCAACATACAACTCATCTTTCAGTCCGATAGGATAAAATATCGTTTCGATATTATGATAACCGTCAGGTCTCTTTTCAACGACATTCAATCCAATGTTTATTTTGGCATTAGGCAACAGGTGCATGTTAATATACTGAAGTTGTTTTAAATAATATATGCTGAAATATTGTATTGATGACTGCAAAAATAATAATAATAACCGATAAAAAAACCCGGGAATAAATTAATTCCCGGGTAAATAAACTATCAGAAAAATTCTCGGTTGTATATAATCAAGTGTTGTACACGATTTCGAAATTTGTCCAAATATGTCAGATGCAACAATCTGATGCAAAAGTAAAATGTAAATTAATTTCAGGCAGGACAATTGGTAAAAAAAAGAGGACAATTGGTAAAAAGTATCTTTTTTTTATGTACGTTTGCAACAAATTTCAGCTTATGATAAAAACTATACTATTATTAAATCCGGTATATGTCACTTTGTTTTGGGCAATTCTTCTCAACATACCTGGCCGAAATGTTAGTCCGGCCAGAACTTTTCTCGGTAAATTCATGATTTTTGCCGGTATTGTATACTTCTCCCATTTTGTATTTTATTATCCGCTGAAAGAAATCTACCATTATATCGATCCCTTATATCAGTTTTCATCGCTGATTGTATATCCAATGTATTATGTATATTTAAGATTACTGACTGTTGATGAAAAATTCTCATGGAGCATCCACTGGAAATTTCTCATAATTCCCGCTGTATTAGTCCTTCTTTATACTGCCGGGATATTAACCGGAGAATTTGCCGATTTTAAAACCTGGGTTTTTGATAAAGACATTACACCGGCATCACCCGCTCTCAAATTTGTAAAATACATTCTTTTCTCCATGCGATTTCTATTTATTGTGCAGGTACTATTTTTAATGATAGAGAGTAGCAGACTGTTGAAACAATATGCATCCAAAGCTGAACAATTTTATTCTGATATTGAGGATGGAAGAAACAGAAATGTAAAAATTCTGAATATCTCAATGATACTAACCGGTATATTCTCAGTAATCATAGCTTCTCTGGGCAGGGATTTCTTTAAAAACGAACTTACTTTAACCGGATTTGCATCCGTAATTTTCAGCGGTTTATTGTTTGTAGTCGGCTACATGGGATACAAACAAAAATCTGTATATCAACTTACACCTGTTTTACCGGAAGAGCCCGACAGCTCAGCACACGAAGAACAAGCGCAATTGGAGATCTCCGGTAATATACTTATTAACAAAATCATACACCTGTTTGAAGAACAGAAAATCTACCTGAACGAAAGTCTTACCATTGTCGATTTAGCCAACATTACCGGAACTAACCGGACTTATATTTCCCACCTCATCAATCAACATTACCAACAGAATTTTTGTACCTTTGTGAACAATTTCAGGGTCGAAGAGGTTAAAAGAATCATACTCAAAGATCCTTCCGCCACCAATCAGATTTTGGCGGAAAAATGTGGATTCAGTTCGGCAGACTCATTGAAAAGGGTCATTAAAAACATGACAGGAATGTCGGTTACCGAGCTGAAAAACTTTTTACTAAAAAAATAAATTATGGAACATGTACGCAAACCGGAATGGTTACGCAACAAATTATACAGTGAAGCAAAATACGCTAATGTACACGGACTTATCAAAGAAAAAGGATTAAACACCATCTGTACCAGCGGTCGTTGTCCGAACCAAAGTGAATGCTGGAGCAGAGGCACTGCCACCCTGATGATCCTGGGAGATATTTGTACACGCGCCTGCAAATTTTGCAACACAATCACCGGCCGACCGCTTCCTCCCGACCCTGCTGAACCACAGAAAGTGGCCGACACAATCAAGCAATTAAACCTGAAGCATACGGTTATTACATCAGTCGACCGCGACGACCTGCCGGATGCAGGTGCCGGTTTCTGGGCTGAAACCATCCGGGCAATTAAAACAACCAACCCCGGCACTACATTAGAAGTACTGATTCCTGATTTCAGTGGTAATACTGAATTAATTGACCTGATTATTGCAGAAAAACCCAATGTAATTTCGCATAATCTGGAAACAGTCAGACGGCTTACTCCCCAGATTCGTACCAAAGCAAAATACGATACAAGCCTGAAAGTAATTGAACACATTGCATCAAGAGGTTTCAGAGCTAAAACAGGCATCATGCTTGGACTGGGCGAAACGGAAGAAGAAATTCTGGAACTGATGGATGATGCGCTGGCGCATAACTGTTCCATCCTTACCATCGGCCAGTATATGCAACCTTCGCGTAAACACGCACCGGTTTCAGCCTATATCCATCCGGACAAATTCAAAGAATACAAAGAAATTGCGTTAAAAAAAGGATTTAAGATGGTAGAAAGCGGACCGTTTGTGAGGTCATCTTATCATGCTGAGAAGCACGTGTAGGTAAATAATTCTAATTTCAAAATTCAATTGAGATATTTACCTTTCCACCCAAACCTTTTTCAACGATTTCAAATAGCGTTTTCAGCGTAATATTGCTTCCGTCATTTTCTACCCTGGAAATGTAGGATCTTTTTTTATCTAATATTTTACCTAATTCTTCCTGTGTTAACTTTCGGGATTCCCTTGTTTTTCTTAGAAGCAAACCAATTTTGAGGGCTTCAGTTTCTCTTTCAAGGTTATCACGTCTCTCTGTTCCTTTTTGCCCGTAAACCCTGTCTTTAATATCTGACCAGGAGTTAATACCTTGTATTTTTTCTTTTGTTTTCATACGCTCAAAATTTTATTTTACTTTGATTCGAAATACTCTTTCATAAGCTTTGCAGCTTTATCAATCTCGCGTCCTGGTGTTTTTTGTGTTTTTTTTCTGAAACCGCTTAATAGTATCACAAGCTTTCCTTCATCAAAGAAACAGAATACACGCCAAATATCGCTTCCCAATTGAATTCTGGCTTCATAAAGGCCATTTGTTCCGGTAATTTGTTTTAAATAGTTCGACGGAATTCTTTCCAGGGTTTCTACCGCTTCTAATACCTTAAATATCTTATCTTGCACTTTCTGAGGTTGTTTTGATAAAAAATCCTCAAAATAGTGCTTATAAGCAATAATCTTCCGAATCTTCTCCATAATTATGTTTGGTTTTCAATCGCAAAGGTAACTTATAAGTTACAAACAAACAAATTTTTTATTGGGATTTTTTGAAGCAATACATAAAATTGCCTCTTTTTTTTGTAAATTTGCGCTCTTTTTGGACAAACTTACGATCAAATTTGCATATATACCTCATCAACAATGAGCTTACAATCAGAAATTAAACGCCGCAGAACTTTTGCTATCATATCCCATCCAGATGCTGGAAAAACCACACTAACAGAAAAGTTGCTGCTTTTCGGAGGTGCTATACACGTTGCCGGAGCTGTTAAATCAAATAAAATCAAAAAAACAGCGACATCCGACTGGATGGAAATTGAGAAACAGCGTGGTATTTCGGTTGCGACATCGGTTATGGGTTTCGAGTATAGGGACTATAAAATCAACATCCTCGACACACCCGGTCACCAGGACTTTGCCGAGGATACTTACCGTACGCTGACGGCCGTTGATTCTGTAATCATTGTTGTTGATACCGCTAAAGGGGTTGAAGCGCAAACACGCAAGCTGATGGAAGTCTGTCGCATGCGCAAAACGCCGGTGATGATTTTCGTGAACAAAATGGATCGTGAAGGCAAAGATGCTTTTGATTTGTTGGATGAACTGGAAAAGGAACTGGGTATCCACGTACGCCCGCTAAGCTGGCCCATCAACCAGGGATATGCTTTTAAAGGTGTGTATAATATATACAAGGACAATCTCGAACTTTTCACGCCTAACAAACAAACCATCAGTGAATCGGTTCAACTGGCGGACATTAACAGTCCGGAACTGAACAAACTCGTTGGCGACAACAACGCTGAAAAGTTGAGAGAAGACCTTGAACTCATCGAAGGAGTGTATACTGCTTTTGACATTGACAAATATCTTGCTGGTGATTTGGCTCCCGTTTTCTTTGGCTCAGCCCTGAACACTTTTGGAGTAAAGGAATTGCTGGATTGCTTTGTAGAGATTGCTCCTTCTCCCCGACCCGTTCATACATTGGAGCGTGAAGTTAATCCACATGAAGAAAATTTATCGGGATTTATTTTTAAAATACATGCCAATATGGATCCAAACCATAGAAGCTGTATAGCTTTCTTAAAGATCTGTTCCGGAAAATTTGAAAGAAACGTGAATTACAAACACGTCCGTCATGGCAAATTGATGCGTTTTTCTGCACCGACAGCCTTCATGGCACAAAAGAAAGAAACCGTTGACGAGGCTTATGCAGGCGACATCGTGGGTTTGCCGGATACAGGCACATTTAAAATCGGAGATACCCTGACATCCGGTGAAAATCTGCATTTCAAAGGACTACCCAGTTTTTCTCCCGAGATGTTCAAGTACATTGAAAATGCCGACCCGATGAAAACCAAGCAACTGGAAAAAGGCATTAATCAGTTGATGGACGAAGGAGTTGCGCAGCTATTCGTGAATCAGTTTAACAACCGCAAGATTATCGGCACAGTCGGACAACTTCAGTTTGAGGTTATCCAATACAGACTCCTCCACGAATACGGTGCACAATGCCGTTGGGAGCCCATAAACCTGTACAAAGCCTGCTGGATAGAAAGCGACAACCTCACCGAACTCGAAAACTTCAAAAAACGCAAGGCACAATTCATGGCAATTGATAAGGAAGGACGCGATGTTTTTCTGGCTGATTCAAATTATGTATTGCAAATGGCGCAAAATGATTTTAAAAATATTAAGTTCCATTTTAGTTCGGAGTTTTGATAAACGTCATCAAAATAGAGTCAAAGAGCACAAAATGTAAACTTATTTACGACAGATTTATTACCAACTGTTTTTTATTCAAATTTTAACTATCATTTTGTCTTTATTTTCTTGCCACACCCAATCTTTTTTGTAATTTTGCAGGAATTTTGGACTTATAAAAACCGCTTAACAATTTATGCAAATGCACAAACCTTTTCATCTTGTCTTAGAAGATGGAACCGTTTTTAAAGGGAAATCCTTTGGTTTCGAAAAACCGGTAGCCGGTGAAGTTGTCTTCAACACTGCCATGGTTGGCTATCCTGAGAGTTTAACCGACCCATCCTACGCGGGACAGCTCTTAGCAATCACCTTCCCGTTGGTCGGCAATTACGGTGTTCCGGGTGATGTCATACAAAACCAACTATCCACATTTTACGAATCGGAAAAAATCCAGGTAACGGGCCTGATTATTTCCGATTTTTCTTTTCAATACAGTCACTGGAACGCGGCTAAAAGTCTGAGTGAATGGCTAATTGAGAATGAAGTGCCGGGGATATACGGAATTGATACCCGCGAACTCACCAAAATGGTACGTGAAAAAGGAACCATGAAAGGCAAACTGGTCTTTCCTGATGAAAAGGACATCGATTTTATCAATCCAGATGATGAAAACCAGGTAGCTAAGGTGAGTTGCACAGAAGTTATCACCTACGGAAACGGGAAGAATAAGGTGGTTATGGTTGACTGCGGTGTGAAACAAAACATCATCCGTTGTTTGCTGAAAAGAGATACCACAGTTATCCGCGTTCCCTGGGATTATGATTTTAACCAACTTAATTACGATGCCTTGTTTATCTCTAACGGACCGGGTGACCCTGCCTATTGCGACATTACGGTAAATAATATCCGTAAAGCCATGCAAACCGACAAGCCGATTTTTGGCATCTGCATGGGAAATCAATTGCTTTCGATTGCAGGTGGTGCAAAAACATACAAACTGAAATACGGTCACCGCTCCCACAACCAACCGGTTCAGCTTTGCGGAACACAAAGAGCATTCATCACAACCCAGAATCATGGGTTCGCAGTCGACAATAACACGCTGAGTGCCGAATGGGAACCATTGTTCATCAACATGAATGACGGGACAAACGAAGGTATCCGCCATAAAACCAAACCCTGGTTCTCGGCACAGTTTCATCCCGAGGCAGCTTCCGGTCCGACCGACACTGAATTTCTCTTCGATGTATTTATCAAAACACTTGCCGTAACCAACAAGTCTATCCCTCAACTTGTTGAAGAAGAAATGGATGCACGATTGGTTCGCAAGCAAGAATATCAGGGAGCTGAGAAAGGAACGATTAAAAAAGTACTTGTATTGGGCTCAGGCGCTCTCAAAATCGGGGAAGCCGGTGAATTCGACTATTCCGGTTCGCAAGCGCTGAAAGCACTTAAAGAAGAAGGTATTCAAACTGTATTGATTAATCCAAATATAGCCACAGTACAAACATCAGAAGGTATTGCGGATAAAGTTTACTTCCTTCCTGTTACCCCCGATTTCGTGGAAAGAGTGATTGAAAAGGAAAGGCCCGATGGCGTATTCTTATCGTTTGGTGGACAAACCGCTTTAAATTGCGGAGTTGCATTGTACAAAGCGGGTATCTTCGAAAAATACAACATCAAGGTGCTGGGAACTCCGGTTCAGTCTATCATCGATACCGAAGACCGGGAAATTTTCAATAGCAAACTGGCAGAAATAGATGTTAAATACATCAAATCAGAAGCGGTTACTAATTTTGCTGCTGCCAAAAGAGCGGCCAATGAACTGGGATATCCGGTCATCGTGAGAGCAGCTTATGCCTTGGGTGGTTTAGGTTCAGGTTTCTGTGACAACGACGAAGAATTGAAAACCATTACCGACAAAGCTTTTGCTTATTCTCCCCAGGTATTGGTAGAAAAATCGCTGAAAGGATGGAAAGAAATTGAATATGAAGTCGTGCGTGACCGTTATGACAACTGTATCACGGTTTGTAACATGGAAAACTTCGACCCGCTGGGTATTCATACCGGTGAAAGTATCGTGGTAGCGCCATCGCAAACGCTTTCAAACAATGAATATCATAAATTACGTGAACTCGCTATTCGCATTATCCGCCACATCGGCATCGTGGGCGAATGTAACGTGCAGTACGCATTGGATCCATATTCAGAAGACTATCGGGTGATTGAAGTAAATGCGCGTCTGAGTCGTTCATCAGCATTGGCTTCGAAAGCTACCGGATATCCGCTGGCCTTTGTGGCAGCGAAACTCGGACTCGGCTACGGACTACCCGAATTGAAAAACTCAGTAACCAAAGATACATCTGCATTTTTTGAACCTGCTCTCGACTACATCGTGTGTAAAATTCCACGCTGGGACTTGGGTAAATTCCAGGGTGTCAGTCGACAATTGGGTTCCAGCATGAAATCAGTGGGTGAAATCATGTCGATAGGACGTACTTTCGAAGAGGTAATTCAAAAAGGTCTGCGGATGATTGGACTCGGCATGCACGGTTTTGTTGCCAACAAAGATTTGTATGCTGAAAACTTAGAAAAAGAACTGTCGGAACCCACAGACAAACGTGTATTCCTGATAGCGCAAGCATTGGAAAGTGGCTATTCCGTGGAAAAAATTCACGAACTGACCAAAATTGATCTGTGGTTCCTGCACAAACTGGCTCGAATCAAGGAAATTGAGAAACAGTTACAAGCTGCAAAATCACTTGAAACCCTTGCTGATGAATTGCTGAAAGATGCAAAAGTAGCTGGCTTTTCTGATTTCCAGATAACAAGATTAGTTACTAAATGCAGCAACGACGAACTGGATGATCAAATCAAAATAACCCGTGCACATCGTAAATCAAGGGGCATTCTACCGGTTGTAAAACAAATTGACACCCTGGCTGCCGAATATCCGGCACAGACAAATTACCTGTATCTGACTTACAGCGGTGTGGCCGGCGACATGAAATATCTAGGAGATCACCGATCTGTAGTGGTACTGGGTTCTGGTGCTTATCGCATCGGTTCTTCGGTGGAATTCGACTGGTGCGGGGTAAATGCGCTGATGACTATCCGAAAAGAAGGCTTTCGTTCGGTGATGATTAACTACAACCCCGAAACGGTTTCGACCGACTACGACATGTGCGACCGTCTTTATTTCGATGAATTGAGCTTCGAACGGGTGATGGACATCATGGAACTGGAAAACCCGATGGGGACGATTGTTTCGACCGGTGGTCAGATTCCGAACAACTTAGCATTAAAGCTGGCTGCTGAAAATGTGAATATCCTGGGCACCCAGGCAAAAGACATCGACAGGGCTGAAGACAGGCATAAATTCTCTTCCATGCTCGACGAACTGGGCATTGACCAGCCCCGCTGGAAAGAGCTGACTACTTTCGAAGATGTACATGAATTCGTGGAAAGAATCGGTTTCCCTGTGTTGGTGCGTCCTTCTTACGTGCTTTCTGGAGCAGCGATGAATGTTTGTCACGATGCATCTCAGCTCGAAAACTTCCTTAAATTAGCAACCGAAGTTTCCAAAAAACATCCGGTGGTTATTTCAGAATTCATTGAAAGATGCAAGGAAATTGAAATTGACGCAGTGGCAAAAGACGGTGAAATTCTGCTCTATGCCATTTCCGAGCACGTGGAATTTGCAGGCGTTCACTCCGGTGACGCGACAACCCAATTCCCTCCGCAGAAAATTTACGTGGAAACGATACGCCGCATCAAAAACATTGCCCGTGAGATTGCAAAATCGTTGAATATCTCGGGACCGTTCAACATCCAGTTCTTAGCCAAAGACAACTATATCAAGGTAATCGAATGTAACCTGCGTTCTTCACGATCGTTCCCATTCGTTTCGAAAGTATTGAAAATCAATTTCATCGAACTGGCAACCAAGGTCATGCTGGGCATTCCGGTAGAAAAACCGGAAAAATCCGCCTTTGATCTGGATTACGTAGGTATCAAGGCATCACAGTTTTCCTTCCACCGCTTGCAATTGGCCGACCCGGTACTGGGTGTCGACATGGCTTCAACCGGTGAGGTAGGTTGTATTGGCGACGACTTCTCTGAAGCTATTCTGAAGTCCCTGCTATCAGTAGGATTCAGAATTCCTCAGAAAAACATCCTGATTTCTTCCGGAGAACCCAAATCGAAGGTTGAATTATTAGATGCTTGTAAGACAATGGCAAATAAAGGATTCAAACTGTATGCAACCAGAGGAACATCCCGGTTCTTAGCTGAAAATGGCATTGAAAGCATCGCGGTACAATGGCCGGATGAAGAAGGAGAACTGAATGTAAAACAGATGATTTCGCAGAAAGCCTTTGACTTAGTCATCAACATTCCGAAAAACACAACTAAACGGGAGTTGGCCAATGACTATACCATTCGTCGCGGGGCAATCGACTTCAATATCCCTTTGCTTACGAATGCACGATTAGCATCGGCATTTATCACAGCCATTTGTACAAAATCGGTGGAAGATATCCAGATCAAAAGCTGGGATGAATATTGATGGATGAACTGAATTCCATATCTGCAACGCTCATCCAATGGTATGAGAAGCATAAGCGCGAACTACCCTGGCGGGATACGAAAGATGCGTATAAGATATGGATTTCAGAGATTATATTGCAACAGACACGTGTAAATCAAGGAATTGATTACTACTACAGGTTTATCGAACGTTTTCCGGATGTACAAAGTCTGGCCGCGGCATCTGAAGATGAAGTATTGAAATACTGGCAGGGATTAGGCTACTACTCCCGTGCCAGAAACCTGCTCAAAGCTGCTCAACAAGTTGTCAGCAGGTTTGGCGGTAAATTCCCTGATCAATATGCTGATGTACTCAGTCTGTCGGGAGTTGGAGAATACACCGCGGCTGCCATTTGTTCTTTTGCATACAATTTACCTTTTGCTGTGGTCGATGGCAATGTGTTTCGCGTGTTATCGAGGCTATTCGGAGTTGACACGCCGATTGATTCCAGTCGGGGAAAGAAGGATTTCAAACTTCTGGCTGAAGAGTTATTGGATAAGAAACATCCCGGGCAGCACAATCAGGCCATCATGGAATTCGGCGCTTTGCAGTGCACGCCAGTCTCACCAACTTGCGACACATGTCCCCTCTCCGTTCAATGTATTGCATTAGCATCCGGTAACGTATCCACCTTACCGGTAAAAACGCAAAAGGTAAAAACAAAGGCTCGCTACTTCAACTACCTCTTTATCAAACACAACAACAAAACGTATCTGCAAAAAAGAACAGGTAACGATGTCTGGAAAAACCTGTATGAATTCCCTTTGATTGAAGCTGACAGCTTATTGGAAGAAAGCGAGATTTTTCAGCACAGTTATTTCAGCAACATAACAGCAGGAATCAATGCTGAAATCAGCATCAGTTTATTATCAGCTCCTCTGAAACACGTGCTGACCCATCAGCAGATATATGCGCAGTGTTTTATTGTTGAAATAAATGAAGAAAGTAAGTTCTTAGAACAGTTTGAAAAAACTGAAATCGAACACATCGGAGATTACGCCGTATCAAGACTGATGGAGATACTGATTCAAAATCATATCGGATAAATCCTGATAGAGTTTCTTTAATGAGGGATGTTCATCACCCAACACATCCAGATGCTTGTTGATTACTCCCCGGTCATTTCTTTTCGCCGGACCAGTCTGCGCTTCCTCAGGAGATAACTGCATCACTTTTTGAGCAGTTTCGAGAATAAGCGGCTTCAACACCTCAAAAGGCAAATCGGCCGATTTAACCATTTCAGAAGCAATATGATACAGGTGATTTACAAAATTACAGGCAAAAACGGCCGACACATGTAATTTCAGTCTTTGTTCAGAATTCGTTTTATAAACCTGTTCACTAACAGCATGGGCAATCTTGAACAATGTCGATTCCACTTCTGGAGATGAAGCCTCTATAAATACCGGAATTATCTTAAAATCAACTTGTTTATTTTTTGAGAAAGTCTGCAAAGGGTAAAAAACACCGTAATTTGACTTTTTGCCTACAAACACATCCATCGAAACACTTCCGGCAGTATGCACATGTATCGCATCCGGTGCGAACGGTAATTGCAGCAGACTTTCTAAAGCATCATCACTAATGGCATAGAAATACACATCGGCATCAGCAACAATCTCATCGGTATGAGTTGTAAAAGGCACTTTCAACAAGTCCGCGAGCTCCGAAGCCGAAATTGCCGTCCTGCTGAAAATCTGCACAATTTCCTGTCCCGCTTCCTGCAAAGCGAAGGAAAGATGTGTTGCGAGGTTACCTGCTCCGATGATTACTATTTTCATACGCTTCCACGATACGCTGCACCAGTTTATGCCGCACTATATCAGATTTATCGAAATCGACCCGGGAAATACCTTTCACATTTTTGAGTACTTGCATAGCCTCTATCAAGCCAGACTTTTGTGAAACAGGTAAGTCAATCTGGGTGATGTCACCCGTAACAATCATCTTGGTGTTTAATCCCATACGGGTAAGAAACATCTTGATTTGTTGGGTAGTGGTATTTTGCGCTTCATCCAGAATCACTACTGCATCGCTCAGCGTACGACCACGCATAAAAGCCAGCGGAGCAATCTGAATGGTGCCGTTTTCGAGGTATTCCTTGAGCTTCAGGGGAGTAATCATATCCTGCAACGCATCATACAAGGGTTGCAAATAAGGATCTATCTTTTCTTTCATATCACCCGGGAGGAAACCCAGCTTCTCCCCTGCTTCAACAGCCGGACGACTTAAAATAATCTTCCTGATCACTTTACTTTTCAGCGACTTAACTGCCAGTGCGATAGCCGTATATGTTTTACCAGAACCTGCAGGACCAATCGCGAAAAGCAAATCATGGGTACTGAAATCCTTTACCAATCTCTGCTGGTTGGCAGTCCGCGCCATGATAGATTTACCATTTACACCATGTAAAATCAAATGATCGAACCTGATTTCCGCCGGTTCACTGCCTTTGACAATCTGTATAATAACCTCTTCATTGAGTGAGTTATTGTCGATACAGTATTTCTCTATCTTTTGAAGATAATTAAGTAAGGTATTGACTTTTTCTTCCTCTCCTTCAATTTTAACCGTACGACCCCTTCCCACCATCCTCACATGAGGAAACAGGTTCTTCAGTAAATGCAGATTTACATTGTTTACCCCGAAAAAAACGAGGGTATCCGTATGTTCCGAAAGTTCAAAAATTTGTTCGAGCATTTAAATTATATTGTATGTATCACTCACGACCCCACAGCAAAATTCAGCAATTGAGCAACCTTAATCGCGAGGCGATTTCGTCGCGAGATGCTGGATTTTGTTGTTCAATCCCATAATATAGCATCATTCAGCAATTGAGCAACCTTAATCGCGAAGCGATTTCGACGCGAGATGCTGGATTTTGTTGTTCAATCTCATAATATAGCATCATTCAGCAATCGAGCGACCTTAATCGCGAAGCGATTTCGACGCGAGATGCTGAATGATGCGTACTATATTAAATTAATATGCAAACAACGGATACTTCGCCATGGTGGCATTCACCCTATGACGAACAGAAGCAATCACCTCCTCGTTATCCACATTCGACAACACCGTTTCGATTAATTCTGCAATCTCGACCATCAGATCCTCTTTAGCACCACGAGTTGTAATCGCCGGAGTACCCAAACGGATACCTGAAGTTTGGAAAGCCGAGCGACTGTCGAAAGGAACCATATTTTTGTTGCAGGTAATATCCGCTTCAACCAGTGCTTTTTCAGCCACTTTGCCAGTTAAATCCGGATACTTGGAACGCAAGTCAACCAGCATCGAATGGTTATCCGTTCCACCGGAGATAATCGTAAAACCACGGGCAATCAAAGATTCAGCCAACACTTTTGCATTCTTTTGAACCTGAATCTGATACTCTTTATATTCCGGTTGCAGACATTCACCGAACGCAACAGCCTTGGCAGCAATTACATGCTCAAGCGGTCCGCCCTGAATACCCGGGAACACTGCCGAGTCGAGCAAAGCCGACATCATTTTCACTTCACCTTTAGGAGTCGTTTTGCCCCATGGATTTGAGAAATCCTTACCGATAAGGATAATACCACCACGAGGACCGCGCAAAGTTTTGTGCGTGGTAGAAGTCACGATATGTGCATATTTCACGGGATTTTCAAGTAATCCCGCTGCAATCAAACCAGCAGGATGCGCCATATCAATCATCAGGATAGCGCCAACTTTATCCGCGATTTCGCGCATGCGTTTGTAATCCCACTCACGGGAATAAGCCGAACCACCACCAACAATCAGTTTAGGTTGTTCACGCAATGCCACTTCTTCCATTTGATCATAGTCCACCCGTCCGGTTTCCTGTTTTACATTGTATTCACAGGGACGATACAAGATACCCGAGCTGTTTACCAAAGAACCATGCGATAAATGTCCCCCGTGTGCCAGATTCAATCCAAGAAACTTATCACCAGGATTAAGGCAAGCCAGAAAAACAGCTGCATTCGCCTGGGCACCCGAGTGAGGCTGCACGTTTGCCCATTCGGCACCAAAAACCTCTTTGATACGATCGATGGCAATCTGTTCCGATTCGTCCACTACTTCGCATCCACCATAATATCTTTTTCCGGGATATCCTTCAGCATATTTGTTAGTCAACACCGAACCCATAGCTTCCATTACCTGGTCGCTCACAAAGTTTTCCGATGCAATCAGTTCAATACCTTTCATCTGACGCTGTTTCTCCCGGTCGATGATGTCAAAAATTAAATTGTCTCTTTTCATTTTTGTATATTATTTATATGTCTACAGTCTGTCATTGCGAGAAGTTCACGAAGTGAACGACGTGGCAACCCTATCTAAATCTGCATTTGGTCATTCAACCCTCCGTTTTCCGCTTCCCGCTTTTAGTTCTCCACGATTCACTACTTCTTCTTCACCGTCCACCCAAACTTACCAATCTCCTCTCCCAGTTTATAATAATTTCCGTGAGAATATGCGATTAGTTTTGCCTTTGCCATATCAAAGCTATCGGTTTCCGGATCAATGAATTGTTTGTCCGCTTGAATATTGATAACTTCAGAGATAAACATATCGTGTGTTCCCAATGTAACGATTTCTTTCACCCGGCATTCGATGCACAAAGGAGCCTCTTTTATAATTGGCGCATATACCTTTTCAGCCATGACCGGTGTCAGGTTCATTTCTTTGAATTTATTATAATCTCTCCCACTCCTGACTCCGCACCAGTCGGCAGCAAAAGCCAATGCTTCGTTGGTCAGATTAATCACAAACTCTCCGTTGGCTTTAATAATTTCATACGATTTACGTTCGCGGCGAACCGATATGTAACACATAGGGGGACTGGAACAAAGCGTACCAAGCCAACTGATGGTCAACACATTAAATTCATCCGGAGTTTTACCACAGGAAACAAGGGCAGCCGGAAGGGGATAAATCAGCGTTCCCGGTTTCCATGAGACATGAGATTTTTCGTTCATCTGCACTATTTCTTTTTCAATTTAATTTCATCCTGAGCTATCTCTCTTTCACAATACCTGCATTTGAGATGCACTTTATTGCCCTCCTGAATCACATAAAACCGGGTGGGCACCGGCTGATGATTGGTGATGCAAACCGGATTTACACAATGCATCACGTCATTAATTTCGTCACCCAACACCAGATCACGTTTTTCAATGACCTGATATTCTTTGATGATATTAATTTTTGCATTGGGTGCAATCAGTGCGATTTTACTGGTCTCATCTTCAGCTAAAAACCGGTCTGAAATTTTGATGATTCCTTTCACACCCATTTTTTTACTGTCGAAGTTATTACCGATGGTCAACGGGTGATCATAGTACTTCAACCGCAGGATTGAAACCACCTGAAATAATTTATCAGCCGGAATGTGATCGATCACGGTTCCGTTTCGCAATGCTGCTACCTTTAATTCTTTTTCCATATGTTTTTTGTCTCCAGTCTCCAGTCTCCGGTCTCCAGTGTCTGGTGTCCGGCGTCTGGTGACAATCATACCATTATAAAAGTACTTTTGATAATATCGCCTGTCTCACATACAACCCGTTTTGCGCCTGTTGAAAATAATAGGCTTTTTCATTTTTATCCACGTCCATACTGATTTCGTTGACACGGGGAAGCGGATGCAGGATTCTCAGATTCGGTCTGGTATGTTCCAGCATTTCATTTTGCAGGGTATATACATTTTTCACCCGTTCATATTCCATCAAATCCTGAAATCTCTCTTTTTGAACCCGGGTCATATACAGAATGTCAGCATCATTAAAATTATCATTTAATTCACATGATTCAGTAAATGAAATATTGTTTTTTCTGCAGAAAACCCTGTATTCCTCAGGAATTTTCAATTCATCCGGCGCGATAAATTTAAAAGTCGGATTGAAATGCGACATGGCCTGAATAAGCGAATGCACTGTTCTGCCGTATTTCAGATCTCCTACCATACAAATATTCAGGTTTTCAAGCGTACCCTGTGTTTTCAGTATCGAATACAAATCCAGCAAAGTCTGCGAAGGGTGCTGGTTAGCGCCATCGCCGGCATTGATAACAGGCACCGGAGATACTTCCGACGCATACCTGGCAGCCCCTTCCAGCGGATGTCGCATTACAATGGCATCAGCATAACAACTCACCATGTGAATCGTATCATTCAAGGTCTCTCCCTTGGAGGCACTTGACGTAGCGGCATCTGAAAAACCAATAATTTTGCCTCCCAACCGGATAACTGCCGTTTCGAAACTCAGTCGCGTACGGGTGGACGGTTCAAAAAACAAGGTTGCAACCACTTTCCCATCCAATGATTTCCTGTTGGGATTAGCTTCAAAATCTTTTGCAGAGTCAAGAATGGAAAGAATTTCTTCCTTACTGTAATCGGTAATCGAAACCAAGCTGTTATTCATAGGTAGTTGAATTGAAATGACACAAAATTACAAAACAAAAAAACCAACACAAATCGCTGTTGATTTACATTGGTTTACCGATAACTCCACACTTGCAACTATCTTGATTTAAAACATATAAATCCTGATGATATGTTGAATTAAACTGTTTCATACTTGCGTGCAAAGGTATTAAAAATCTATCAGAAATAAAATATATTTTTCAGGAAATAATAACCCGACTGGCAACTTTTTCAAGTTTATCAAACAAGATTGTTTTATTTGCTACCGGAACGATAAGCCGGATAAAGCAATTTTCGTTAAATTCCTGTTTATTAATTTGTGCCTGATACTGTTTTATCGCATTCATAACCACATCCATAACCGGGTACTCAAAAAACACTTCCAAAATACAATCGACTGTGAGTTCAACAATTTCAGCCTGCTCCAGTGCATCCGAAGCTGCTTCCTTATAAGCGGTTATCAGCCCCCCGGTTCCCAGCAATATTCCACCGAAATAACGTACTACAATAACCAGCACGTTGGTCAATCCTCGTGAATTAATCTGACCGAGAATAGGCCTACCTGCTGTACCTGAAGGCTCTCCATCGTCATTTGCCCTGAACTCTTCTCTCTCAGCACCTAACATGTAGGCATAACAAACATGCCTCGCATCGTGATATTCTTTTTTATAAGCAGTCAGCTGCGTTTTCACATCTTCTATATCCTTTACGGGCAAAGCAAAAGATAAAAACCTGCTACCTTTTTCTTTATATATACCATTTGATTGTTTATGAATAGTCAGATACGTTTCAGTCATGCTTCAAAATTAAAATTGCATCAAAATTACACATTTTATAATAAATAATTTATCTTTGCCAAACTAACACGGAGCAGAAATTCTCTGCAACCTCAAAAAAATGGTAATATGTATGAATCATTGTTAGAACTGGATCCTGTCAGAATTAATTTCAATGCGGCAGGTATGCACATCATCAACATCATCCTCAGTTTTGTCATGTTTGGTGTTGCACTCGGTATCAAACCGCAGCAATTTGCTGATATGATCAAGAAACCCAAATCCACTATTCTCGGATTAATTTCACAGTTGGTTGCCTTACCATTGCTGACCTTCATTCTCGTTGTTACCTTCAGCGACCTTATCACACCGACAGTGGCTATGGGAATGATCTTAGTGGCAGCTTGTCCGGGGGGTAATATTTCCAATTTCATGTCATCATTATCAAAAGCAAATACCGAATTGTCGGTCGGACTCACTGCCTCCACCACCATGTTGTCGGTTATAACCACTCCCGGAAACTTTGCTTTGTGGGGAGGTTTATATGTACGCTATATAAACAGACATGCTACACACGTACTCCAACCCCTGGAAATTGACAAATGGCAGATGTTCGAAACCGTATTTATCTTATTGGGTATACCGCTGGTGCTGGGAATCCTGTTTGCCCATTTCCTGCCTAAAGCAACGCAAAAGATAAAAAAGCCCATTCAATATCTGTCTATCATATTCTTCTTAGCCATGGTCGTACTGGCATTTTCGAATAACTTCAACCTGTTTCTGAAATACATTCTTTTTGTATTTTTCATAGTTCTTGTACATAATGCATTGGCATTGGGAACCGGATACAGTATTGCCAGAATATTCAAATTACCTGATGCCGATAAACGAACGTTAACCATTGAAACCGGCATTCAGAATTCAGGACTGGGTTTGGTTCTGCTTTTCAATCCCAAAATATTTCCTCCGGAACTTCAATTGGGTGGTATGTTATTTATCACGGCCTGGTGGGGTATCTGGCACATTATCTCCGGTCTGGGTATTTCAGCCTATTGGAATCGAAAACCTGTCAAAGTATCTTAATTAAACTAATTACTCAGAAATCATAATTATATGTCAAAAATATTCGAGAATACCCTACCCTATCTCATTGGAAAGTCATACGTGGTTTGGTCATTCAGACAATATTATGATAAAATTATCGTTGAGGGACTGGAAAACATACCGGAGAACGAACCGGTAATATTCGCACCTAATCACCTCAATGCACTGATGGATGCTCTGGCAATTCTATCGCTACCTCCATTTAAACAGGTGAAAGTCTACCTGAGCCGTGCCGATTTATTCAAATTACCCAAACCTGTTGTAAGTTTTATCCGTTTTGCCAAACTGATGCCTGCCTTCAGAATCAGAGATGGATATGAGAACCTGACCAAAAACAAAGCGTCGTTTGATGAAGCTGATGAAGTTTTGCTCAATAATGCAGCAATTTGCATCATGCCGGAAGGAGATCAGGGAACAGAGCGGAAAATCAGACCGTTGGTCAAGGGTATTTTCAGAATTGCCTTCAGTGCCCAGCAAAAATTACCGGAAGGCAAATCAGTACATATCGTACCTATTGGAATTGATTTGGGAGATTTCATCCGGTTTGGCCAGCACCTGATCATTAATATTGGTAAACCCATCAGGGTCACAGATTATCTTGACAGCTATCTTGTGAATCCGGCAGTCGCTACCAATGCCATCAAACAAAAACTACAATCGGATCTCGAAGATTTAGCGCTGCATCTGGGCTCTGAAAAATACTATGAATGTTTTGCAACTGCTGTTGAGGCTGCAAATACCCCGATGATTAATGCATTAGCGCTTGAGAACAACACTCTGAACCGTTTTCTGGCAAGAAAAAAAACAGGAAAATTACTGATGCGCTTAGAAAAAGAGGAACCGGAAGTATTAGAACAATTAGATTCAGTATGCAAAGAGTACAAATCGGGACTGCAAAAGGTAAAAATCAATAATAGCCTTCTTGAAAAACCGATACCTTCAACATTTAAATGTCTTATAAATTGCTTCAACATCTTATTTTCTTTTATACTTGCAATACCCGGTATCATACTGAATGGTTTTCCACTTCTCCTTTCTTCACAGATACCAAAAATCCTGAAAGTTGAATTTAAAGGCTTTTACAGTTCAGTATTTTATGGTTCAGGTATCGTACTTTTTCCTCTGTTTTACATTTTGCAGAGTATGCTATTAACACTGACATTAAGCCTGTCCTGGTGGTATCTGATTATATTAATCCCCTTACATCTCTTTACCGGGAAGCTTTCTTTTCTCTTCTATCGGATTGTTAAATCAGCTTATTCAAATCTGAAACTTTATACTGTTTCAAAACGGCATCCTAATGAACTGAAAACGTTACAAAAACTGAAACAGCAAATCACTGAAACACTTATCAGTAAAGCTTTTTAATTAATGTTCTCAGAATTGATTCGAGACATTCATTTCAAAACTACACAGCATACTTGTTTTTGCGCAAAAAAAACATTATTTTTGCGCCACATAATTTTGAAATCAAACTAAAAACAAATAACAATTATGAGCAACACGAAAAGAGTGTACACCTTTGGGAACGGAAAAGCCGAAGGTAGTGCAACCATGAAAAATCTGCTTGGAGGCAAAGGAGCCAACCTGGCTGAAATGAACCTGATCGGTGTACCTGTGCCTCCGGGATTTACTATCACCACTGATGTATGTAATGAATATTATGTATTGGGTAGAGAAAAGGTGATTGAATTATTAAAACCTGAAGTAGAAAGTGCTATTTCCTACGTTGAAGTTTTGATGAATTCAAAATTCGGCGACATCGAAAATCCTTTGCTTGTATCCGTTCGTTCGGGAGCACGTGCTTCTATGCCCGGTATGATGGACACCATCCTCAACCTGGGATTAAACGATGCTGTTGTGGAAGGATTGACCCGTAAAACCGGCAATCCGAGATTTGTTTGGGACTCGTACCGTCGATTCGTTCAAATGTACGGAGATGTGGTTTTGGGTATGAAACCAGAAAATAAAAATGAACACGATCCTTTTGAATTAATCATCGAAGAATTAAAAGAAGAAAAAGGAGTTCATTTAGATACTGATCTTTCAGTTGATGACTTGAAAGAACTGGTTGCCCGTTTCAAAAATGCAGTAAAGAAACAAACCGGAAGAGACTTTCCTGATTCAGCTTATGAGCAATTGTGGGGTGCTGTTTGTTCAGTATTCGATTCCTGGATGAACGACCGTGCCATCCTTTATCGTAAAATGGAAGGCATTCCTGCTGAATGGGGAACTGCTGTTAACGTACAAGCGATGGTATTTGGTAACATGGGACAAACATCTGCAACAGGGGTATGTTTCAGTCGTGACGCTGCAACCGGCGAAGACCAGTTTGTAGGTGAATACCTCATCAATGCACAGGGCGAAGACGTAGTTGCTGGTATCCGTACTCCACAACAAATCACTAAAATCGGTTCACAACGCTGGGCTGAACTGGCCGGTGTTTCTGAAGCTGACAGGTTGGCAAACTATCCTTCTATGGAAGAGGCTATGCCTGAAATCTATTTAGAATTAGATGCCATCCAGACAAAACTGGAAAATCACTATAAAGACATGCAGGATATGGAATTTACCGTACAGGAAGGCAAACTTTGGTTCCTGCAAACTCGTAACGGTAAACGTACCGGAGCTGCCATGGTAAAAATCGCGATGGACATGTTCCGTCAGGGTATGATTGACGAGAAAACAGCCATTTTGCGTGTTGATCCGTTGAAATTAGATGAATTATTACACCCTGTATTCGACAAGGCCGCATTAAAAAATGCAAAAGTAATTGCCAAAGGTTTGGCTGCATCTCCGGGTGCTGCTACCGGTAAAATCGTTTTCAATGCTGATGATGCTACCGAATGGGCTGCAGCAGGAGAGAAAGTAATTATGGTTCGCGTGGAAACTTCACCGGAAGATTTAGCCGGTATGGCTGCTGCCGAAGGAATCCTGACTGCCCGTGGTGGTATGACCTCTCACGCTGCCGTTGTGGCACGTGGTATGGGTAAATGCTGTGTTTCAGGTGCTGGCGCACTTAAAATCGACTATGCGGCCAAAACCATGACAGTAGATGGTATGATATTGAAAGAAGGAGATTTCATTTCACTGAATGGATCTACAGGTGATATCTACTTAGGTAAAGTTGCCACTCAGGAAGCTGAATTAGATGATGATTTTGCTGACATCATGAAACTTTCTGATAAATACACTAAAATGTCGGTACGTACAAACGCCGACACTCCACATGATGCACAGGTTGCTCGTAAATTCGGCGCTATAGGAATTGGATTGTGCCGTACAGAACACATGTTCTTCGAAGGAGATAAAATTAAGGCGATGCGTGAAATGATCTTAGCTGAAAATGCTGAAGGTCGCCGCAAAGCACTGGCTAAAATCCTGCCTTATCAGCAGGCCGACTTCGAAGGTATTTTCGAAGCCATGGAAGGCTGTCCGGTTACAGTTCGACTGCTTGATCCTCCTTTGCATGAATTTGTTCCTCATGATGAAAAAGGTCAGCAGGAAATGGCTCAGGCTATGGGTGTTTCAGCACAGGCAATCAAAGAACGCGTTGACTCATTACACGAAATGAATCCTATGCTCGGTCATCGTGGTTGTCGTTTAGGTAATACTTTCCCTGAAATTACAGAAATGCAGACCCGCGCGATTCTTGGCGCAGCATTGAACCTGAAAGCTAAAGGTATTACTGCTATTCCTGAAATCATGGTTCCTCTGGTTGGTATCAGCCATGAATTTATCATGCAGGAAAAAGTAATTCGTGATACAGCAGCAAAACTTTTCGAAGAAAGAGGAGACAAAGTTGAGTTCAAGGTAGGTACCATGATCGAAATTCCCCGTGCTGCACTTACCGCTGAGAAAATTGCTGCAAGAGCAGAATTCTTCTCTTTCGGAACAAACGACTTAACTCAGATGACATTTGGATACTCACGCGACGACATCGCTACTTTCCTTCCTATCTATCTGGACATGAAGATTCTGAAAGTGGATCCTTTCCAGGTACTGGATCGCAATGGTGTTGGTCAGTTAGTAAAAATGGCTACTGAAAAAGGTCGCGCTGTTCGTCCGGATTTGAAAGTAGGTATTTGCGGTGAGCATGGTGGTGAACCATCTTCTGTTGAGTTCTGCCACATGGTTGGACTGAACTACGTAAGTTGTTCTCCGTTCCGTGTTCCAATCGCGAGACTCTCAGCTGCACAGGCTGCCATAAAACATGGTTGATTAATAGAGCAAACAGGAGTTATCCTGTAATATAAAAACGAAGCCAACTATTCCGAAAGGATGGTTGGCTTTGCTGTTTTATCATCATTTTTGAGTTTATTTTTAAGTATTTTCATTTTTAACCTTAATTAAAGAAATTTTTCCGTATTCATATTCAGACACTTGACTCAAAAACAACCCTAAACTCCATTATATTAGGAATATAGACCCCAAATAAAGCATTGCCATTTGAAACAAATAGAGTACTTTTGCAGCATCAAAATGAATAATTAAAACATTTTTATAAGCAACGGCATGTTCGTTTACAAATTAACAGCAAAGTATTTTACATGCAAAATTCAACATTAAGAAACATCAGGTATGAAAAAGTATTTAATCAAGGTGAATCAAAATCAGTATGAGGTTGAAGTAGTAGAAGTTAAACCCGGTGCAATAGCACCAGTACAAACCCGAAAAACCTTAGAGACTCCTAAACCCAAAACATCCACTTCAGAAACAAAAGTTAAGGAGAACAATGCTGCGCAAAACGGCAAGAAGGTAATTGCTCCGATGCCGGGTAATGTGATGAAAGTGCTTGTAGCACCCGGTGAACAGGTTAAAAAAGAACAAAAGTTGTTGGTTTTTGAATCCATGAAGATGGAAAATGAACTCACCTCTCCATTCGAAGGCACTGTTATGCAGATCAATACATCTGAAGGTTCTGTTATGTCAGCCGGTCAACTTTTGTTGGTTATCGCATAACTTTTTTTCGAATTAATATTTCAAACACTGATATTTTATAAAAATGGCCAAAGTAAAAATTACCGAGACCGTGTTGCGTGACGCACATCAATCGCTGATAGCAACCCGCATGAGAACAGAAGAAATGTTGCCAATCATTGAAAAGCTGGATGATATTGGTTATCATTCGTTAGAAGCATGGGGTGGTGCAACATTCGATGCCTGTATTCGCTTTCTGAATGAAGATCCTTGGGACAGACTTAGAAAAATCAAGGCTTTGGCAAAAAAAACTCCCCTGCAAATGCTGCTCAGGGGGCAAAACCTGCTGGGTTATAAACATTATGCCGATGATGTGGTTGAGTATTTCGTACAAAAGGCGATTGCCAACGGTATGGACATTATCCGCATCTTTGATGCCCTGAATGATCCACGAAACATAGAAACAGCCATCAAAGCCTGTATCAGGGAAGGGGGTCATGCTCAAGCCTGTATTTCCTACACAACCAGTCCGGTTCACAGTCTGGAACTTTTTGCAAAAGATGCTAAAATACTGGAGGACATGGGTGCACACTCTATCTGCATCAAAGATATGGCGGGATTATTGAAACCATACGATGCATACGAGTTAATCCGTGCCATCAAATCATCGGTTAAAATCCCGGTTCAGTTACATACACATTACACCAGCGGTGTCGCCTCCATGACATTATTGAAAGCTATTGAAGCCGGTGTAGATGTGGTGGACACAGCCATTTCACCCATGGCATTGGGTACTTCTCAACCGGCCACCGAGCCTTTGGTTGCTTCATTACAGGGAACTGCATGGGATTCGGGTCTTGATTTAGTAAAACTTAGCGAAATTGCGGAATATTTCAGACCGATGAAAGAAAAATGGATTGAAACCGGTCTGCTCGACACCAAGGTAATGGGTGTTGATGTCAATGCGCTGATTTATCAGGTTCCCGGAGGTATGTTGTCGAATCTTGTATCGCAGTTAAAACAAGCCAATGCTGTTGACAAATACGAAGAAGTATTGAAGGAAGTTCCCCGGGTACGTGAAGATTTCGGTTATCCTCCATTGGTAACGCCATCGAGCCAGATCGTCGGAACACAGGCCGTATTCAATGTACTGACAGGTGAACGCTACAAAATGATCCCCAAAGAATCAAAAGGAATCGTAAAAGGAGAATACGGAAAAACACCTGCTCCAATCTCCGAAGCAATTAAAAAGAAAATATTGGGTGATGAAGAACAAATTACCTGCAGACCTGCAGATTTGATAGAGCCGGAACTTGAAAGTACCCGTGCGAAAATTGCTGAATATATGATTCAGGATGAAGATGTTCTGACTTATGCTCTCTTGCCACAGGTAGCTGAAAAATTCTTCAAACTCCGAAAATCAGGCGAACTGAACAAACCTGAACCTCAGCATTTTGAACCGGCTAAAACACAGGAGTCAAAGAAAGAAGAGACAGCATCTAAAAAAGAAAATGAAGATGAAATTGCGGCAGTAATTTCTGCTGCCGTTGCAACCATGGAAGTTGAAAACAACACACATTATACCATTAAAAGCATCAGAAAATTAAGTCCCTGGTTACTATCGGGAAGATTGTTTTAATAATTCTTTGTGCTTACCCGCATCTTAGTAAGCACAAACACCATATTCCACAATATTTTCAGGAATAAGATCGCATTCAACCTTATCTTTAACATTCAAAAAATTGCTATTTTTGCAATCCCGACATTGCAAAATACAAAAAAATATCGTACATTTGCGGCAAATTAATCCCATGAAGTCGTTTTACAATACACATCTCGATTTAGTGGCAAATGTGCACGCACCGGTCAGGCGTCTGTTGATGGACGAAATCGACTGGTCGCACCGTCTCATCGGGATTAAAGGCAGTCGTGGCGTAGGGAAAACCACTTTCCTGCTGCAATATGCCAAAGAGCGATTTGGCAACGACAAAAAATGTCTTTACATCAATTTTAACAACCTGTATTTTACGGAGCATAGTCTGGTTGAATTTGCAGGTAAGTTTTACGAACAGGGAGGCAGAACACTATTGATTGACCAGACATTCAAGTACGAAAACTGGTCACAGGAACTCCGGATCTGTTACGATTCATACCCTGAATTACAGATAATATTCTCAGGCTCTTCGGTGATGCGTCTGATTGAAGACAACAAAGACATTCAGGACATCGTGGCGTTGTATAACCTCAGGGGCTTTTCTTTCAGGGAATTCATCAACCTGAAAACAGGACTGAACCTGCCACCTCATTCGCTGGATGATATGCTGGATGATCAGGTTAGAATAACCAAAAGCATCAGGGGAAAAGTCAACCCAATGAGTTTCTTCCAGGATTACCTGATATACGGATATTATCCATTCTTTCTGGAAAACAGAAATTACTCGGAAAACCTGCTGAAAACGATGAATATGATGATGGAGGTTGACATCCTGCTTATCAAGCAAATTGACCTGAAATACCTGTCGAAAATCAGGAGGTTGTTGTACCTGATCATGAACAATGCCCCGGGACCGGCCAACATCAGTCAGCTTGCCGTGGAAATCAACACCTCGCGCGCCACCATCATGAATTACATCAAATACCTGAAGGATGCGCGTTTGCTCAACACCCTCTATCTGGACGGTGAGGATTATCCGAAGAAGCCGAAACAGCTTTATGCCCACAACACCAACCTGATGCACGCTGTCTTTCCGGATAATACAAATCAGGAGGCTGAAAGAAAAACATTCCTTTACAATGCTTTACACGCAAAACACAAGGTAAATACAGGCAGACACCATAGTGATTTTTGCGTTGACAAGAAAATCAACTTTAAATACGATACAAAGACGACTAACCGGCATGGTTCAAAAATATACTTTGCAGTAGATGCAATGGAGACTTATAATAAAAATGAAATACCGCTATGGCTATTCGGGTTTCTGTATTAAATTAATTCTGTAGATAAAAACTAACACAATAATTATTTTACAAGATGGCTAAACAAAAAAAATTCTTAACCTGTGACGGGAATCAGGCTGCTGCACACATCGCTTATATGTTCAGCGAAGTAGCCGCGATTTACCCCATCACACCTTCGTCAACTATGGCAGAATATGTTGATGAATGGGCTGCCAAAGGCCGAAAAAATATGTTCGGCGAAACGGTGCAAGTGCAGGAAATGCAATCCGAGGGGGGGGCTGCTGCTGCCATGCACGGCGCCTTGCAGGCCGGAGCGCTGACTTCTACCTTCACTGCTTCTCAGGGGCTATTGCTCATGATTCCGAATATGTATAAAGTTGCAGGTGAATTATTACCTGGCGTATATCACGTTTCGGCTCGTGCCCTTGCTTCTCATGCGCTTTCAATCTTTGGTGACCACCAGGATGTGATGGCTGTTCGTCAGACCGGTTGTGCCATGTTTGCTACCGGCTCAGTACAGGAAGTGATGGATTTGGCTGCCGTTGCACATTTGGCTTCTATCAAATCACGCATTCCATTTGTTCACTTCTTCGATGGTTTTCGTACTTCACACGAAATTCAGAAAATTGAAGAAATCGATCAGGATGCGGTGACTGCATTGATTGATCAGGATGCATTGGCTGATTTCCGCAATCGTGCCCTCAACTCTGAAAGTCCCGTTGTTCGTGGTACTGCTCAGAACCCTGACATCTACTTTCAGGCTCGTGAGGCTTGCAATCCATTCTACGATGCAGTTCCGGGAATTGTTGAAAACTATTTGGACGAACTGGCTAAAATTACCGGTCGCAAGTATGGTTTATTCGATTATTATGGAGATCCTGAGGCAGATCGCGTGGTAATTGCCATGGGTTCAGCTACAGAAGCTATCCGCGAAGGCATTGATTACCTGATGGCTAAAGGCGAAAAAGTAGGTTTGATTTCTGTTCACCTCTATCGTCCGTTCTCGGCTAAACATTTCTTATCGGTATTACCAAAATCAGCCAAACGCATTTGCGTCCTTGACCGCACCAAAGAGCCTGGAGCAGGTGGCGAACCCTTGTACTTAGATGTAAAAGATGTACTTTATGGTGCTGAAAATCAACCATTGGTTGTAGGTGGTCGTTATGGTTTGTCTTCGAAAGACTTTACACCAGCTCAGGTATTATCGGTATTCGAAAACCTGTCATTGCCTTCTCCAAGAAATCAATTTACAGTAGGCATCGTGGATGACGTAACTTTCACTTCTTTACCAATGAAGGAAGAAATTCCGATGGGTGGTGAAGGTATTTACGAAGCCAAGTTCTACGGTTTGGGTGCTGATGGTACAGTGGGTGCAAACAAGAACTCCATCAAAATCATCGGTGATAATACGGACAAATACTGTCAGGCTTATTTCGCCTACGACTCAAAAAAATCCGGAGGTTTTACCTGCTCACACCTGCGTTTTGGTGACACACCTATCCGTTCGACTTACCTGGTAACTACGCCCGACTTCGTGGCTTGCCACGTGCAGGCTTACCTGCGTTTGTACGACGTAACCAAAGGTCTGAAAAAGAATGGCACATTCCTGTTAAATACCGTTTGGACTGCTGAAGAAGTGAAAAACAACCTTCCAATCAATGTAAAAAGGTATTTAGCTAAAAACAACATTAAACTCTTTATCATCAACGCGACAAATATCGCGCAGGAAATTGGTCTTGGTCATCGTACCAACACCATCTTACAATCAGCATTCTTCAAAATTACCAACGTGATTCCTTACGAACTGGCAGTAAAAGAAATGAAGAATGCCATCGTGAAGTCCTATGGTAAAAAAGGTGAGAAGGTTATCAACATGAACTATGCAGCTGTTGATCGCGGTGGTGAATATACCGTGGTTGATGTTCCTGCTGAATGGGCTAATCTGGTTGATGAGAATGATATTATCGACAGCAACATCCCTGATTTCATCAAAAACATCGTGGTTCCGGTAAATAAACAGGCCGGTGATGACCTTCCTGTCTCTGTATTCAAAGGCCGTGAAGACGGAACCTGGATTCAGGGAACGACCAAATACGAAAAACGTGGTGTAGCTGCCACTGTTCCGGTTTGGGAAATGGAAAACTGTATCCAGTGTAACCAATGTGCCTATGTTTGTCCGCACGCTGCCATCCGTCCATTCATTTTAGATGAAGCCGAACAAGCCAACGCTCCTTTCGCCAGTCTGAAAGCCAACGGAAAACAATTTGCTGGTATGACTTACCGCATTCAGGTTGACGTGCTCGACTGTATGGGTTGCGATAACTGTGCTGAAGTTTGTCCGGGTAACAAAAACGGCAAAGCACTGAAAATGGTACCTATCGAAACACAATACGAAAATCAGGATAACTGGGATTTCTGCGTGGAAAATGTGAAAACCAAACAACATTTGGTTGATGTAAAAGCCAACGTGAAGAACTCTCAGCTGGCAACGCCACTGTTCGAGTTCTCTGGTGCATGTGCCGGTTGTGGTGAAACTCCGTATGTAAAATTAGTTTCTCAGCTGTTCGGCGAGCGTCAGATTGTGGCCAATGCAACCGGATGTTCTTCTATCTACTCTGCATCAGCTCCTTCTACTCCATATACTACCAACGACGAAGGTCGTGGACCGGCATGGGCAAATTCTTTATTTGAAGACAATGCCGAATTTGGTCTGGGTATGTTGTTTGCGAACGAGCAAATGCGTGATCGTATTGAGCGTCTGATGACTGCTGCTATCAACGAAAACTGCTGTTCTGATGAACTGAAGGGCTTGTTCGCCGAATGGATTGAGAATAAGAATGATGGTGACAAAACACTGGAACTTGCAGCGAAAATCAAACCGCTTGTAAAAGAAGGTAAATGCGGATACTGCAAGGAAATCAGCGGTTTGTCTAAATACTTGGTTAAACAGTCACAATGGATTATTGGTGGTGACGGTTGGGCTTACGACATCGGCTTCGGTGGATTAGACCACGTACTTGCTTCCGGTAAAAATGTGAACATCTTAGTGTTGGATACTGAAGTTTATTCGAACACAGGTGGACAGGCATCCAAATCGACTCCGGTTGGTGCCGTTGCCAAGTTTGCAGCATCCGGAAAACGTGTTCGCAAGAAAGACCTGGGTATGATTGCTGCCACTTATGGATATGTATATGTAGCTCAGATCGCGCTGGGAGCTAATCAGGCTCAGGCATTGAAAGCCATCCGCGAAGCAGAAGCATACGACGGGCCATCTGTAATCATTGCTTACTCACCTTGTATCAGTCACGGACTCGTTGCCGGCATGGGTAGTTCAAACGGAGAACAACAGGAAAATGCGGTAAAATCAGGATACTGGCATCTGTATCGTTACAATCCGGCTTTGGAAGAAGAAGGTAAAAACCCGATGCAGCTGGATTCTAAAGAACCGCAATGGGATATGTTCCAGGACTTCCTCCGCAGTGAAGTGCGTTATACCTCTCTGTTGAAACAGTTCCCGGAAGCAGCCAAAGAATTGTTCATCGCTGCCGAAGACAATGCCAAATGGCGTTACGCGTGGTACAAACGCATGAGCGAACAGCATTTTGCGGCACCGGTTGTTGAATCGACCTAATATTAAAACGCACGAACGTTCAAACGTACGAATGTGTAGAGACGCCCTATTAGGGCGTCTAATATTAACGAAATGCAAATGTGCATGACAGAGACGCCCTAATAGGGCGTCTCTACGTTTGTGCAATATTGAAAATGATGCAAAATTGATTTGAAAATAATGCGCAATGTAATCATCGTTCAAAAAAAATGGTCATCAACCCATTTCAATGGATTATTGATAATGTAATGTTCTATACGAACATATGATTCATGATTTCTGATGATATGGTCGTAAAAACGGGTTTGCCATGCAAAGTGTGGATTGATTCTGCGTATATCGATGGTTACTTTCCGTTTGTACTGATTGATAATAACACCCAGTGTTTCAGGTTTCCATTTTTTTGATGCCGCCATTGTTTGTTTTATTGTAGAGACGCCCGAATCGGGCGTCTCTACATTTTGTAAATCGGGCACCTCTACGTTTTGTAAATCGGGCGTCCGTACGTTTGGTTTATCAATTATTACAATCCCATGAATATGATTCGGCATAATCACAAATGCACCTAAATGTACATACGGAAAATGTGTCGGAATTTCTGTCCAATATTGTTGTGCAATTTTTCCAATTTCCGACAATTCCATTTTGCCTTCAATGATATTCCCGAAATAAAAGGTACGTTTTTGTGTGCAGATCGTTATAAAATAGGGGGCATTCCACCCATAATCCCAATTCTGCATACGTGTAGATAGTATACGAAATCGATTGAAAAATTTTTCATTCATGATTTGTAATAGGTTAATTGGTTTGTAAACAGGATGTAAATATAATCAAAAATTGATTATTTAACACCGTAGAGACGCCCTATTAGGGCGTCTGTTTAATAAATGTGCGAAATTGGTGGTATTGTTGTAGAGACGCCCTAATAGGGCGTCTATTATATTATGGCAATGCAAATGTGCATGGTAGAGACGCCCTAATAGGGCGTCTCTACACGTTATCGCGTTATTGAATTATCGTGTTATTAAATTATCGGATAATTGAATTATCGAATTATGGCATCCATCACCCCCCGCAATTCCCCCAAATATTCATGCGCCGTCATATCAATCTTAGTCGGCACCACTGACACATAATCATTAGCCAGCGCCCATTCGTCGGTATCCTGCGCTTCGGGTTCGTGGTTATCGAAATAGCCTGTCAGCCAATAGTAGTTGCGACCATGGGGGTCGGTGGCCCTTGCAAATTCCTTTGTCCAGTGCCCCTCGCACTGACGGGCTATCTTAACGCCCTTAATAGCAGCTTTAGGTGCGTTTACATTCAAACAAATGCCGTAAGGCAACCCATTTTTCAATATCTGTCGGGCTATTTGGAGTATATAAGGTTCAAAAGCAGAAAAATCAGCATCCGGATCGAAATTGGAGATGGAATAACCTATCGATGGTATAGCATTCTCACATCCTTCCAGCACAGCCCCCATCGTTCCTGAATAAATAACATTGATAGCTGCATTGGAACCGTGATTGATTCCGGATACCAGTAAATCGGGTTTCCGGTGTAACACCTCATTCAACGCCAGCTTCACACAGTCTGTGGGAGTTCCGTTGCAGGAGTACCGAATCAGTCCGGGTTTATCTTCCAGCTTCTTAAAACGAATCGGATGGTTTACAGTAAGCGCGTTCGATTGACCAGAACGGGGTCCATCCGGCGCCATCACCACAACATCTCCAATTTCCATCATCAACTTTGTTAATACATTAATTCCTTTGGCTGTATCGCCATCATCATTGGTAATCAGGATCAACGGTTTCTTTTCTGACATGCTTTATAATAAATATTTTTGTTTTTATACTATGCTTCAAAATATTCGAGATTGAATTCTTTTCCATTAAATACTCCGTAGGAAAAGATACTTACAAAATCTCCCAGAATGATGACCTGGGAATCGTTTTTTAACTTTAAATTGAGATCAATATGCCGGTGACCAAAAACAAAATAATCAATGTGTGGCTCAGACTGGTAATTTTTGGCGAAAACAACCAATTCTTCTTTATCCTCTCCCTGATAACTGTTGTCTTCATCCGTAATCTTCTCCCGATTCAGTTTCGACCAGGTATAACCGAGCGTTTGTCCAATCCGTGGTGGCACCCACCCGAATAGCTTCTGCGTAAACTTACTGTGAAACATGCTTCTCAGAAAGTTGAATTTCATATCTGATTTCACGAGCCCATCCCCATGAGCCAAAAAGAAATTTTTCCCACTGTGTTCCACAATTACCGGTTCGTAATGCACCTTCAGCCCGATCTCTTTTTCTAAATAGTCGAATGTCCACAAATCGTGGTTACCGATGAAGAAATGAATTTCAATACCGGCATCCGTCATTTCTGCCAGCTTGCCAAGCAATCTGACAAAGCCTTTGGGAACCACAGTTTTATACTCATACCAGAAATCAAAGATATCACCCAGAAGGTAGATGATCTCTGCATCTTTTTTAACCATATCAAGCCAGCGCACCAGCTTCAGCTCATGCGAACGGGGATCTTTTTCCAACAAAGAACCAAGGTGGGCATCCGAGACAAAGTATATCATAGGCTTCGCTAATTATAAAAATCCAAGTTCAAGTTGCGCTTCTTCCGACATCATGTCTTTATCCCAGGGTGGATCAAACACAATCTCCACATCTACACTATTAACGCCTTCCACACTCGCTGTTTTCATGCGTACATCCTCCACAATGAAGTCCACAGCAGGACAATTCGGAGCAGTCAATGTCATGTCAATGGTCAAATGACCATCCTCATTCAGGTCAATCTTGTAAATCAGTCCGAGATCGTAGATATTGACTGGTATTTCAGGGTCGTACACTGTTTTCAGCATGCGTACGATATTTTCTTCTACGGTCAGAAATTCATTTGTATCACTCATATTTTTACTTTTTACGTTGTTATAATGTATGTTATCGCGTGGTTTTCACACGATACTCAAACAACTGAAAACTAAAATAGTTTATGGATTCATCACCAGTTTATCAAACTCCGGAACGGCTGAAACCAATTTTCCATTCACCGTCACCACCGCATCCACACGAGCCTTCAGACTCAGCTTCATATCTGCTTTGCGATAGATAACCTGATGAAATACATATTTTACGCCTTCTTTCTGCACATTGATTTTGACAACAAAATCATCTCCCGGTCGCAGCGGTGTTTTAAAAGCCATTTCAATCCTGGCCACTACTGCATCCACACCACGATTGTGCATTTCAGCAAAGCTCACCTCGTTGCTGCGCAGGTACTCATGACGGGCATGTTCCAGATAGTTTTGATAGACCGAATTATTCACTATGCCCTGGATGTCACACTCGTAATCGCGCACTTTCATTTCTATTTCGTAAGGGTACTCCATATTTACTTTTTTCTTATCAACGTCAAACCATCTCTTAACGGCAATATCAGCTTTTCCACGCGTGAATCTGCCGCTACATAATCATTAAACTTTCGAATAGCTTCTGTCTGATTGTCCCTCTCATCCACTTCAAGCAGCACTTTCCCATCCCACAAAGTGTTATCAACCAGCATAAAGCCTCCTTTTTTCAGTTTTGGAAATACAGCATCATAATACACCTGATACTCCCTTTTATCAGCATCTAAAAAAACCAGATCAAACATTACATCCATTTCATGAATCAGCTTTTTGGCATCACCAATATGCAATACAATTTGCTCCTGATAGGGTGAGCTTTGGATGTTCTCACGGATAAAATCTTCCAGTTCGTCATCACACTCGATGGTATGCAATTTACCTTTTGCTGATAATCCTTCAGCCAGACAAAGCGCTGAATAAGCGGTATAAGTCCCTACTTCTAAGATACGTTCCGGCTGAATCATCTTGCTCAGCATCGACAATACCCTGCCCTGCAAATGACCGGATAACATCCTCGGATTAATCATCTTCAGGTGCGTTTTCCGGTTGATCTTCGCTAAGTAATCCGGTTCAGCATCGCCATGTGCCAGTATATATTCTTCCTGTTCCATTACGTCCAATCAATTTTCTAATAATATTTCAGGGTCGAAAGCTGACTTTCATCAAACACCTGACGGGCAATTTCCTGCAACTTTTCGCTATTGACTGACATGATGCGTTCACGAATGATTTCCATTTTATCCACTTTCCCGTAACGCAACAAGCTCTTTCCGAGTCCGATTGCATGATTTTCTTTTTGTTCCATAGAAATAGCCATTTGCCCAAGCAACTGCAACTTGTATTTTTTCAGCTGACTTTCCGATATTTTCTCCTCTCTCAACTTCCTGAGTTCCTGTTTGACGAGTCGCTCACATTTTTTGAAATTATCTGCATCACAACCGAAATAAACTGTCCACATCCCGGTATCGGTCATCGGCTGATAAACAGAGTCAACATTATACACAAGTCCGTTCTTTTCCCGCAACGATAAATTCAGCAGACTGTTCATCCCCGGACCACCCAGTATGTTGTTCAGCAGGTACATACCAATGCGATCGGCATGATGCATATCAAAACAACGGTTGCCCAGCATGTAATGCACCTGAAAAGTATCTTTTTTGTACGACCGATGCGCTGGTTTATACTCACCCGGACTCACCCGGTTATGATTGCTTTCCCGGTTACTGCCATTGACCAGAAATTTCTCCGCCCAGCGAAGCAATTTGGCTTCCTTGATATTCCCCAGCACGAAAAACACCATTTCTCCCGGCAGGTAAAAGCGATCCACGAAACTTTTCGTATCGGCTGACTGATATTGCTCCAGTAATTCCGCTTTTCCCAGGATGTTATGTCCAATCGGGTAATCAAAAAGTATTTCTTCAAAATCATCGTAAATCAACTCCGAGGGACTGTCATTATACGACTGTATTTCATCTATAACAATGATTTTTTCCTTATCTATCTCTTTCTGCGGAAAAGTGGAATGAAAAACGATATCGCCAATCAAATCCATGGCTTTATCCAGGTGTTCATTCAACACAGCTGCATAAACTACCGTTTCTTCTTTCGAAGTATAAGCATTCAACTCCCCTCCTACATTCTCCAACCGGTTGATGATGTGGCCCGAACGTCTTTTAGCAGTACCCTTGAACAACAGATGTTCTACAAAATGCGCCATCCCCTGCTCTGTCTCCGTTTCATCCCGCGAACCCGCGTTAATCACCATCCCACAATAGGTCACCGCCATGGTGTCGGGCTTGTGTATCAACCTCAACCCGTTCGACAAAGTATATATCTGATATTCCATTAATTATTCAATGCACGTTTTATCAAAAACAGATGCAAAGTTAACAGTTTTTTTTGGTTATAAAAGTGATTGAGAATAGATTGATTGGTGGTTAGTGGTTAGTGGTTGGTTCTGGTAAAGTTAGGAAAAGGGTTGCCGGAAGTTGCATCCATTTTTCCATTCGCTGCATCCGTAGGCGGTGTTTCCCTTGAGGATATGACCTTTGCGACAAAGAGGACAAACCGTGCCAACAATTTCATCTCCGGAAAATGATGCTGTTACCGATGCCTGTATTAACTGCTCCTGCGTACGGTTATCCGTTTTTACATTTTTGACGATTCGCACAAGCATTTCTTTCAATTCTTCCAGAAACTGTCCGGCTTCAAAAGCGCCTTTTTCTATTTCCCGTAGCTTTTTCTCCCAAATACCGGTCAACTCAGCCGATTTTAATAAATCTTCCTGAATAATCTGGATCAACTCTATGCCGGTAGCAGTGGGAATCAAATTTTTCTTTTCCTTACGGATATAATCTCTTTTGAACAAAGTTTCGATAATAGCCGCACGGGTCGATGGACGACCAATGCCATTTTCTTTCATGGCATCTCTTAATTCTTCATTATCAATCAATTTACCGGCAGTTTCCATGGCACGCAGCAAAATCGCTTCGGTATAGGGACGAGGTGCTGAAGTCCATTTCTCGTTCAAACCGGGCGTGTGCGGTCCCTTCTCCCCTTTTTCAAACAAAGGCAGGATGCCTGATTCTTCCGTGCTTTCCTGCTCGTCTGTATTGTCCTTGTTATTAACAGCATCTTTATTCGGATCTTCGAAAACCACCCGCCAACCGGGTTCTAAAATTTGCTTACCGGTGACTTTAAATTCCAGTTCTGCCGCTTCACCTAATACAGTCGTGGTAGAAATCTTACATTCCGGATAGAAATTGGCAATAAAGCGCTTGGCAACGAGGTCGAAAACTTTTCGTTCATCAGTTGTGAGGTTCACCGGATGTACGCCTGTCGGGATAATGGCATGGTGATCGGTCACCTTTTTATTATCAAAAACCTTTTTTGTCTTGGGTAATTTGCCGGTCAGCAGCATTTCAGTCAGCGTGACATAATCTTTCAATCCTTTCAGGATATTTGGAATCTTAGGATAGATATCTTCACTCAGGTAAGTCGTATCCACACGCGGATAGGTAGTGATTTTTTTCTCGTAAAGCGATTGAATGAGTTTCAGCGTTTCGTCTGCGGAGAAAGCAAATTTCTTATTGCATTCAACCTGTAAAGATGTTAAGTCGAACAGGCGTGGAGCTGATTCATTGCCTTTTTTAATAGCAATATCAATAATCTGAAAATCTGACTCTTGTATCTTTTGCAGCAAGTCCTTTCCTTCCTCTTCCGAAGCAAATTTACCTTTTGAGCAGGAAAAAACCGTATCGCGGTACACCGTTTTGAGTTCGAAGTATTTTTCAGGTTTGAAGTTCTCAATTTCGAGGTGGCGGTTCACAATCAATGCCAAAGTAGGTGTTTGCACGCGACCAATTGACAACACTTGTTTATTTCTTCCATATTTTAATGTGTACAATCGTGTAGCATTCATCCCGAGCAACCAGTCTCCAATTGCCCTCGACAAACCAGCCTCGTACAAACGCTGATATTGTTTCTCGTCTTTTAAACTTTTAAAACCTTCGCGAATCGCATCTTCGGTCAGCGATGAAATCCAGAGACGTTTCACCGGTGCTTTACACAAGGCTTTCTGCAACACCCAACGCTGAATGAGCTCACCTTCCTGTCCCGCATCCCCGCAATTAACCACCCCATCAGCAACAGCGACCAAACTCTTGATGACGTTGAACTGCTTTTGCACCCCGCTGTTATCCATCACTTTGATGCCGAAACGCTGCGGAATCATGGGGAGCATACTCAGCGCCCATGCTTTCCATTCCGGAGCATATTCATGAGGCTCCAGCAATCCGCACAAATGCCCGAATGTCCAGGTTACCTGATAACCATTACCTTCATAATAACCGTCCTTCTTAGTTTTAGCGCCAAGAATATCAGCCAGATCACGGGCAACAGAGGGTTTTTCAGCAATACAAACAATCATGATTTATATTTTTACCACAAAAGGCACAAAAGAAAAACCAAGAAATCACAAAAGAGTTATTAATGGGTTAATTGTTAGTAATTTAAAGAATTTTATTACAATCTATTAATTTTGAATTCTTTATTTTCCTTTTGTGGTTTCTTGGTTTTTCTTTTGTGCCTTTTGTGGTTTATGTGTTGTTTTAAATGCAAAAGTAAGAAAAAAGATCAACATCCGGCTTTCAAAATTACATTTATAGGCTTTTACAATCAATCCAATTTGCATTTGTTTACAAAAAAATAATATCTTTGCATGTAAATTTTAAATTCAATATTTAACAGGAAGAAAATGGAAGAATTAAATGCAATTGTTCAACAGGTGGTACAGGTTTCACCAATCATGAAAGTATTCAGAATCGCACCGCTCGGATGGGAGTTGCCGGATTTTAAACCGGGTCAGTTTGTGGGTATCGGTTTACCGCCAAGCAGCCCGAAATGTCCCGAGGCAACCGACGAAGTGGTAGAACCTGCACCCGACAAATTAATCAAGAGAGCTTATTCTATTGCATCATCAAACGTATCAAAAGATTATGTTGAATTTTATATTACCCTGGTGCATTCAGGTGCGTTGACACCGCGTTTGTTTAACCTGCAAATTGGTGATAAAATTTGGGTTGGACAACGTTTCGTGGGCATGTTCACGCTGGATGAAGTGGATGAAAACCATAATATTGTATTGATTGCAACCGGAACCGGAGTAGCGCCTTACATGAGCATGTTGCGTTCGGATGCCCTGAAAAGAAAAGGTAATATCGTGGTAATTCACGGTGCGGCCAATTCGTGGGATCTGGGTTATTCTTCTGAATTGAACCTGTTGGAAACCATTGCTCCTCATTTCGATTATATTCCAACAATCACAGAACCTCACAAGGAACACGTAACCTGGAAAGGCAAAACGCAATTTATCCAGGAAATCTGGGAAGAAGGTACTGTCGAAAAAATGTGGGGCTTCAAACCGACACCCGAAAACACCCATGTTTTCCTTTGTGGTAACCCCAATATGGTAAACGGCATGATCGAATGTTTGGGAAAAGATGGTTTCATTGAACATAGCCGCAAGCAACCCGGACAAATTCATGTTGAAAAATTCTAAATAATAGTCTAGCGTCTAATGTCAAATGTCAAAAGACATAAACGAATAAGATATACATAAATATTTAATATTGACTTTTAGACAAGACATTTGTCATTAGATGTTAGACATTAGACGAAAAACATGGAAGAACTGACACTCATAACACCAACGTTCCTATTTTCGGCAGTTTCGCTGATACTATTGGCATATACAAATCGTTTTTTGTCTTATGCACAATTGGTCAGAACACTGAAAGACAAATACATGTTGGACCGTTCAGCCATCACGAAAGCACAGATCATGAACCTGCGTAAAAGGCTGGCACTGACAAAATACATGCAGCTTTGCGGAGTTGTGAGTTTGTTGCTATGCGTGGCTACAATGTTTCTGATCTACCTGGGCTCACAAATTCTTTCAGCTTATATATTCGGATTGGCATTGCTTTTACTAATTATCTCACTGGGATTATCAGCCTGGGAAATTCAGATTTCGGTAAAATCGCTTAAGCTGCATTTGAGTGATATGGAAGAGCGAACAGAATAGTGGTCAGTGGTTAATTAAATTCAAAGGTTCTACAATAACTTATATGGTTCTTACATGACTTATATGGTTGCAAAAATAGTCAAATAGTAAATATAATGAAGCATGGTTTTATCAAAGTAGCCGCAGCAATTCCTGAAGTCAGGGTGGCTGATTGCAAATTCAACAGGTCGAAAATATCGGAACTGATTGAACAGGCGGAACGGGAACAGGTCGAAATCCTGTGTTTTCCCGAACTGGCTATTACCGGATACAGTTGTGCTGATTTGTTTTTGCAACAACAATTATTATCTGATGCCGAAGCTGCATTAGATGATATCCTGTTGAAAACATACGCGTTGAGTGTTATCGTCATAGCCGGTATGCCCCTGCGTGTACACAACCAACTTTATAACGTAGCCCTTGTTTTTCAGTCGGGCAAGGTGCTTGGAATCATTCCGAAATCCTATCTTCCTAACAACAACGAGTTCTACGAGAAAAGATGGTTTGCCTCCGGCATTGCAGATAAGCCGGAAATCATCCGGTTGAATGAAACCGACGTTCCTTTTGGAACCAATCTGTTATTTAAATACCAGGATGTACTGTTTGGAACCGAAATTTGCGAAGACTTATGGGTTCCGCTTCCACCGTCCACACAACATTGTCTGCACGGTGCCGATCTGATATTCAACCTTTCCGCTTCGAATGAACTGATTGGCAAACACCGCTACCTGCGACAACTGATTGAACAACAATCTGGTCGATGTCATGCCGGATACATCTATGCTTCAGCTGGTTTTGGAGAATCATCTACCGATGTGGTGTATGCCGGTAACGGAATTATTGCTGAAAACGGGGTCATCATTCAATCATCTGAACGCTTCTCATTCGAATCACAATTGGTTATTGCTGAAATCGATACCGAGAAATTAAAGGCAGAGAAGCTCAGAAATTCCAATTTCTATCAGGCAAAATCGGATGCAACGTATCAAACCATCCCATGCAAGTCGTCGGATATACCTTTTGAGCGTCTGCACAGGAGCATAGAGAAATATCCATTTGTGCCTCCTACTGCCAACCGGGATGCGCATTGCGAAGAAATTTTCTCTATACAGGTAGGCGGACTGGCACAACGCTGGAAGCATACCAAAGCGGAGACGATGATAATTGGCATTTCCGGCGGATTGGATTCGACACTGGCTTTGCTGGTTTGCGTGAAAACGGCCGACAAACTCGGTTACGACCGCAAAAAAGTAATCGGCATCACCATGCCCGGCTTCGGCACGACTGATCGCACTTATAATAATGCCATTAGCCTGATGCAATCGCTGGGTATCACAATGCACGAGATTTCAATTAAAGATGCTTGCATCCAACATTTCAAGGATATAAAACACGACCCGAATCAACACGATGTGACCTACGAAAACACCCAGGCACGGGAACGTACCCAAATCCTGATGGACATGGCCAACAAAACCAATGGCTTAGTCGTGGGAACCGGCGATTTATCGGAATTAGCGCTCGGCTGGGCCACTTACAATGGCGACCACATGTCTATGTATGCCGTCAACAGTGGCATACCCAAAACATTAGTCCGGTATTTAGTCGAATGGGCTTCGCATCAGCTGGATGCTCAGTCAGAAGCCGTCTTGCAGGATGTACTTATTACGCCGGTCAGTCCGGAGTTGCTCCCTGCCGATGATAATGGCAACATTGCCCAGAAAACAGAAGACCTGGTTGGTCCTTACGAACTGCACGACTTCTTCCTGTATTACTTCGTGCGTTTCGGTTTCAGTCCCGATAAGATTTTCTTCTTGGCCAATCAGGCCTTTAAAGATATTTATACTGAAGAGGTAATATCCAAGTGGCTGAAGGTTTTCCTGAGAAGATTCTACGCGCAACAATTCAAACGCTCCTGCATGCCCGACGGACCAAAAGTCGGTTCGATTAATTTGTCGCCGCGCGGTGATTGGCGGATGCCGAGTGATGCGGTGGGGCCGGAGTGGGAAAAATAGGTTGGTTACCCATTGGTATGTTTAATCAAAAATTTATGTTTTTAAACTGAACAACCATTCGCCACCAACGATTTATATGCCCCAACAATATCAGATACCCCCGTAGGGGCAGGGTTCACCCCTGCCCTGATAATATCATTTGCAATAGGGGTAATGTCATCCCCATTTGGGGCAACCGTGTTCCCATTTGGGGCAACCGTGTTCCCATTTGGGGCAACCGTGTTCCCATTTGGGGCAACCGTGTTCCCAATAGGGGCAACCGCAAGGGTTGCCCCTACGGTGGCGGGATTCGTCAATAATATGATGGCATGGATATGGTTTGGCATTATTTGAAACACGTCCAATTCTAGATTTGGGTAACGTTCGGGTAATTTCATCCATTCATCAAATGCAATTTGCCCATATTGATTCACTTCACACTGATACCTGTTATCTGCAATCTCGCTGAAACGGTATTTGCCAACTACAATCCCACGCTTTCTTTTTCGATTTTTCTCCTTGTTTCTTACATCCGTATCGATTCAAATTGATCAAAGTTCACTTTTATTTTCAACCTGTTTAAATTGAAATCATTATAAACCTTCGTTTGTCTTTGAATTTGAGAAACTATGATTGACGGATTTCTGCCATATTTTCTACTAAAAGCCAAAATTAACTCCGGAGATAAATCTGAGTGTTGAAATAATTCATTTCTCTCCTTTTCTGACAATAACATCCGTGCAGCAAAATCATCGGCCTGCTTTTCCTTTTCATCGTCAGGCTCTATATTGTCCAGACTAATAAATACATCCTTTTTGCCATGGTATAAAATGTGAGCCAATTCGTGAAAAAATGAAAACCAGAATGCATTGTAATCTTTCTGACGATCTGTAATTTGAATTAATGGCTTCGAATAGTTTTTTATCCATCTTGAAGCGCCATAAATAGGTGCTTTCGAAATACAAGGAGTATATACTAATGCAATACCACATTCGCTACATATTTCCTGTAATTTGCTCATCCAGTTGTCAGGCATTTGGTAACATAAAGTTTGGATTTCATTTATTCGTTCACGAATTAACTTTTTATCAAAATCCATAGTTTGTATTTTTTCTGCCTGAATCTCTCCCAAACGCAACCATACAGAAATGGCTTGTGGATCAGCAGTATATCGGAGGTCAATTTTGAATGCTAATTCATTATTGGTGTATAAGCTCGCCCATTGATTGGGAGAAGCAACCCTGAAAAATTTTAACAGGCTCTCTGCCAACACACGCTTTTCATTTGTTACAGGCAATATACCCATTTTTTTCATGGCTGAAACCGGAAATGCTTTTAGCCATTCAACACATTGTTCCAGAAACTCCAATTGTTCAATTTCCAGTAATTCGTCCTGATAGTTTCTTTCTAAACTGAGCCAAAAGCTCGCCGGAATACCCAATACATATTCGAGCTTGGTGGCTGTTTCTTTGGTTATCGGGGCTTTACCTTTTATCAATTCGTTAAGTTTCGGGACTGACCTGCCTAATCGTTCGGCCAATTCGGCCTGCGACATTCCTATAGCATCAATATGCTCCTGAATGGTATCGCCGGGGCAGGATAAAAGTTGTTTTTTTGCTTCTGAATTAGTCATGATTGTGTGTGTTAATGTGGGTCTTCTACTGAAACAATTTCTATGACAGTAATTTGTGTTAGATTTACACCTCCATCTTCTTTTTGGGGAATAGGACTTTGTGCAATTTCAAAAACTATTCGCCAGTTATCTTTGATATCAACAGACCATTCGCCAACCCGATTCCCTTTGTACGGATGCAATCGCAAAGCAGGAAGTAATGCAATGACCGACAGGTTTTCTGCTGCAGTAAGCTGCTTTATTCTTTCTTTAATCTTTTTGGCCAGCTCACCGTACGACTTTATAAGCTCCTTATCATGGGTGAGTGATTTTTCGAGTTTGTTGTTCTTATATTTAATTTTCATCGCAAAGGTACAAAATTATTTACTTGTAAGGTTAATGAATTTACGTTTTTATGAATTATTTGTATTATTTCATCTTTTTGTCCATTTGCACATCTTTCTCAAATGCCAAATCGTACTGTTCCTTTTGATCTACTGCATCCCAATTATGCAAGGGATAAACATAACTCCAACCTCCGGAACGTGTACGTTCTTTTAATGGTTGGTTGTTTTTGAGCTTAATCATCCTACTAACCGGAACAGGGTTTATTAGTATACAAAGATTGGTAATGGTTAATAAGTTTTTGGTATCCGATTGAAAAAGGTCTACCTCCTTTGGTTGGTATGCCTCCAAAAACACACCTACTTCTACCTTACGCTCATAGGACAAATTCTGTTTGTCTTCCCATTTAACAATTTCAGCAGTAAAAGCAATTAGTTTAAGATGAGAGGTGTATGAACCATATAGTATCCATTTCGTGTTTTCATCCGGTGGATACTTGACTAATTCTTTAATCTTATAAGGAGAGTATGCTTGTAAATATCCTATTGGTTGATTGGATTGAAGTATTTCTTCAATTACTTTTCTGTAAACACCGTTGATGTAGATGTGTTTTTCTGTCATAATATTCAGTGTATGAGTTATGTGTCGCTATAAATTGTTAACTTCTTTCAGTTGTCTCTCTACCTCCTTCAATTTCAAATTCAACTCTACCTTTCTATTAAACTGTTTGCAGTTTGCAATACCGGATTTAAGTTTTTCAATTTCACTCTCCAATGCTTTCACCGTTTTTGTATATGCAATAATGTCTCCTAATGATTTTGTTTCAAATGTTGGTTTGCCGGATAATTGAACACAAAAATCATGGAATACCGTATCGATATTCTTCTTCAGGTTTATCTTGTATGGATTTTCATCCGGGTTAAACCAATCTGTTTGAAACGTCCAATCTATAACTGAATTATCTTCGTTTATAGGATGTGGATGTTTAGAGGAAGTAGAAAGATATATCAAACCTTCATATTCAATCACGAAAATTATGGTGTAAGGAATTGACTTGTCAATCATATCCAGGATAGGTTGAATCTCCTGTTTGCTTTTCAGTTCAATTTTGAAAACCTGAATTTCTTTGATTTCTTTCGTGTTTAAATTTGTAGTCTCACTTGAAATTTTATGTGCCCAGACAATCCGATACACGAGTTCTGACAGCAACTTTTTATGTTTAGTTGTAGAATAGCTATCGAAGGTGTTTTTCGGTATAACCTTGTTTACTTTGGTGGTGTGTGGCAAACTAAATAAATCCATTTATCTTACAATTAGGAAAGAGATTAGTTTGAAATCTTCAACACCTTTGAATTTGTCTTTCAAGGCTGTAGTGCCACCGGATTTAAATAAACTGAGTACTTCTTTTTCTTCCTCTGTTCGTAGGATGGTGCCAATACTTTGTTTGAGCAATTGCGAATAGGAATTCATATCGTGATACTCGTCTGTTTCTGAACTTAACTTCCGGCAAAGGTCTTTAAGTGGTTCACTTTTACCCTTGCATAACATACGCATCGCATCCAATATTTTTTTGGATTCCACATGGTTCAGGAAAAGTTCACCGGAATTCTTGATGTAAACCAAGTAATAAGGATGCAGTCGATTCAGCTTGTTGATATTTACACTGCTGTTCACATTCTTAAGAACGAATATAACACCTTGTTCAAGTGTTTCTGTTGAACTGACAACACCGTGAAGTCCTTCCGGTATATGTGTTAGTTCTCCATAGGTTTTTATAAAGTTGGAAAGGTCAACCCTGAAATCATTTAAACCAAGGTCGGTTATGCTTACACCCTCTCGCAAATCTTCGAGGTCAATAACTTCTTCCTGTAGTTTTTGAAGCTGAATTTTCCGGTATTCCAAATCTTTCTCATCGGTATTCAGAATATTATCATCACCGGTACTGGCCATATTACTAATCAACATGCGGCTTTCAACTCTTTGTTTTAAGTTGATATAAGCATCAAGCGTAACATCAGGCCAGAAGTTTACCAGGGTAATGCTTTCATTTTTAGAACCGATACGGTCGATTCGTCCAAATCGTTGGATGATTCTAACCGGATTCCAGTGAATGTCATAATTGATAAGATAATCGCAATCTTGCAGGTTTTGTCCTTCTGAGATACAATCAGTAGCAATTAGTAAATCAATGGAATCGTTCAATTTTGGATATAATTGATCTTTGTCTTTTGATAAAGGCGAAAAGCAGGTGAGTAAGGTATTTAGATCAGACGGGATGTGCTTTGTGTTGCATATTTTCCTTGAACCTGTAATTAATGCTGTATGTAGACCATAGGTGTCTTTGATATATCCCTGGATATTTTCATACAAATAATTAGCAGTATCAGCAAATGCAGTGAAGATGATAACCTTTTTGTTTCCCGGATTGAATGGCGTATTGATTTTAGTTTCTAATAATGCAATAAGTTGTTGGAGTTTAAAATCTTTCTGTCCCCAAATATCGACAATATTGCTCCAAAGTTGATTCAAGATGACCAGGTCTTCACTTAAATCCTCTTTCCATTTTCGGGTGTCCATGTCGGCTATATGGACTTTGATTTTCTTACCAATCACGTTTTCTTCATCGCCCCAATCTGCCTCCCAGTCAAAATCTTCCTCATTCATCCGTGCCTGAATTCCCTGATAAGTTTCTTTTGAGCCCTTTTCAATTGTTTTTAGTGCTTCTTCTATTTGCGTGATAATACCTTCAAGGGTAATTCTGAAAGAGTCAACAGAACTCTCAAGACGTTTCAGTAAGTTGATGCGCATGAGAATTTGAAGGCTCCTTTCACGGTCAATTTGTGTTAGCCTGCCGGACTTCACTGTTTTATCGTACAATTCGGCATACGAATTTATTTTGCTTGGCAGAATGTAATTTAAAGGTGTGTAAATAGAAAGATTAAGCAGGGTTAATTTTTCGGCTATGTCAACATAGGTTACTTCTCCATTTTCTGTAAGTGGACTTTGTATTGAAACAGGTTTATTTCGTACCGGAAACTTACCAATAGCGGTTGTGTCGTAGTAAGTTGTAATGTGTTTTCTCGAACGTGCTATGGTGAGTGAATCTAATATTTCAAAGAAATCGAAATCCAGCATATCCAACAACTTTTCGGTTGTCCTGTTTGCCGTCTCAAATCTGCTCCAAAGATTGAAAGCTTGTTGTGTTTTCCTGAAAATCTGTTCTATTCCACTCTTAGTTTCAAGTTTATTATCAATTAATTCCGGATTTCCTTCGTATGCAAGTGCCAATTGATTTTTCAAATCGTTGAAGCGGTTGTTTACCGGAGTTGCAGACAACATCAATACTTTGGTCTCAATACCTTCTTTTATGACTTTGCGTAAAAGCTTTTGATACCTGTTTTCTTTTCCTTCATA